>DASXCR010000186.1:0-10259 GCA_036491075.1 Solirubrobacteraceae bacterium
GCCGTCGCGCACGTCGCCGCCAAGCGCGACGTCGCGCTTCCCGGCCTGCGCGTCACGATCGACGCCGAGCGCGCCGGCCGCGAGCTGCGCTACGGGACCCTGCGCATCGAGGTCGCGGCGCGCGCCGGCCAGCACGACCTCGAGGCTCTCGTCACCCGCGCGAAGCCGTTCTGCTGGGTCTCGAACATGCTCTCCCCGGACCTCGACGTCACCTACGTCGCGGTCGACCTCCCCGAACCGGAGCCCACCGATGCTGACTAATCGCGACGAACTGCTCACCGTGCTCGGCGAGGACCCCGAGCGCATCGGCAAGGTCTTCGCCCGCCACGCCTACGGCATGCGCCGGTGGGTCGACCTGTTCTCGGCGCGCGTTGCCGAGACCGACGACCCCGAGGCCAAGCAGCTGCTCGCCGAGCTCGTCGCCGCGAACGCCCGCCACATGAACCTCTTCCGCATCCGCGCGCTCGCGCACGGCGTCGACCCCGACGCGTACGTCGCGCCACCCGAGGGCGACGCGATCTACGAGCGCATCGAGGTCATCGCCGACTTCGAGGAGCTCGTCGCCTACGCCGCGGGCTCGCTGGATCACTTCGGGCAGCTGCTCGACACGTACGCCGCCGGTGCCGAGGGCGAGGACGCACAGACGCTCGCCGTCGTGATCGCCGACAACGACGCGGCCCAGGAGCGGCTCGCCATCCTCATGACCCGACCGCACAGCGCCGCGGGCGACGCGCACGAGCTCTACCGCCGCCGCGAGCTCGTCGAGACCGGGCTCTATGCGGGTCACCATGTCGGCTGAGCCGGCGGCTCGCACGTTCGAGGCGCTGCGGGCCGAGCTGCCGCGCAGCTCGCCGCGGGCGTGGCGCTTCGCGGCGCTCTCGCTCGCCTCGCGTGCGAGCGCGTGCGTGTCCGAGGGGACGCGGATCGGGCATCGCCACGGCTTTGACTCCGGGCCGTTCATGGCGCACGTCTACGCCGACCGCGCGGCCGGACGGACGACGATCGGCCGGCGGCTGGACCGCCGGCTGCTCGACCGCGCGACCTGCCAGGCGTTTCGCGACATCCGCGGCCTCGCGGAGACGGCCGTGCTCGAGGCGATCGGCGCCAGCGCCGGCGATCGGCCCGTGGTGGCGGACCTCGCCGCCGGCCCGAGCCCGTACCTCCTGCGCGCGATCGCGCTGCGCCCCGCCGTCACCGCCGTCCTGTGGGACATCGACGCGGCCGCGCTCGAGCAGGCGACCGCTGCGGCTCGGGAGCTCGGCGTCGAGGATCGCGTGACCACGCGCCGGGCCAGCGCCTTCGATCGGGATGCCCTGCTGACGCTGCGCCCGCGGCCGGACGTCGTCTGCGAGCTCGGTCTGTACGGCATCTACCACGACGACGCGCTCATCGCGCGTCACTTCCTCGACCTCGCCGAGACCGTCGCGCCGGCGCAGATCGTGTGCAACGTCCAGGTCGAGAACCCGGAGATCGAGTACATCGCCCGCGTGTGGCGCAACGCCGAGGGCGGGCGCTGCGTGTGGCGGCTGCGCCCGGCCGGGCAGATCGAGGGCTACGCGCGCGCGGCCGGGTACGTCCCGGCGACCGTCACCTCAGACCGCAACGCGATCTACCGCGTCATGCGCTTCGTGCGCGACGCCGACGCCGACGCCGACGCCGGCCCCACCGCCGAGCGTGGGGCGGCGGCATGAGCTCCTCCGTCCTGACCTGGGGCACCGACCCCGACAGCACGCCGCAACTGGCGTCCGAGCGATTGATCGCGCTCGAGCGCTCGCACCACGCGATGTGGAACTACCTCACCTACCGCGACGCGATCGCGATCGTCGGCTTCGACCCCGCGACGATGTACCCCGGCGGCACGACGCGGCTGGATCCCGCGACCTGGGCCGACCTCGGCTGGCTGACCTGCTTCGCCGGCCCGCCCGCCAGCGCGGTCGACGCGATGCGCGACGCCGTCACCGCCGAGCACCTCAACCAGTACAGCCCGGACCTCATCGAGCCGCTGCGCGAGTCCGCCGCGCGGGTGCTCGGCCGCCCGCGCGACGAGACGTTCGAGGTCATCGGAACGGAGGGCGCGCAGGCCGGCATCGCGCTGTCGCTGATGGCCGTCGCCGGCCCCGGCGACGAGGTCATCCTGTCCGATCCGGGCTACTTCCACGTGCCGTCGGCCGTGATCGCCACGGGCGCCGTGCCCGTGACCGTCCCGATCGACGCGAGCACCGGCTTTCGCCTCGACCCCGACGTCGTCGCCGCGGCGATCACGCCGCGCACCCGTGCGATCGTCGTCGTCGACCCCCTGAACCCGTACGGGACCGTGCAGACGCCGGACGAGCTCGCCGCCCTCGCGCGACTCGCCGACGAGCACGACCTGCTGCTGATCCACGACGTCACGCACGCGCCGCTCGTCATCGATCCCGCCGTCCCGTTCGCGTCGCTGCCCGCCATGGGGCTGACCGAGAACGCCGTCGCGACGTTCTCGGTCTCGCACTGCTTCGGGATGGCCGGCGCGCGGATCGGCTTCCTCGCCGGGCCGTCGCGGCTGATGCGCAGCTGCCTGCGCCTGAAGGCCGCGCTGACGCGCCTGAACACGAGCCTGATCGCCCAGCACGGCGCGCTCGGCGCGCTCGAAGACGTCGACTACCTGCCGCATGCCGAGCGGATCGTGCGGGGCAACCTCTCGCACCTGAAGACCACGCTCGCCGGCATCGACGGGGTGCGGCTCGCGACCTCACCGGTGCGCGGGCTGGCCTGTGCGCTGGACACGTCCGGCGCGGGCGTCACGTCGCAGGAGCTGATGGTCGCGCTGTTCGCACGCCACGTCGCCACGTATCCCGGCGACGGGATGGGCGCGACGGGCGCCGCCACGACGCTGCGACTGAACCTCTCGCGACCCGACCCGTGGGCGATGGGGCACCTGCGCAGCGTGCTGCCTGAGGCGATCGCCGAGGCGGCGTCCGGACGCTGGCGCGAGCCGGTCGCGGCGCTGCTGGACGGCAAGGGGACGTCGCGGGCGCTGCACCTCGCCGCGACCGTGCGGGAGGGGCTGTGAGCGGCGTCGCCGAGCTGATCGCCGAGCACGGCTCCCCGCTCTGGCTCGCCGACGTCGACCGCGCCCGCGAGCGCCTGGCCGGCATGCGCGAGGCGTGGTCGGCGGCGTGGCCGGACACCGAGATCTCCTACTCCTACAAGACGAACCGCACGACCGCGTTCCTGCGCGCGTTCGCCGACGACGGCGCGGGCGCCGAGGTCGTGTGCGCCGCGGAGTACGCGCTGGCGCGCGACGTCGTCGGGATCGAAGGGCCGCGGATCACGGTCAACGGGCCGGTCAAGCCGGATGCGCTGCTCGAGCGTGCCGCCGCCGACGGCGCGCTGGTGATCGTCGACAGCGCGCCCGAGCTGCAACGGCTGGCGCTCGCGGGCGTGCTACGGGCGGGGATCCGCGTCGGGCTGCCCGGCCCGAAGGGTCAGCCGAGCCGCTTCGGGATCGCCCCCGCGGACGTGGTCGCCGCGGGTCGCCGCGCGATCGAGCTCGGGCTGACGCTCGAGGCGCTGTCCGTGCACCTCGTCTCGACCGACTTCACCGCTCCCACCGGCGCGAGCGAGGGCCGCGATGCCGAGCGCGCCGGCAACCTCGCCGCCAACGTCCGCGTCGCGTGGGCGAAGTCGCCGGCGGTCCACGCGCGGGCCGCCGCGACGCTCGCCGGTCTCGCCGCAGAGCTCGGCGTGCAGACGATCGACCTCGGCGGCGGCTGGCCGGCCGCGCCCTCGCCGGACGCCGCGGCCACGGCCACGGCGGTCGCCGCCGCCCTGCACGCCGCAGGCTTCGACGGGCGCCTGCTGCTCGAGCCGGGCCGCGCGCTCGTCGCCGACGCGGTCGAGCTCGCCTGCACGGTCGTCGCCGTCAAGACCCTCGCCGACGCGAGCACCTGCGCCGTGGTCGACGCCGGCACGAACCTGCTCGCCAGTGCCCTGTGGGCGTGGCCGCGCCTGGAGGCGCTGCGAGCGCGAGGCGACCTCATGGCCCCACCGGCGCTCGTCGCGGGGCCGCTGTGCCTGAACATCGACGTGATCGCCCCCGCCGCCCAGCTCGGCGAGCTTGCCCCCGGCGACGTGCTGATCGCCCGCGACGTCGGCGCCTACAACCAGGTGCAGTCGACGCAGTTCGGCGACCTGCGCCCCGCGATCGTCGCGCGCGACGGCGGCACGTGGCGCCTGCATCGCCGGCGCGAGGAGATCTCAGATCTGATTGTCAACGACCGAGAGGAACCATCATGGAGCGCGTGATCGTCATCGGCGGTGGCGGCGCGGGTACGGCAGCCGCCACCATCACCAAACGCCTGAACCCGGCCCTGAAGGTGAGCGTCTTCACGGAGTTCTCGGACATCGCCTACTCGCCGTGCGGGATCCCCTTCGTGCACGGCCGCGAGATCCCGAAGTTCGAGGACCTCTTCCTCTCGACCGTCGCGCGCTACGAGGAGGACGGCCTCGACATGCGCATGGAGACGACCGTCACCGACATCGACCTCGACCGGCGCACGATCACGGTCCGCAACCAGCCGGAGGGCTTCGACCAGCTGATCCTCTGCACCGGCTTCTTCTGGGAGCAGCCGAAGGTGCCGGGCGCGAACCTCGACGGGCTGCACTACGTCAAGGACATCCGCAAGTCGATGGAGTTCGACGAGAAGCTCGACGACATGAAGCGCGTCGTCGTCCACGGTGGCGGCCCGATCGCAGTCGAGATGGCGGGCGCGCTGGCGCACCGCGGGCTGCAGGTCGACCTCGTCGACGAGGGCCCGTGGGTGCTGCACGAGATCCTCGACCCCGACGTCGCCAAGCCCGTCCACGACTCGCTCGAGGCGCGCGGCGTCAAGCTGCACCTCGGCACGAGGCTCGAGTCCTTCGACGGCGACGCCGACGGGCACGTCTGCGCCGTCACGACGTCCGACGGCGTGATCGAATGCGACGCGGTCGTGACGGGCCTGCACAAGGTCCCGAACACCGCGCTCGCCGAGGCCGCCGGCCTGAAGCTCGGCACGACGGGCGCGGTCGTCGTCGACGACCACATGCGCACGTCGGCGAAGGGCGTGTGGGCAGCGGGCGACGTCATCGAGGTCCCGCACGGCCTGAACATGGTCCCGATCGTCGGCCTCACGGGCGCACACGCGTACGCCCAGGGCCGGGTCGCGGCGTTCAACATCACGGGCTCGGACCTCGCCTACGACCCGGTGTGGGTGCCGTGGGGCATGGTCGCAGGCGACTACACGATCGGCGGCTTCTCGATGGGCGAGAACCTCGCGAAGTCGATCGGGATCCCGTACGTGCTCGCGAAGGGCGTCGGGGTCACGAAGGCGCGCTACTTCCCGGGCGCCACGAAGACGTTCGTCAAGTTGCTCGCCGAGCCGGGCACGCTGCGGCTGATCGGGGGCGTCATCCACGGCGGCGAGGGCGTCAAGGAGCGCTGCGACTTCCTCGCGTTCGCGGCCAAGCGCGGCGCGACGCTGTACGACCTCGCCTACATGGAGAACATCTACTCGCCGCCGATCGGCGCCCTCTTCGAGCCGATCTCGATCGCCGCGCAGAACGCGCTGGCGGCGCAGCGCGCGAACGAGCTGGTCGTGGCGACGTGAGCTCGGTCTCGGACGCCAAGCGCAACCTGCGCGAGCGCTCGGAGCACTACCTGCGCCTCGCCGTGCTGAGCGAGATCGGGCGCGACCAGCCGTCGACGGTGGCGCCGTATCGCGAGTCGGGCGGCACGCTGTGGCGGGTGCTGTTCGTCCCGCTGTACCGGCGCCTGCCGTGGACGGTCAAGGAGCGCGCGATGAACTCGCTCGGCATGACCGCGAAGGGCTGGACGCCGCCGTCGCGCAAGCCCGGCGAGCCCTGGCGCCCGCCGCCCCCTCCCGCCGCCTGAGTCTCAGTCGTCGCGCGCCCGGTGTCGTGCCGGGGCGCGACGACGGGCGAGCACGCGCGCCGGAGCGCGGGCGCGTGGCCGCTCGGCGCTCCTCGCTCACCGCCGGTTCGGTCGCTGCGGGCAGCGGCTCCGGGCCTCAGCGCGCCGCGTCGGCAGAGAGCCCGGCGTCGCGCACGAGCAGCGCGATCTGCACGCGGTTGTCGAGGTCGAGCTTGGAGAGCAGCCGCGAGACGTGGGCCTTGACCGTCGCCACGCTCATGTAGAGCTCGGCCGCGACGTCGGCGTTCGAGCTGACCTGCCCGACCGCGACCGCGACCGCGACCTCGCGCTCACGCTCGGTGAGGTCGCCCAGCAGCTCGATCGCACGAGCGTTGCTCGGGGCGCCGGCGCCGGCCGCCGACAGATGGTCGAGCAGCTTGCGCGTCACCGTCGGCGACAGCATCGCGTCGCCCGCGGCGACGAGCCGGATCGCGCGCAGGATCTCCGTCGGCGGCGTGTCCTTGACGAGGAACCCGGCGGCCCCGTCGCGCAGCGCGGTGAGCACGTGGTCGTCGACGTCGAACGTCGTCAGCACGATCACCTCGGGCGCGTTCGGTCGCGCGCGCACGAGGCGCGTCGCGGCGGAGGCCGTCGAGCTTCGGCATCCGGATGTCCATCAGCACCACGTGCGGCCGGTGCGCGTCGATCGCGGCGATGACCTGCGTGCCGTCCTGCGCCTCCCCGACGATCTCGAGATCGCCGGCGCCGCCGAGCATCATCGCCAGGCCGGCGCGCACGAGCGCGTCGTCGTCGACGATCAACACGCGGATCGGTCCGCTCACGGCGGCCACGGCAGCCACGCCCACAGCCGGTAGTCACCGGCGGCCGTGCGCCCGTGCTCCAGCCGCCCGCCCGCGAGTTCGACGCGCTCGGACAGGCCGACCAGGCCCGCGCCCGCACCCGGGATCTCGTCGCGTCCGAGCTGCGCGATCGGTCGCCGGCTGACGACCTCGACGGTCAGGCCGTCGCCCGGACCGCCGTCGATCGTGGCCTGCACCGCCGCGAGCGGCGCGTGCTTGCGCGCGTTCGTCAGCCCCTCCTGCACGATCCGGTACACGTTGCGGCCGGTCGCGATCGGAAGCGACGCTGCATCCGCGCGCTGGTCGAACTCGACCGCCGTGCCCGCGTCGCGCGAGGCCCCGACGAGCTCCGCGACGTCGCCGATCGTCGGCTGCGGACGGTGCCCGTCGCCCCCGTCCGGCTCCGCGCGCAGCACGTAGATGACCTCGCGCAGGTCCTCGAGCGCCCGGTGCGCGGACGCCCGCACGACGCCGGCGGCGCGGGAGATCTCGTGCGGTGGCGCGTCGGGCCGCACCTCCAACGCGCCGGCGTGCAGGCTGATGAGCGAGATGCTGTGGGCGAGCACGTCGTGCATCTCGCGCGCGATCCGCGTGCGCTCGCCGTCGCGTGCCTGGCGCATCCGCAGGTCGCGCTCGGACTCCGCCTGGCGGGTGCGCTCGCGCAGGGAGAGCATGAGCTCGCGCTGCGAGCGGATGAACATCCCCCAACCGACGACGGCTGCCTGGATGCCGGACGCGAGCGCGACGTCGGCCCAGAACGGGACGTCGTCGGGATAGATCGCGAAGTAGATCGGCGTCAGGACGCCGGCGAGCACGACGATCGAGATCGCGACCACCGCCCTGCGGTGCACGCCCACGCTGAACAGCGCGATGATCGCCGCGCCGCCCGCGGCGGCCGAGAACGTGCCGAGCACGACGGCGAGCAGCGCGACTCCGACCGGCCAGCGTCGCCGCAGCCAGACCGCGAGGCAGGCGACGACGCCGGCGAGGACCACGAGTACCGCCGCGATCGGCGAGGGCGTGACGCCGCTCTCGAGCAGCGCGCCCGGGCCGTAGATGCCGCCCGCGACGGCGATCGCGAAGCACGCGCAGTCGACGGTCCAGTCGCGCCGGCTGCGCGGGGGCACGGTCCGCCCGAGCTCGTCGCGCTCGTGCTCGGTCGCCCTCAGCAGCAACCGCAGCCGCGCGGTGCGTCCCGAGGCGGCCGAACCGCTCGTGGCAATGGCGCCCATGCAACGACGAGGCTACGCGAGCCGGCGAGCGCCAAACAGCGACTTTCGGCCATTTCGCCATAGACCTCGGTGGGGTGCGAACTGGCCGCCGTGCCGATGTGCTGCGCGTCGCGCGCCGCGACAGTGCTGAGCATGCCCTCCACACACCTCGCAACATTCGACGGACTCGTCAAGCGCTACGGCGACACGACCGCCGTCGAAGGCCTGTCGCTTTCGGTCCCCGAGGGGACCGTCTGTGGCCTGCTCGGTCCCAACGGGGCCGGCAAGACGACCGCGATCCGGGTCCTGCTCGGGCTCGCCACCGCGACCGAGGGGTCGACCACGCTCCTCGGCGAGCACCCCGGCAGCGCGGGGTTCGCCGCCGCCGTGCGCCAGGTCGGGACCCTGATCGAGGGGCCCGCCATCTACGCCCGCGCGACGCCGCGCCAGAACATGCAGATCGAGGCCTCGGCGCGCAAGCTGCGCGGCGCCGGCGGCCAGATCGACGAGCTGCTCGCGCTCGTCGGCCTGGCGCACCGCGCCGACACGCGCACGGGCGCGTTCTCGCTCGGGATGAAGCAGCGCCTCGGGCTGGCGCTCGCGCTGCTGGGCGGCCCGCGGCTCGTCGTGCTCGACGAGCCGACCAACGGCCTGGATCCGGCCGGAATCGTCGAGATTCGCGAGCTCATCAAGCGCCTGCCCGCGCGCGGCACGTCCGTCCTCGTCTGCTCGCACCTGCTCGCCGAGGTCGAGCTCATGTGCCACCGCGCGACGATCATCCGCCGCGGGCGACTCGTCGCCGAGGGCACGATCGAGGAGCTCTTGGCGAGCTACGGCAGCTCGGGCTTCGTGACGCGCGTACACGCCGACGACTGCGACCGCGCCGCGGATGTGCTCGTGCGGGCCGGCTTCGCCGCGACGGCGCTGGGCGAGGGCGGTCTCGGTATCACGGGAGCGATCGACGACGGCGACCAGATCAGCCGGCCGCTCGCCGAGGCCGGGATCTTCGTCTCCGAGCTGCGCGCCGATCGCGCCGACCTCGAGCAGGTCTTCCTCTCGCTCACGACCGACCACGACGACGCCGACCACCTCGATGCGGCGCTGCTGCCGCAGCTGGAGACGATCTCATGACCGCCGAACTGCGCAAGCTGCTCGCCCTTCCGACGCCGCGCTGGACGCTCGTGGCGACGGTCGCCGGCGTCGTCATCGCCGCGGTGGTGGCCGCGCTCGCCGGCCCCGGCAAGGGGCCGGACATGGCGCCGGTCCAGATCGGCGTCGGGCTCGTGACGTCGGTCGGCGCGATCGTGCTGGGCGCTTGGATGATGGGCGTCGAGTACGGCCAGAAGACGCTGCGCCGCGCGCTCAGCGCCGACCCGAGCCGCATGCGGCTGCTGCTCGCCAAGCTCGGCATCGTGCTGGGCACGGTCACGGTCGTCACGGTCGTCCTGTCCGCGGCGTCGGCGCCGGTGTTCTCGGCGATCGCGTCCGCGCACGGCACGTCGATGCCGGTCGCCGACTCGCTGCAATACGGCCTCGCCGCGCTGTTCAACAACCTCGTCTACGCGACGGTCGCCTTCACGCTCGCGCTCGTGACCCGCAGCATGGCCGGCGGCATGGCGCTCGCACTCGTCTTCGCGTTCGTCATCGACAACCTGCTCGGCGCGATCCCGGTCGTCGGCGACTACGCCCTGTCGGCCGCGATCATCGACCTCATGCGCTCGATCTCCGGCTCCAAGCTCGGCGACGCGAGCGCCTCCGACCCGAACGTGTTGCGGGCGATCGGCGTCACCGCCGTCTGGCTCGTCGCACTCGTCGGCGTCAGCGTCACGCGCTTCACGAGGACCGACATCGAGTGACCGCGCTTTGGCGGCGAACGCGGGCTGGCGTAGCCCAGGGCGCGCCGTCTCGCGCGTGAGAGGCTCTGGTCGACCACCGGCCGAGGCGACCGCCGACCTTTCGCCCGTCACCGCGTTGCGCGACGATGCTCGCATGAGCATCACCGACGCGACGCGGCTCGCGGTCCTCATCGACTCGGACAACACGACGGCCAGCGCCACCACCGAGTTGCTCGAGGAGATCGCCAAGTACGGAACGCCGACGGTCAAGCGCGCGTACGGCGACTGGACCACTCAGAATCTCGTCGGTTGGAAGGACGATCTGCTGCGCTACGCGATCCAGCCGGTGCAGCAGTTCGCCTACACCCGCGGGAAGAACTCCACCGACTCGGCGCTGATCATCGATGCGATGGACCTGCTCTACGCCGGGAACGTCGAGGGCTTCGTGATCGTCTCGAGCGAC
>DASXCR010000187.1:0-13572 GCA_036491075.1 Solirubrobacteraceae bacterium
GTCGCGCTGTTCGGGCCTCGTCGAGCGATCGCTTTCGAACGGCGCCCAGCACTCGCCTCGGCAGTCCCTGCGACCATCGTCGCCATCGGGCGGCCGCCGAAGAAGCTCGTGAACCGCGTGATCCGGAGTGCCGACGCCGGAACGCTCTTCTAGTCGCGCAACGGCAACCGCCCAGCCGCGAGCCCCAGCAGGCCCCGCCGTTGGGATGGGGAAGAGGCGCGTCTTTCCGGGGCGATCCTCGGCGGGGGCACGTGGCTTCGTGGCGCCGCAGTTGCGAACGTGGCCCGCGTTCTGGGCCTCTGCGCAGCTACATCCGTTCGCACCAGCGTCGAGCAGTCCGACATCTAAGTTAAACAGATGAACGCAAACGAAGGGTTTCTAGTTGGGGTCCAGGCGGTCGTTCGAGTCCACTCGCTCACCCTCGTAAGACGAGACACTCGTCTCGCTGCGCGTCGCCTGAGGCTGCCCGCCGTGATCGTGCCAACCGCCTTTGCGAGTCCCCCGATGGCCCTCAAACACCTGCTCACGGCGTGAGACCGTCGAGCATCAGCGTCAGTACCCGGTGGGCCGTGGCGGAGCGCGCGGCGGCGCCCCGGGTGCCGCCGATCGCGCCGCGTGTCATCGCCAGCAGGAGGAAGACGTCGTCGAGCGAGATGTCGCGTCGCAGCGTCCCGGCAGCCTTCGCGGCGCGCAGGGGACCCTTCATCAGCTCCGCGATCCGCAACCGGTCGCGCTCGAAGCGCGAGTCGCTGCGCGCGTCGTCGCGGGCCAGCTCGGCTAGGGCGTACAGGTGGACCATGCCGTCGACGAGGCTCCGCAGCAGCACGAAGAAGGCGTCCGGATCGTCCGTATGGTCGGCGGCGAGCTCGACGATCCGCTCGACATGCTCGCCGAGGATCTCGGCGGCGAGTGCGCCGCGGTCGGGGAAGTTGCGATAGAGCGTCGCCTGTCCGACGCCGGCGCGCCGTGCCACCTGGCACATGGCGACATCGGCCGAGTCGGCGAAGAGCTCTCGTGCGGCCTCGAGGATCGCCTCCCGGTTGCGCCTAGCGTCCCTTCGAAGCTGGTCGGGTGACTCCACGACCATGATCCTCCCAGCATACAGACCGGACAGCGTTCTCCGGGGGCTCGCCGGGCCTGTGCTCGATCCCTTATGGATTGCGGCGATTTTCACGCGGATATCGATGTCCACTTCTGCTATCAACCGGCACCGATGCGTATCACCGGCCGATGCACGAAAGAAGCTCCCGCGCGCCCTGTCCGCAGCGGGCCCACGACGGGCGCCGCCAGCTGATGCGTCAAGGCCCGCTCGCCGGTCGCTATCCCGCCGTCGCCGCGATGGTGATGCTCGCGCTGATCCCGTACCTCGCGGTCTCGGCGGCGCTGCAGCCGCTGACGCCGATCATCGCCCGACAGCTGCACACGAGCCTTCAGACGATGAGTCTCGGCTCGGGCCTGAGCAACGCCGCCTACGCGATCGGCACGGTGCTGGCGGTCCAGTTCGCACAGCACCTGCCGCAGCGCCGGATGATGCTCGGGTACGCGGCGCTGCTGGTGATCGGATCGGTGCTCGCCGCGTCCGCGCAGAGCGCCGAGATCTACATCGCGGGCCACGTCATCCAGGGCCTCTGCACGAGCCTGCTGCTCATCGCCGCCGTTCCACCCCTGGCCCTCGGCTACCCGAAGAGCAAGCTGCGCACCACGGCGACGATCATGAACATGTGCATCTTCGGGGCGGTCGCGCTCGGCCCGACGATCGGCGGCCTGCAGGCCGAGGCCAGCGCCTGGCGGCCGCTGTTCTGGATCGTGGCCGGGGTCGCCGCGATGGCGCTGGTGCTGGCCCTGCTGACGTTCGAGGACTCGCCGCCGGCCGACCCCGACTCACCTCGTGACCTGCCGGCGCTCGGCCTCGCGGCAGTGGGCTGCGCGGCCGCCTTCTTCGGCTCCTCGCAGCTGCTGACGCACCCGTTCATCGATCCGCTGACGATCGTGCCGCTGGCGGGCGGTCTGGCGACGATCGTCGTCCTGGTCGTCTACCAGTACAAGGCCCGCAACCCACTGCTGACGATCCGCGAGATGCTCGGCAGCACGATGCCGATCGCGGGCATCGTGGTGGCGTTGTTCGCTGCCGCGGCATCGGTGTCGGCGACGGCGCTCACCGCGGGTGCGCTGTCGCAGCGATACGCACCGCTTCACCTGGGGCTGCTCTATCTGCCCGAGGTGGCCGGTGCGGTGATCACGGCGTTGATCTTGGGCGTGGTCATCGCCAGGCGCTCCCTGCACTATCTGCCGTTGATCGGCATGGGATTCCTCGCGGCCGGAATCGCGGTCTTCCTCGTCAAGGTGCCTTCGAGCCCCGGACTCACGCTGGTCGGCTCGTTTTTGACCGGGATCGGGCTCGGCGCCACGGTCGCGCCGGCGCTGTTCGTCGCGGGCTTCTCGCTGCGCGCCCCCAGCCTGCAGCGCGTGTTCGCGATCGTCGAGCTGTTCCGGGCGGTGGCCGCCTTCATGATCGCGCCGATCTTCGCTCACTTCGCGCTGACGGTCAGCAGCGATCCGGATACCGGCGTCGCGATCGCGCTGTGGATCGGCCTCGGGCTTGCGATCGGCGGTGCCGTGCTCGGCGTCGCGATCTATGCGCTGGGAGGCGCGCGCCCGCAGACGCCTGACCTCGACGGCTTCCTCGCGGGCAGGAACTCCGCGTGGTACTCGCCTCCTCTGCTGGCCCGCGTCCGCTCCGTCCGTGGTCCGCGCGCGGGCGTCACCGAAGGCGCGGACTGAGATGGCGACCGACACTGCGCAAAGCGACACGCAGAGCGAGGCAACCGGCCCGGTCCTCTTCGCCTACGACGGCTCGGAGCTCGCCGGATTCGCGATCGAGCAGGCTGCCGAGCAGCTCCTACCGGGCCGTGACGCGCTGGTCGTCTGCGTCTGGCAGCCGGCCGACGTCGGATTCGTGCCAGTCGACGGCCGGCACCTCCATGCCGCCGCTGCCGACGAGGTCCGGGCCGCGGCGGAGGAGACGGCCGCCCACGGAGCATCGCTCGCGGAGGCGGCCGGCTTCCGGTCGCGCAGCATGACGGTCCAGGCCGCCCCGACCTGGCAGGGGCTCGTCTCCGTCGCCGAGGAGCGTGGGGCGAGCCTCATCGTCCTCGGCTCCCACTGCCGCACCGGACTGCTCGGGCATTTCCAGGGCAGCGTCGCAGCCGCCACGGTGGCGCATTCCCGGGCGTCGGTCCTCGTCGTGCACCGCCGGGACTGAACGTTCGCACGTCGCTTGCGCGCGCAGCCGGCGAGTCCTCTCCCGCAGGTCCGCACGCGCGTCGTGCCATTCGCAAGGCAGCGCCCTGCACGGCGATGCACCTGACCGCACGGTCCGAGTGGCCCGCGCGAGAAGCCGCGGCCCTCAGAAGTCCGGCGGGGTGATCGAGACGATGGCGTACACCCAGTAGCCCGGGTCGCCGGCGCTGGCCTTCATGTGCTGGATGCGGCGGCGGTCCGTCACGTGCCTGCCGTGGTCTGTGAACTGCAGGGTGAGACGCGTGAAGCGCCCGTGAGCGGGCGCGAACACGTGCACCGTGACCGGCAGCGCGCTGAACTGGCCGCCGGCACAGCTGGGATCGCAGTCGTTGAGCCAGACGACGCCGCGCGCGGTGCCCTGACGCTGCGTGTAGCGCGTCCAGCGCAGGTGCCCTGGATGCCGGACGCTGGTGCCGTCGGTCCCTCCGATGATGCCGGTGCCGTCGCCGGTGTAGGAGATCGACGCCGGCCGCGTGGCGAACGGCTGCTGCGCGTGCTGCGTGAGTACCGTCGGAAGCGCCGCCGCGGCCACCGGCGAAGCGCCCGCAGCGATGATCGTGGCCGCGAGGAGTACCGGGGGTCGCAATCCCATCCTCCGGAGTCTAATCCCGGCTCGCGGACCGATCGATGCGTCGAGGCGCCGTGCGCGAGTCGCTCTCCGAACGCCGACGAGGCGCAGGCGCTCATGCCCTGGCACCGTCGCATAGCCTGCGGAATCGATGAGCTCGCCGACGCCCGCCGGTCCCGGTCGCCGGAGCCAACCTGCCGCGACGACCGCCCCGGACCGCCCGACCATCGCCCCCCGTGCGCCGAGCGCGCCGTCCCGCGCGATGTCGGCCCTCCGCCTGCTCGAGCTCAGCCGCGTCCTCCTCGTCCGCGGCCTCGCGCCGCTGCTCGTCGCACCCCGCCGGCGCCGCGCCGCAGGGCCCGTGCGCCTGCGCCGCGCGCTGGAGACCCTCGGTGGCGCCTGGGCCAAGCTCGGCCAGCTGCTCGCGCTGCGCTTCGACCTGCTCCCCGAGGCGTACTGCCTCGAGCTCTTCCACCTGCTCAACCGGATCGCGCCCTTCCCATACGGCGACGTCGAGCGGGTCGTCCACGACGAGCTCGACCACCCGATCACCGAGCTGTTCTCGTCCTTCGAGCCCGAGCCCTTCGGCAGCGCCTCGATCGGGCAGGTCCACGACGCCGTCCTGCACGACGGCCGCCGCGTCGCGGTGAAGGTGCAGCGTCCCGGGATCGGCGCGCTGCTGATGTGCGACATCGCGCTCATGCGCCGCGCGGCCGCGATCGTCGACCGCACCCGCCTGCTCGGCGCCACCCGCACCCGCGACGTCGTCGACGAGCTCGCGCGCTGGACGCGCGAGGAGCTCGACTACACCGTCGAGGCCGCGAACGCGATCGCGATCCGCACCAACGTCCGCGACCCCGACGCCGAGTACGTCCCCGAGATCCACCTCGACCTCTCGACCCGCCGCGTCCTCACCGCCGAGCGCCTCGACGGCCTTCCGGTCGTCGACCTCATCCGCGAGCTGCGCGCCGACCGCGCGGGCACCACGCGGCGGCTGCACGACGCCGGGCACGACCTCGACGCCGCCGCCGAGAACGTCGTGCGCAACTTCCTGCATCAGGTCTACGCGACCGGCGTCTTCCACGGCGACCTGCATCCCGCCAACGTCCTGCTGCTGCATGGCGGCCAGATCGGCTACGTCGACTTCGGGATCGTCGGCCGCCTCTCGCCGGAGGTCCAGCAGTCGCTCGGCGACTACGCGCGATCGCTCTTCGGCGGCGATCCCGAGGAAGCCGTCGACCAGCTCCTGCGCTGGCTGCGCCCGTCGCCGCGCACGAACCCGGCGGCCGCGCGAGCGCACATGCTGCGCCTCACGGAGCAGTTCCTCGACGATCTCGAGCGTCCGGCGGCGCGCCGCCGCGAGATCCTCGCGCGCTTCCAGGTCGACCTGCTGTCGGCGGCGCGCCAGCACCAGCTGTCCGCCGACCCGCTGATCGTCCTCTACATGAAGGTCGTGCTCGCGATGGACGCCGTCACCTCCGAGCTCGCGCCCTCGCTCGACCTGCAGGCCGTGCACGAGCGCTTCTTCTCGGAGCTCATCATCGAGGGGTTCGAGGCCGGATGACCGCGTCCGCGGACGTCGTGGCGCCGTTTCACGACATGTTCGTAGCCAGCGCCGGCGTCGCGGGGGCGCTCATCGGGCTGCTGTTCGTGGCTATCTCCGTCGCGCCGCATCGCGTCACCGGCGAGGCCGCCGAGCACGCCAATCGCATCCGCGCGTCGGCGGCCCTGGCGGCTTTCACGAACGCCCTCACGATCTCGTTGTTCGCGCTGATCCCGGGCGTCGGCCTCGGCGTCACGACTATCATCGTGGGCTTCGTCGGGCTGTTCTTCGTCGCGAGTTCGCTGCTGTCCGTGCTGCGGCTGCGGCGCACCACGAGCGTCGCGTTTCGTCACGTCACCTTCCTCGCCGGGCTGTGCGCGATCTTCGCGGTCGAGGCCTACGAGGGCGTGCGCTTCGAAGGCGACGGGCGGTCCGATCCGGTCAGCACGATCGCCGTCCTGATCGTGGTCTGCTTCCTGGTCGGCATCGCGCGCGCCTGGGAGCTGATCGGGGCGACGAGGTTCGGGCTGGCGAGCGAGGTCGTCGCGACGATGCGCCGGCGCGATCACGGCGAGGTGCCGCAGGGTGCGCCGAGCGATCCAGAGACAGACGACGGCGCAACGACCGGAGACTGACCGCGAGACGGGACCGAGCGAACGCTCCGATCGCCGACCGAGCGGCCGCCTATACCCACCTTCGCCGCCGCGCGCACGTCGCGCAGGATCTCCTCCGAGAGCGCCTCGTCGTGATTCGCGCGGGGCGATCAGCAGCGGGCCGACCAGCACCGAGCTGACCGCCGGACTGGTTGCCGGCTGAAGCTCGGCAGGCCGTCGGACCGGCCCTCCGACGTGGCCGGTCCGAACACCGAGGGTGGACAGCTGGTCAACCCTCGGAGAGGAGCTTCGCGAGCACGGCCGCGTGGCTGATCTCGAGCGCCTTCGTGGCGGTCAGGAGCGTCACGGTCCCGCGGGCACAGCGCTCGCGCAGTGCGGCGAACGCCGCGGCTCGCTCGTCGTCTTCCAGCTCGGCGCGGTAGCGCACGCAGAACTCGTCGAACCGCGCGGCGTCGTGCGCGTACCACGTGCGCAGGTCCGTCGATGGTGCGATCACGCGGCACCAGTCGACGAGCGCGGCGGCTTGCTTCGCCAGACCGCGCGGCCACGCCGATCCACGAGGATGCGCGCGCCATCGGCCGGGTCGGGTGCGTCGTACACCCGTGCCACGCGAGTCTCGTAGGACGACTTCACGGCGCGACTGTACGCCAGCCTGCGAGCGCGTGGTCGCGACCGCTCGGCACCGGCGCCACCGACCGCCGCTCAGCGCGCGACGACCACGACGAGCAGCACGAGCAGGATCGCCATCAGCAGCCCCGCGCCGATGGCGGTCGACCGCCACTGGTCGCGCCAGAACTCCGGCTTGGCGCGGTCACGCGAGTGGTGACCCTCCGGTGGCGTGCCCACCCAGTCGTCGTCGTCCATGACGCAACTCATAGCGCACCCGGCGGTCGCGCCCCGATCGTGGCGCGTCCGCGGTCGGCGCCGCTCGCCGCGGGCGAGCTCGATCGCGCCAGCTCCAGCGCGCCATACTCCGCGTTGCGGGCGGGAGCGCTTCGCCCGTCATGACGTCCCATGTACATCTCCGTCTCACGACTTCGCGTCGATTCCTCGCACTCGGATGAGCTGATCGCGGCGTTTCGCGATCGCAGCCGGCTTGTCGAGCAGTCCGACGGCTTCATCGACCTGCAGGTCTGGCGCTCGGACCGCGACCCCGAGGACGTCTGGATGGTGAGCCGCTGGCGCGAGCGCAGCTGCTTCACCGCGTACATGCGCAGCGACGAGCACGGGCGGTCACACGCGCGCATATCGCCGGAGCTCGGCGACGCGATCGCGTTGCAGCGCCTCGAGCACCTGCACTCGTTCGACGTCGTCGCGGAATGACGCGCGTCCGCCGGCCGACCGGTGCGCCGCCGCCGCAGGCCGCGACGCTCGTCGACGGCCGCGTCGTCAGGCTCGGCCCGCTCGCCGAACTGGTCGCACGGCGCTACGGCCAGCACTACCCCGACGAGGTGGAGCGCTACGGGCCCGAGGGCCGCGAGTGGTGCGTGCACGACAACCTGCACCTGCTCGCCTGGGCGTTCGGCGCGCACGACGGGGCGGTCGTGTTCGAGGAGCAGGTGCTGTGGCTCGCGCGCGTGCTCGCCAGCCGCGACTACCCGCTGGAGCGCCTCGCGCACGACCTACGGATCGCGGCCGACGTCGTGGTCGCCGAACGGGTGCCCGAGGCGGAGGCCGTCGCGACGATCCTGCTCGGCGGCGCGACGGCGGTGCAGGCGTCCGTCGACGGCGGGTCGCGAAGCGATCCGACTGCCCCGGCTCGTCCTGCGAGAGCCCCCGACCACCCGGGGTAGACTCGCCCCATGACCGAGTCCGACGACGCCCTCTTCGGGCCCGAGCACGTCCGCGTCTACCGCGAGACCGGTGGAGAGCGCGGCTATGACTGGCGCGGCACGACGATCCTGCTACTCACGACGACGGGGCGCAAGTCCGGCGAGTCGCGCACGACCCCGCTGATCCATCGCACCGACGGCGACCGCTGGGTCGTCGTCGCGTCGAAGGGCGGGGCCCCCGAGCACCCGGGCTGGTTTCAGAACCTCGAGGCCGATCCCGAGGCGACGATCCAGGTGCAGGCCGAGGAGATCCCCGTCGTCGCCACCACCGCATCCGGTGACGAGCGCGAGCGTCTGTGGGCGTCGATGGCCGAGGTCTGGCCCGACTACGACGCCTACGCGCGCAAGACGGACCGCGACATCCCGGTCGTCGTCCTCACCCGCCGCTCCTGACGCTCGGTCCAACGCTCAGCGCGCGAGCACGTTGAGCACGACGGCCGCCGCGAAGCAGCCGACCGCGACCGCGCGCAGGACCCAGCCGCGTGCCGCGTCGTCGTCCCGGCGGACCATGTCCGCGATCACGACGACGAGGCAGACCACGGCGACGAGCGCCAACAGGGCGGCGATCACGCGCATACCGTGACCTTCGCGACAGCGGCCCGCGCGCCTGCCGCCGCCGTGTGCCCGGGTGCCTGCCGCGAACCTGCCGCGAACCTGGCGGCGCCGTGTGCCCGCGCGCCTGCCGCGCACCTGCCTGCCGCGCCCTCGCCGCAGCCGACGCGCGACCACTCGCGCCGCAGGTCGTTGCAGTGCCATGAGACTCCACAAGACACTCCTCGCCGTGGGCGCCGTCGGTGCCCTCGCCGCTCCCGCCCCGGCGCTCGCCGCCTGGACGCCGCCGGTCACCGTCGACACGAGCTCGCAGTCTGACCCGATCGCAATCGGGGCGTTCGGGGGAGGCGTCCTCGACGGCTGGCTGCGGCCGACCGTCTCGCTCGCCAAGCGCAGCGGCGATGGCTTCGGCCCGCTCACCCCGCTCACCGTCGCCGATCCGTTCGAGAAGGCCTGGGACGCGGGCGCGTCGCTCGACGGCAACACCGTCGTCGTGACCGTCCGCAAGCACCAGCCGACGCAGCGGATCCGGGCGACCTTGGTCGCGAGCGACGGCACGCGCAGCGGCCCGATGACGATCTCCGATCATGCGCACTCGGCTACGCAGCCACAGCTCGACGTCGCCGCCGACGGCACCGCCGTCGCCGCGTGGCAGTGGCACGACACGACCGGCTGGCGCGTGCAGGCCGCGATCCGCCGGCCCGGCCAGCCACGCTTCGACAAGCCCCAGACGCTGTCGCCTCCCGCTCCGGCGCAGGGTCGCGAGCAGGTGCGCCCGTGGATCCACGTCGCGGCCGGCACCGGCGGTCGCGCCGTCCTGACCTGGCAGATC
Organism: Solirubrobacteraceae bacterium; assembly: GCA_036491075.1. Lineage (GTDB taxonomy): Bacteria > Actinomycetota > Thermoleophilia > Solirubrobacterales > Solirubrobacteraceae > CADCVQ01. The sequence goes on from DASXCR010000187.1 coordinate 9,242, forward strand.
GGCGGCAGCGCCGACCTCCCGGAGGCGCCGCTGCACGTGCTCACGGCCGGGACCGACAGCACGTTCGGCGCCGACCAGCAGCTCGCCGGCGCGGGCGGCCTCGCCGACGTCGGCCTCGCGGTCGGCCCGGCCGGCGCCGTCCAGGTCGCCTACCTCGACGAGCACTTCTCCGGGCACGAGGCTCCGGCGAGCCTGCACGTCTCGCAGGGCGTGGCGGGCACGGCGCTGTCGGACCCCGTCATCCTGTCGACGGGCGCCAAGGGCACGAGCTCGGGCCCGCAGGTCGCCGCGGCGTTCTCGCGGGACGGCACCGCCACCGTCGCGTGGGCCAAGCCCGGCCCCAACTACGAGGACGGCGGCGCGCTCGAGGTCTTCACCCGCGCGCCCGGCGCCGCGTTCGGCGGCGCCCAGGAGATCGCTGCCGCCGCGCAGGGCGTCGTCCTCGCCGGCGGCCCCGGCGACGCGGCCACGCTCGCGTGGATGCACAGCACGGCCGAGCCGACGCATCTGGACTGGACCGTCCACGCGGTCACGCGCGCGAGCGCGGGCGGGCCCTTCAGCCCGGACGAGACGATCTCCTCCACGGATCGCAGCGCGCTGTGGCCGTCGGTCGCGATGACGCCGGGCGGCGACGCGGTCGCGACGTGGGTCACGAACACCGACGGCAGCGGCGGCGGGCAGGTCGCGGCGGCGCTGCACCACGCCGGGTAGGCGCCGCAGACGTTTGGACGACGGCTTCGAGGGCAACCGTTCAAGCATGAGCATCTCCCTCACCCACATCCCGAAGACCCAGCTGCGCGGCGACGTCGAGATCCCGCAGCTGGGCTTCGGCGTCTTCCAGGTCCCGCCGAAGCAGACGTTCGAGGTGACGACGCGCGCGCTCGAGGCGGGCTACCGCCACATCGACACGGCCTCCGCATACCGCAACGAGGCCGAGGTCGGCCAGGCGATCCACGCGTCGGGCCTCGACCGCGGCGACGTCTTCGTCACGACGAAGTGCTTCAACGACGACCACGGCCACGAGGCCGCGCGGCACGCGTTCCAGGACAGCTTCGAACGCCTTGCGCTCGGCTACGTCGACCTCTACCTGATCCACTGGCCGGTGCCGGCGCACGACCGCTACGTCGAGACGTGGCGGGCGCTGATCGAGCTGCGCGACGAGGGCCTGATCCGCGCGATCGGCGTGTCGAACTTCCAGCCCGCGCATCTGGAGCGCCTGATCGCGGAGACCGGCGAGGCGCCCGCGATCAACCAGGTGGAGCTGCACCCGCACTTCCAACAGGTCGGGCTGCGGCGCGAGCACGCCGAACTGGGCGTCGTGACCGAGGCATGGAGCCCGCTCGGGCAGGGCAGCGCCCTGGACGATCCGGCGATCGTCGATCTCGCCGAGCAGCACGGCAAGACGCCCGCGCAGGTCGTCATCCGCTGGCACCTGCAGATCGGCAACGTCGCGATCCCGAAGTCCGTCACGCCGGAGCGGATCGCGTCGAACCTCGACGTCTTCGACTTCGAGCTGTCCGACGACGACCTCGCACGGATCGCCGAGATCGACCGCGGCGAGCGCATGGGCCCGGATCCCGACGCGTTCGTGAGGCCGTAGCGATGGCCATCACGGCGCCACACCTGCAGGAGTGGATCGGAGCCGAGGTCCTCGACGGTGCGGGCGAGAAGCTCGGCAAGCTCGACGACGTGTACTTCTGCGGCGACGAGCCGGCCGCGGTCAGCATCCGCAGCGGCCTCGGCGGGCGCAAGCACCACGCCGCCGTCGTGTCGGGCGCGACGGTGACGCGCGACAGCCTCCAGCTCGTCGCCGTCGCCAACGAGCTCGTCGCGACCGACGCGCACGGCCTCGATGCCGCGCAGTTCAGCGAGCTGGGGTCGCACGACGTGCGCCTGCGCGACCTGCAGCTCGCCGACATCGAGACCTGGACCGCGCGCGAAGCGCGCCTGAAGGCCCAGGCCGAGGCGCGGGCCCAGGCGGAGGATCTGCAGGCCCAGGCGCGGTTGCATGCCGAGGAGGAGGAGGCGGCCGCCGCACGGGCACGCGACGCCGATCACGACGCGGAGACGGCGCGCCTCGCGCGAAAGGACGCAGAGGCGCGCGCGGAGCAGGTCCGCCACGAGGCCGAGCCGCTGGTCTGATCGCGCGCACCAGGTATCGCGCCGAGCCGCCGGCGCCGCCCGGCGGGATCCGCGTCAGGCAGCGGTCGCGGCGTCGAGCAGCACCGCGGCGGCGGCGCGCGCGACCGCGGCGGTGCCGGGGTCGCGATCCATCCGGGCGCCGAGCTGGGCGCCGTCGTAGAGCTGGACGAGCTGCTGGGCGAGCGTCTCGGGGTCGCGCGCCCCGGTCGCGCCGACGAGCTCCTCGAACAGCGCGCGCTTCCACGCTCGCGCGGCGTCCGCCGCCTCGACGACCGGACTGCCCGGCCGCGCCTCGGCACTGGCGTTAGCGAACGCGCAGCCGTGGAAGGTCGGGTCCGTGAACGACGCGCCGAGCACGTCGAAGATGCTCAGGACACGCTCACGCGGCGCGTCCCAGCGCGCGAGCTCGGTGCGCACGCGCTCGCGCCAGTCCGTGTGACGGGCATCGAGGTAGGCCCGCACGAGCTCGTCTTTGCTGCCGAAGTTCGTGTAGAGCGAGGCCTTCGAGACGCCGGCGCGCTCGATCACGCGATCGATCCCGACGACGTGCACGCCCTCCTCGTAGAAGAGCTCGTCGGCGGCGCGCAGCAATCGCTCGCGCACCGACGGTCGAGCGGCGGTCTTCGTGGGCATGCCTTGACAATAACAGACCGGTCTGTATGTTTCTAGCTACGAACAAACAGACCTGTCTGTTCAGCGGCGGGACCCGGTCGAGCTCACGCCAGCCGGCCGGCCCGTCCCGGAGCAGTCTCCGAAAGGAACCCGATGACCACGATCGCGCGCCTCGCCCTCCGACCTGCAGCCGCCGTCCGCGCCGGCCGGCTCCCGCCGCGGGTCGCCTTCGCGCTGCAGGTCTCGATCCTCGTCGGCCTGCTCGCCGCGTCGAGCGCCCCGACGCCGCTGTACGCGGTCTACCAGGCCGCCTGGGGCTTCTCGTCGATCACCGTCACGGTCGTCTTCGGCGTCTACGCCGTCGCCGTGCTGGCGGCGCTGCTCGTCGTCGGCGGCCTCTCCGATCACGTCGGCCGCCGGCCCGTGCTGCTCGTCGCGATCGGGCTGCAGCTCGTCGCGCTGCTCGTCTTCGCGACCGCCGGCGGCGTCCTGGCGCTGCTGATCGCGCGCGTCGTGCAGGGCCTGTCGACCGGCGCCGCGGTCGCGGCGCTCGGGGCCGGCCTGCTGGACCTGCACCGCACGCGGGGTGCGATCGCCAACGGCGTCGCGCCGCTTCTCGGGACCGCCTCGGGCGCGCTCGTGTCGGGCGTGCTGATCCAGTACCTGCCGGCGCCGACCGAGCTCGTCTACCTGACGCTCGTCGCGATCTTCGTGATCCAGGGCATCGGCGTGGCGCTGATGTCCGAGACGTCGCTGCGCAAGCCGGGCGCGCTCGCATCGCTGCGCCCGCAGATCGGCGTACCCGATGCGGCGCGCCGGCCGCTGCTCGTCGCCGCGCCGGTCCTCGTCGCCGTGTGGGCGCTCGGCGGCTTCTACGCATCCCTCGGCCCGTCGCTCGCCCGGCTGGTCGTCGGCTCGGACTCCCACGTGCTCGGCGGTCTCGCCCTCTTCGCGCTGGCGGGCAGCGCGAGCCTCACCGTGGCGCTGACGCGCACGCTGTCGCCGCGCGCGGTCATGGCGCTCGGCAGCGTCGCGCTCGCCACCGGCGTCGCGATCACGCTGCTCGCCGTCGCGCAGCGATCGGGGATCGCGTTCTTCGCCGGGACGGTCGTCGCGGGCGTGGGCTTCGGCGCCGGATTCCAGGGCGGGCTGCGCACGGTCCTCCCGCTCGCGGCGGCGCATGAGCGCGCCGGCGTGCTGTCGATCGTCTACGCCGTCTGCTACCTCGCGATGGGGCTGCCCGCCGTGATCGGCGGCGTGCTCGTGGTCCACGGCGGACTGCTCGTGACGGCGCGCGAGTACGGGATCGCCGTCATCGCGCTCGCCGGCCTCGCGCTGCTCGGCATGGTCGGGCTGCGCCCGCGCGAGCCCGTGCCGGCGGCCGCGGTGCGCGTGTGCCCGTGCGCTGCCAGGCGGGTCGCTCAGAGCACCGCGCGCGGGTAGGCCTTCGTCGCGGCGGCGGCCATCACGACGAGAAACCCGATGACGACGAGGAAGTCCAGCGCCAGCTCGTGCGCGCCGGTCCCGTCCAGGCAGCGGCGCATGCCCTCGACCTCGTAGGTCAGCGGGTTCACGCG
>DASXCR010000188.1:0-9545 GCA_036491075.1 Solirubrobacteraceae bacterium
TCCGAACCTGCGCGAGGTCGTCTGGGTGCAGGAGGAGCCGCGCAACATGGGCGCCCGCGCGCACATGTTCCCGCGCCTCATGCAGATCCTCCCCGAGCGACTGCGCTTCGGCTACGTCGGCCGTCCCGAGCGCGCCAGCACCGGCGAGGGCTACCCCGCCGCCCACGTCGCCGAGCAGTCGCGGATCATCCGCACGACGCTCGACCTCTCGATACCGGTGTCGGTGTATCCGCTGAAGACGCCGGGCGAGCGGTAGGTGGCCGATTGATCGTGGGGTGACAGAAATGACATCATTGGAACGCATGGCCATGACGACGGATGAATACGCAGTCCTAGTGATCGCGCGCGGTGGGGGAGCATCGTCGGCAGCGCGCAGTGCGCCGACGCCAGATCCGGACACACGGGGTACTCTTGAGCCGTTGGAATCGGTCTTGCGGGCGAACTTACGTCGCAAGATCGAGGCTGAGTATCCGTTGGCAACCTCTGGGCTGGCTCCCGACGTCCACGCGAGTGTCGTTCGCCATCAGGTGGACAAGGCTCTCAAGGATGCTGCCGTGGCTGCGCGCGATCCTTCGATGTGGTCGGCGACGATGACGACCAGGAACGCAAGCGTCGATCTCGGGGCGATGGCGCCGGAGGGAGTTGACCCGCCACCGCTACGTCGCCCGAACTCTAACCATGCTCGCGACTGATGGCTGGACAGTGCATCACGTCGCCGAGGATCGCACCAGTGAAGGCGAACCACCTGGGCTTGTATCGGTCCGTTACCTGATGCGCCGCAACGCAGGGATCCGCGCCACCTAACGGTCCTCGCGAATCGAAGGGTTCGGCTCGCCGTTTAGCCCATGAACGGCCGTGCTACGGTGTCGCACATGCAGGTGAGCGTACGGGAGCTTCGCAATCGAACGGCCGCCGTGGTCGCGGCCGTGCAGGCCGGCGAGTCGGTCACGCTGACGAGCAACGGCGAGCCGGTCGCGGACATCGTGCCGCACGGGCGCCGTGCGCGCTGGCTCCCGGGCGAGTGGCTGGCGGAGCAACTCTGCGAGCGCCAGGCCGACCCCGGGCTGACCGCCGATCTCGAGTGCCTCGCCGGGCAGACGATCGACGAGCTGTGAGCCGCGGCCTGCTCGACACGTCGGCCTTCATCGCCCGCGAGCAGCGGCGGGCGCTCGGCCGGCTGCCGGACGAGCTGGCGGTCTCGGTCGTCACGATCGGCGAGCTCGAGCTCGGTGTGCTCGCCGCGACGGACGCCGACCAGCGTGCGCGGCGGGCCGACACGCTGGCGCTCGCGCGCGCCGCGGACCCGATCGCGATCACCGAAGCGGTCATGGGCGTGTTCGCTCGCCTGACGCACGACTGCCGGCGCAGCGGAGCGCGGCCGAAGATCCTCGATGCTCTGATCGCTTCGACGGCGATCGAGCACGGACTGCCCGTGGTGACGCAGGACGAGGACTTCGAGACCATGGCGCGGGCGCATCCACCGCTCGTGGTGCAGCGGGTCTGACCTCCGTGGCGTACGACGAGCAGCTCGCCGCACGCGTGCGCTCGGCGCTGGCCGGCGAGCGCCAGGTCGCGGAGAAGGCGATGTTCGGCCGCCGGATGTTCATGGTCGCCGGCAACCTCGCGGTCGGGGTCGCGGGAGACGAGCTGATGGTGCGCGTCGGCGAGGCGGACGGCCGCCACGCGCTGTCGCAGCCGCACGTTCGCAGGTGCGTGATGTCCGGCCGCCCGATGACCGACTGGATCCTCGTCGGCGTCGAGGGCGTGACGAGCGAGGGCCCGCTCGACGCCTGGGTCGGGCGCGGCGTCGCGTTCGCGCGCAGCCTCGTGAAGGGGTGAGCTCGGGCGCCGAGCGGCGCGGATGGCGAATATGCAGCGCATGAGGTCGCAGCGCTGCCACGCGCGACCTGCGAACCTCCGGCTCACGACACTGGCCGAAAAGCCGATGGCGCGGAAGCCCCGCGACCGCTACGTTTGCTCGCGGTGCAGGACCACCGCCGCCGCGCGCGCACACCGTCGCTGTTCGTCGCGCTCGCGCTCGGCACGCTGCTGCTGGCCGGCGTGCCGGTCGGATTCGCCGCGGTGAAGAGCGGCGACGAGCACGCGAACACGATCGTCGGCACGGCCGCGAAGGACCGCATCCGCGGCGCCGGCTCGCGCGACATCCTGCGCGGCCTCGGCGGCAACGACCTGCTCAGCGGCGGCAGTGCCGCCGACCAGCTCTACGGGGGCGACGGCGACGACTATCTCGACGGCGGCTCGGGCAACGACAAGCTCGTCGGCGAGGCCGGCAACGACTACCTCTACGGCTTCACCGGCAACGACCGCCTCGACGGCGGCCCCGGCAACGACCGCCTGGACGGCTTCGACGGCGACGACACGCTGCGCGGCGGCGACGGCAACGACTTCCTCGGCGAGTCGCGCTTCGGCGACGACCGCCTGCTCGACGGCGGCACCGGCGACGACGTCCTGATCGCCAACGCCGGCTCGGACCGGCACATGCTCGGCGGCGACGGCGACGACCTGCTCGACGGCGGCACCGGCAACGACGGCCTCGACGGCGGCGCCGGCGACGACATCCTGCTCCCGGGCTCGGGCCAGGCCAACGGGCTGCCCGCCCACGGCGGCGACGGCGACGACGTGCTCGTCGACTCCGCCTCCGGCGACATCTACGGCGACGCGGGCAACGACACGCTGTGGATGACGTCCGACGCGCTCGGCACGCGGATGTACGGCGGCGACGGCGACGACACCTTCTACGTCGGGGCCTCGGCGCAGGTCGTCGACTGCGGCCCGGGCAACGACCGCGTGATCCTCACCCCGTACGCCCGCGACACGATCAAGGTCGGCGGCTCACGCACGCAGTTCCTCGCCTGCGAGCAGATCACGGTCGGCGCGGACCTCGGCCAGGCCCCGACCCTGACGGGCTCGCTGCAGCACTGGCGCGACGTCGGCGTGCCGATCGACGACCAGACGATCGTCAAGACGCTCGGCTACGAGTCGCTGTCGAAGTGCGATCTCGCACGCCATCGCTGCCTGCCCGGCGACCGCGCCCAGCGGATCCTCGGTACGAACCACGCCGATGTCATCAAGGGCGGCGGCGGTCTGGACTTCCTCGAGGGCAGGGGCGGCAACGACGTCCTCGACGGCGGCGCGGGGGACGACTCGCTGTTCGGCCGCACCGGCAACGACCGCCTCGACGGCGGCGACGGCGACGACGAGCTCGAGGGCGGGCGCGGCGACGACGTCCTGCGGGGCGGCAACGGCGACGACCAGCTCAACGGCGGCTTCGGCCGCGACCACCTCGACGGCGGGCCCGGCGACGACACGATCCGCGCCGTCGGCGGCGGCGCCGACGTGATCGACTGCGGTCCCGGCAAGGACCGCGTCGAGATGGACTCGCACGACCGTGCGCGCAACTGCGAGATCGTGCTCTAGCTACGCCGGCTGGACCGCGCGGTCATGCGCGCGCCGGAACGTCCGCAGCAGCCACCATCCCAGCCCGGCTGCGACCGCGACGTCGACCGCGACCGTCGGCGGACCGCTCCAGGCGTTCGTGATCGCGAAGAACACGAGCGCGTGCAGCACCATCGGCGGCAGGATCGCGAGCAGCAGGGTATGCGAGCGAAAGCCCGCGAAGTGCTCGCGCAGGCACTGCTCGCCGATGACGACGACGAGCATCGCCGCGCCGACGCCCATCAGCCACGTCGCGCGCTGACCGTCGTTCTCGTACCCGACCGCGACGATCACGAGGCCGACCGCCGTGCCGATCTCCGTCAGCGGGAACGGCGCCCAGATCGCGTGCGGACGGGCGACGCCGTCGCGGACCTCGAGGCGCGACGCGGGCCTCTTCCCCGCGCGTCCCGGCGGCGTCCCCGGCTCGCGGCTCGGCGAGCCGGGATCCCGCGTCGCGCCGGCGCTCGTACGCCCTCGCCCCCCCGTCGCGGCGGCATGCGCGCGGCTGCGCCCGTCCGTCGCGGCGTGATCCGCTCCTGCCCCCGTCCGCGGCCCGGCCCCGGCCCCGGGAGCGCGCGACCGCCGGCGCTGCTTCTTCTTGGCCCGCGCCCTGCTCACGCCGACCCCTCCGCCGTGCGCTTGCGCGCGAACGCCACGAACCAGTCCAACGCCGCCGGGTTGGCGAGCGAGTCGCGGCTCGCCGCGAGCTCCGGCGCCACGCCGGCGAGGATCCGCTTGACCGGAACCTCGAGGATCTTGCCCGACAGCGTGCGCGGGACCTCGGCGACGGCGAAGACGTCGTCGGGGACGTGGCGCGGCGAGCAGTCCTCGCGCACGCGCCGCGCGAGCGCGTGGCGCAGGTCGTCGTCGAGCGCGACGCCGTCGCGCAGCACGACGAACAGCGCCATCCAGTTCTCCGCGCCGTCGCGGGCGACGTCGACCACGAGCGCATCGACGATCTCGTCGAGCGCGAGCACCGCGCGGTAGATCTCGCTCGTCCCCATCCGCACGCCGCCGCGGTTGATCGTCGAGTCGCTGCGCCCGTAGATCACCGCCGTCCCGCGCGAGGTGATCTCGATCCAGTCGCCGTGGCGCCACACGCCGGGATACATCTCGAAGTACGCGTCGTGCATCCGCGAGCCGTCGGGGTCGTTCCAGAAGCACAGCGGCATCGACGGCAGCGGCTGCGTGATGACGAGCTCGCCGACCTCGCCGATCAACGCGTGTCCGTCCGGGTCGAAGGCCTGCACGTCGCAGCCCAGGGAGCGACCCTGCAGCTCGCCCTCGTACACCGGCTCGAGCGGGACGCCCCCGACGAACGCCGTGCAGACGTCGGTGCCGCCGCTCGTGGAGAACAGCCACGTCTGCGAGCCGAGCTCCTCCGACACCCAGCGAAAGCCCTCCGGCGACAGCGGCGAGCCCGTCGCGCCGACGCTGCGCAGCGCGCCGAGGTCGCGCCGCCGCGCGGGGTGGACGCCGGCCTTCATGCAGCTCGAGATGAACGCCGCGCTCGTCCCGAAGCACGTGATCCTCGCCTCGGCCGCGAGCTCCCACAGGCGATCGAGCGACGGGTACCCGGGACTGCCGTCGTAGAGCACGATCGAGGCCGGCGACAGCAGCGCACCCACCAGGAAGTTCCACATCATCCAACCGGTCGTCGTGAACCAGAAGATGCGATCGCCCTCGTGCGCGTCGATGTGGAGGTTGAGCTTCTTGAGCTGCTCGAGCAGGATCCCGCCGTGGCCGTGGACGATCGGCTTCGGCAGGCCGGTCGTGCCGCTGGAGTACAGGACCCACAGCGGGTGGTCGAAGGCGACCGGCGCGAGCTCGAGATCGGGCGACGCGTCGTCTGGCCCGAGGAACCCGTCCTGCCAGCCCGCGCCCGACAGGTAGCCGAGGCGCACGAGCGTCCCGCCGACCTGCTCGTGGATCTCGTCGACGACCGCGCCGCGGTCGTGGTCGCGCCCGCCGTAGCGGTAGCCGTCGACCGCGAGCAGGACCTTCGGCTCGATCTGCGCGAAGCGATCGACGACCGAGCGCGCGCCGAAGTCCGGCGAGCAGCTCGACCAGATCGCGCCGAGCCCGGAAACGGCGAGGAACGCCGCCACCGTCTCGGGGATGTTGGGCATGTACGCGACGACGCGATCGCCGTGGCCGACGCCGAGCGCGCGCAGGCCGGCCTGGATCCGGGCGCTGGCGGCACGCAGCTCGCCCCACGTCGTCGCGGTCAGGGGGCGCAGCTCGGACGCGTGCCGGATCGCGACCGCGGCTTCGTCGCGGTCGCGCAGGACGTGCTCGGGATAGGACAGCGTCGCGCCCGAGAACCACTGCGCGCCGGGCATCTCGCGGCGCCCGAGCACGGCCCGCGGCGGCTCGTGGAAACGGACGTCGAAGTAATCGACGATCGACGACCAGAACGCGCCGATGTCAGCGACCGACCAGCGCCACAGCTCCTCGTAGCCGGCGGCCGTGACGCCGCGCTCGGCCGCCAGCCAGCGCATGTACGCGCGCATCCGCGACCGCTGCGCGAACTCCGCGCTCGGCTCCCACAGCACGCGCGGTGGGCCGGATGCCATCAGCGCATGCTCTCAGGTGTCGTCGGACCCGGACGAAGCCGCGCTGCAGCGCGGCCCCGGCCGCCCGGCCGCCCGGCCGCCCGGGCCCTTCCGGTGCTCAGCCGGTGGGCAGCTTCGCCTCGACGAGGACCTCGACGGAGTCCTTGACCTTCAGCGCGCCCATCATCGCCGAGAACTGCTTGATGCCGAAGCTGCTCTGGCTGAGCTTGATCGAGCCGCTGACGGTGCCGTCGTCGCGGATCTGCAGCGGGACGTTCACGCTGTCGCTCTTGCCGGCGATGCTGAGGTCGCCGCGCGCGGAGCCCGAGCCGCCGTCGAACGACGCCTCGCTGGACTTGAACGTGATCGGCGAGCTGCCGAGGACCTTGCCCGTGGCGCCCTTCTTGATGTCGCCCTTGTCCTTCTCGCTGAGGGCCTTCGCTCCACCCTCGCCCGAGACGACCTGGATCGAGCTGGGGTTCGCCGTCAGCTCGACGCAGGCGCCGTCGCCGACCGTGACCGTGCCCGACCAGTCGGTTACCTCGATCACGAGGTCGTGACCCATCTTCGCCATCGCGCCTTCGCGCCCGGTCTTGACCTTCAGCGAGCCGTTGCTCGGCCCGATCTCATGTGTTCCAGCCTGAATTGACATGCGCCGAGCGTACCCCGACGTCCCGCGCCGACACGCATGGCACGATGTCGGCGTGGGTTTCAGCCAGCACGAGATCACGCTCGAGGCGCGTCCGCGCGGGGTGCACCTCGTCACGAGCGAGGTCGTCGCGAAGCTCCCCGAGCTGCGCGAGCTGCGCATCGGTCTCGCGCACGTCTTCATCCGTCACACCTCGGCGTCGCTGACGCTCAACGAGAACGCGTCGCCCGACGTGCGTCGCGACTTCGAGACGTGGTGGAACGCGGCGGTACCGGAGGACTTCGCCTGGACGCACACGCTCGAAGGCGCCGACGACATGCCCGCGCACGTCAAGGCGGCGCTGATGGGCACGTCGCTCACGCTGCCGATCGCGGGCGGGCGCCTTGCGCTCGGCACCTGGCAGGGGATCTACCTCTGCGAGCATCGCGATCGCGGCGGCCCGCGCTCGCTGCTCGTGACGCTCAACGGCGAGTAGCGCCGGCCCCCGGTCCGCCGGGCCGCGACCGCGGGCCGCTCGCCGGCCGCGACCGCCGGGCCCGCCTGCGCCGCCCGCTACCGCCGGCCGGCCGCGCCGTAGCGCTCGGCGCGGTACTCGCGGATGTCCGCGGGCACGTCGCGCCGCAGGCCGTGCGCGGCGGCGACGAGCAGCTCGGGCTCGATCACCGTGCGAACCGCTCCCCGCGGCCCGCGCTGCACCCGGTACGCGCGCGCCGCCGGTCGCGAGCTGACGACGCGCACGAGCTGCTCCTCCTCGAACAGCAGGCCGACGCCGTCGTCGGCGGCGTAGCCGTCGGGCAGCACGCCGCGGCCGATCGCGTCGAGCAGGACCGGCAGGCGCGACGGGTCGCCGTCGCAGTGCACGCTGAGGCTGCCGGGCAGGAAGCCGAGTCCGGCCGTCGGCGCGGGCGCGCCGGCCGAGCGCGTGATGGCGTTCTGAAACCAGCACATCGCGCCGGCGCTGATGCCGGCCAGCACGACGCCCTGCTCCCACGCCTCGCGCAGCAGGACGTCGATGCCGTGCTCGCGCCAGATCGCCAGCAGGTTGCGCATCGAGCCGCCGCCGACGTAGACGACGTCCTGCGACAGGATCAGCTCGCGCAGGTCCCACGGCTGCTGCTCGAGGCGAAACAGGGACAGGTGGACCGGGCGGCAGGCGCGGTCGCCGAAGGTCGCCCTGAACGCGGAGATCTGCGCGTTCGGGTCGCCGCTGGCGGTCGGCAGGAAGAGGATCTTCGGCTCGCGAACGGACGCCAGCGTGAGGACGAAGTCGTCGAGCGCCGGGTTGGCGGGCTCCATCGTGAAGCCCCCGCCGCCCATCGCGAGGATCGTGCGGCTCACCGGTCCGCGCCTCAGGCCGCGGTCAAGGTTCGGGACTCCCCGAGCCAGCGGACCGGCAGCGCGACCTCGGAGATGCCCCCGCCGACCTCCTCGACCCAGCAGGCGCTCGCCTGGCGCCGCGAGGAGACGACCCCCGCGAGCGACTCGCCGCGAAAGTGCAGCGCGGCACCGTCGCTGGCCGCGTAGCCCGGCGCCATGCCCTGGGCGAGGAAGCCGTGGTAGCTCTCGCGGCGCGCCGGTTCGCCGTCGTAGTGCACGCAGTTGGAGTAGGGCAGCAGCCCGAGGCCCGGGATCCGCTGCGGCGGGCCGTGAAACGCGGTCACGGCCTCGGAGAACCAGCACAGCGAACCGGCGCTGAGGCCGCACAGCACGATGCCGCGCCGCCAGCACTCGCGCAGCACGTCGTCGAGGCCATGCGCGGCCCAGACGCCGAGCAGCGAGACGACGCTGCCGCCGCCGACGTAGATGAGGTCCTGGTGCAGCAGGTGCGTCGCGATGTCGCAGCCGAGGCCGGCGCCCTTGTCGCGCCGGAACAGCGAGACGTGCGACGGCTCGCACTTGGACGGCGAGAAGGCGCGGTAGAAGCGCACGATGTAGTGATCGGCGTCACCGGAGGCCGACGGCAGGAAGCAGACCTTCGGACGCTCGGCCTGGGTCAGTCCGAGGACGAAGTCGTCGAGGTACGGCTTGCCCTCCATCGAGAACCCACCCCCACCGAAGGCGACGATCTGTGGGGTCTTCGCGGCCATGTGCTCGAGCATGAGGCCGCCGCCCGGGCTTGTCGAGATATTTGCGCGCTGGGGCCAAGCGGTCTGGCCCGGGTGTACAAGCGCAGGCGCTGCACCGGCTCGCGCACGCGACGTTCGGTCGAGTTTCGGGCGACTCAGAACGCGAACAGCGTCAGGTCGGGCTCGCGCTCGCCGCGCAGGACGGCGAGGTCGATCTCGACGCAGTCAAGGCCCCGGGCCTGCGCGAGCACGCGCGCCTGCGGCTTGATCGACTGCGCGGCGAGGACGCCGCGACAGCTCGCCATCGCCGGGTCGCGGCGGATGCGCTCGAGGTAGCGCGTGAGCTGCTCGACGGCGTCGATCGTCGCGACGCGCTTGATCTCGACGGCGATCCACGCGTCCTCGACGTCGCGGCACATGAGGTCGACCGGGCCGATGTCCGTCGGCCACTCGCGGCGCACGAGCCGGAAGCCCTCGCCGCAGTGCTCGGGGGCGGCGGCGAGCGCCTCCTGCAGGTCACGCTCGACGCCGTCCTTCTCGAGCGCCGCCGCCTCGCCCATGTCGTGGGTCACGTCGGAGACGATCTCCGCGATGAGGATCTCGAGGCGATCCTCGGTCGCGCCCGCGCGCTTGCGCACCACGATCCGGTCGGGCTGCTCCTCGATGACGGTCGGCGCGGTCATCCAGTTGGAGGGCTTGAAGCCGCCCGTGTCGGCGTGGACCATGAACGAGCCGTCGGACTTCACCATCAGCAGGCGCAGCGCCTCGGGCAGCACGGCGGTCAGCCGTCCGGTGTAGCGGACCTCGCAGCGGGCGACG
>DASXCR010000189.1:0-15684 GCA_036491075.1 Solirubrobacteraceae bacterium
TCGGCGGCGACGAACTCGACGAGGCGATCATCAACTACGCCAAACGGGAGTACAAGCTGCTCATCGGCCAGCAGACGGCCGAGGAGGTGAAGCTCGAGATCGGCTCCGCGCACCCGATGGCAGAGGAGGTGCAGGCCGAGATCCGCGGGCGCGACATGGTGTCGGGCCTGCCCAAGACGGTGGTGCTGACGAGCGAGGAGATCCGTCAGGCGCTCGAGGAGCCGCTGTCGCAGATCATCGACGCGGTCAAGGAGACGCTCGACCGCACGCCGCCGGAGCTGTCCTCGGACATCATGGACCGCGGGATCATGCTCGCGGGCGGCGGATCGCTGCTGCAGGGGCTCGACGAGCGCCTGCGCGAGGAGACGCAGATGCCCTGCCACCTGGCCGAATCGCCGCTCACGTGCGTCGCGGTCGGCTCGGGCCGTTCGCTGGAGGAGTTCGAGGTCATCCACCGCACGAGCAAGAACTCGAAGAACCGCAGGCGCCGCTACTAGCCGTAGCTGCCCGCGGAACGTCAACAACGCCTTGGAGCAATCACCCACGTGTACGACAAGACGGTCCGGCGGCGCCGGGCAGTTCTCGGACTGCTCGTCGCCAGCTCCCTGATCCTGCTCACCGCGTATTTCGGTGAGTCAGGTGGTGGCGCGTTGCACGGTGTGCAGCGTGGTACGAGCGAGGTCCTCAACCCGGTCCAGGAGGGCGCGAGCCGCGCCCTGAAGCCCGTGCGCGACCTGTTCGGATGGTTCGGCGCGACGCTCGACGCCAAGGGCAAGGTGGAGAAGCTCACGGCCGACCGCAACCAGCTGCGCGCGCAGCTCGCGCAGCACGAGGACGCGCTGTATGAGAACGCGCGCATGGCCAAGCTGCTGCAGACCGACGGCGCGTACGACCTCAAGCTCTACGGAGCGAAGACCGGCCGCGTCACCTTCCAGTCGCCGACGATCTGGTACGCGACGATCCGCGTCGACATCGGCGCGGGCGACGGCGTCGAGGTCGGCCAGCCGGTCATCAACGAGAGCGCGCTGATCGGGCACGTCAGCGCGATCCTCGGGGGCGCGGCACAGGTGACGCTGCTGACCGACACGAGCTCGAGCGTCGCCGCGCGCGCCGGCAAGACCGGGATCTTCGGCGAGGTCGAGTCCGCCGGCGCCGGCGATCCCAACGACCTCCTGCTGAAGTACTCCGCCCCGGGCGCGCGACTGAACGTGGGCGACCACGTCGTCACGAGAGGCACGGTCTCAAACGGCGACCGCTACCCGGACCTGTACCCGCGCGGCCTGCCGATCGGGGTCATCACGCGCATCGACCACCAGGGCACCGACACCCAGCAGGTGCACCTGCGGCCCTACGCGAACATGCAGAACCTCGACTTCGTGCAGGTCCTGACGAAGCCGCAGGGGGCCGGCGGACCGTGATCTCGCCGACGCCGAAGCTCGTCACCCGTCTCGTCGCGCTCGTCATCGGCGGGGTGATCGTGCAGACCGCCGCGGTCTCGCAGCTGCCGATCGCCGGCGCCCACGCGGACCTGTCGCCGCTGATGGTGATGTCCGTCGGCCTGTTGTGCGGGTCGCTGGCGGGGGGCTGCTTCGGCTTCGGCGTCGGGCTGTTCGTCGACCTCGTGTCGATGCAGACGCTCGGCGTCAGCTCGCTCGTGCTGCTGACCGTCGGCTACGGCGCCGGGCGCCTGCGCGAGGCCCGCGACCCGGAGGGCACGTTCGTGCCGCTGGCGACCGGCGCCGCCGCGACGCTCGCCTTCAGCGTGCTGTTCGCGATCATGCAGTTCCTGCTCGGCGCCGACGCTCCCGTCAGCTGGGCGCTGCTGCGCCAGACGCTCGCGACGCTCGTCATCAACGCGCTGATCGCGCTGCCGGTCTACGCGATCGTGCGCCGATGGCTGCTGCGGGCGCTGCCCGAGGATCCCCGCCGCCGCAGGCGCCGCGCCTACACGACCGGCGGCCTGTCGCCGCTCTCGCGCTCATGATGGAGCCCGTCTCCGATCGCCGTCCCCCCATCACGCCGCAGCTCGCGCTGCGCGTCGCGATCTTCGGCGGCTTCGCGTTCGCGCTCTTCGCGATCGTCTTCTTCCGCCTCTGGTACCTGCAGGTGCTGTCCGGCGACCAGTACCTCGCGCAGGCCAACTCCAACCGCGTCCGCGTGCTGCCGATCCCGGCGCCGCGCGGCAAGATCGTCGACCGCAACGACAAGGTCATCGTCGAGAACACGTTCGCCGCGGTGCTCGAGATCGATCCCGCGTCGCTGCCCCAGCAGGAGCGCGACCTCGCCGCGCAGTGGGGCTCGGACGAGGGCACGCGCGACGCGAAGGCGGTTGGCCACAAGGGCGAGCCGATCCCGATTCCCGGCATCCCGACGGCGGCCCTGCGCGCGCGCTACCAGCGGCTCGCGCGCGTGCTCGACACGTCGGCGAACCAGATCCACCGCGAGGTCGTGCACTCGCTCGTGCTCGTCCCGTACTCCGCCGTGCGCCTGAAGACCGGCATCCCGCGCTCGATCCTCGCCTACGTCCGCGAGCGGCCCGAGCTGTTTCCGGGCGTGAAGGTCAGCCAGACCTACGTCCGCAAGTACCCGCAGGGGACGCTCGCGGCGCAGCTGCTCGGTCCAGTCGGGGCGATGACGAAGTTCGAGGCGAAGGAGTCGCGCTACCGCGGCCTGGCGCCCGACGCCTCCGTCGGACACAACGGAGTCGAGCGCGCGTACGACAAGTACCTGCGCGGCAAGGACGGCATCCAGCGCGTGCAGGTGGACGCCAACGGGCGCCCGGTCGCCAACTCGACGCTGAAGAACACGCCGCCCGCCGCGGGCGATCGGGTGCGGCTGTCGCTGGACCTCGGCCTCGAGGACGCCGCCCAGAAGGCGATCGAGGGCCCGCTGAACCCCGGCAGCCACGCCGGCGCGGTCGTCGCGCTCGATCCGCGCTCGGGCGAGGTCCTCGCGATGGACTCGTTCCCGACGTTCGACCCCTCGATCTTCACCAAGCAGCTCACCGACGCGCGCTACAAGGCGCTGACCGGCACCGGCAAGGAGGCGGGGCCGCTCTTCAACCGGGCGATCTCGAGCGCCTATCCGGTCGGCTCGACGTTCAAGCCGATCACGGCGCTCGCCGGCCTCGACGCGCACCTCGTCACGCCGGCCACGACGGTCGACGACACCGGCTGCACGCAGGTCGGCGAGATCAAGCGCTGCAACGCCAAGCACGAGCAGTACGGGACGATCGACATGGTCAAGGCGATCCAGGTCTCGTCCGACGTCTACTTCTACAAGCTCGGCATCCTCGAGTACTACCACGGCGGCCTGATCCTCCAGAAGTGGGCGCGCAAGCTCGGGCTCGGCCGCGACACCGGCATCGACCTGCCCAACGAGTACGCGGGCCTGATCCCCGATCCCGCGTGGCGCAAGCGCCTCGCGAACGCGGAGCTCGCCTGCCGCGCGAAGCGGCACATCCCGGCGGACGCGCCTGCGGCCCAGGGCTGTGGCATCTCCGACCTGCGCCCCTACAACCTCGGCGACACGGTCAACCTCGGCATCGGTCAGGGCGACCTGCAGGCGACGCCGCTGCAGATGGCCGTCATGTACTCCGCGCTGGAGAACGGCGGCACGATCGTCACCCCGCACCTCGGCCTCGACGTCGAGAGCCCGAGCGCCGAGCTGATCCAGCATCTGCAGAGCGATCCGGCGCGCCACGTCGCGATCGATCCCGCAGACCTCGCCGTCGTCCGCGACGGCCTGCACCTCGGCGCCAGCACGCCCGAGGGCACGTCGGGCGACGTGTTCGGCACGTGGTGGGACCAGTCGAAGTACCCCGTCTACGGCAAGACCGGCACGGCGACGCGCCTCGGGCGCCCGAACGACCAGTCGTGGTACGCGGCCTACGTCCCCGACGCCAAGCGCCCGATCGTCGTCGTCGTGACCGTCGAGGACGCCGGCTTCGGCGCCGCGGTCGCGGCCCCGATCGCCTGCAAGGTGCTCGCGGAGTACTACAAGCAGGATGGCTCGAAGTGCTCGCCCGGATCGGCGACGGCGCTGTGAACGAGCCTCCCGCCTCCCGCCTGCCCGCGGGCCTGCGCCTGCCGTTCGACCCGCTGCTCGCGTTCGCGACGGTCGGGCTCATGGTCGCGTCCGTCGTCTCGTTGAACAAGACCACGGGCGCGCTCGGCAGCGCGCACTCGTTCGCGATGCGCCAGGCCGTCTTCTTCGCCGTCGGCTCGGTCATAGCGATCGTCATGAGCCGCATCGACTACTCGCGCCTGCGCGAGCTGAAGTACGGCGTCTACGGGCTGATGATCGCCGGGATCCTGCTCGTCGCGGTCTTCGGCGGGGTCACCAAGGGCACGCGCCGCGCGATCGAGCTGCCCGGGTTCGAGGTCCAGGCGTCCGAGCTGTGCAAGGTGCTGCTCGTCGTCGCGCTGTCGGCGTTCGCGGTCGATCGCGCCCGCGGCCTCGGCGAGCGCGACACGACCGCGCGGCTCGTGCTCGTCGCGATGGTGCCGGCGATCCTCGTCATGGCCTCCGATCTCGGCACCGGCCTCGTCTACCTCGTCATCCTGCTCGCGACGCTGTTCGTCGTCGGGGTCGGCTGGAAGCACTTCGCCGGCCTGATCGCGCTCGGCGTGATCTCGATCTCGTTCGTGCTCGTCGCCGCCCCCGCGGTCGGCGTGACGGTCGTCAAGCCCTACCAGGTCGATCGCCTGACGGCCTTCCTGAACCCGTCCGGCGTCGCCGGGCAGGCCGGCTACCAGCAGAACCAGTCGCGGATCGCGATCGGCGCCGGTCAGAAGACCGGCCGCGGCGACCGCGCGACCCAGGGCCCACTCAAGTTTCTCCCCGAGCAACGCACCGACTTCCCCTTCGCGGCCATCGCGGAGCGGTGGGGATTCGCCGGTGCCGGACTCGTTCTCTCGCTCTACGCGCTGCTGATCTGGCGCGGTCTGCGGATTCTCACCGTGGCCAAGAACCTCTACGGCGCGCTGATCGCCGGAGGCATCGTGGCCATGCTCCTGTTCCAGGTCTTCATCAACGTCGGCATGAACGTGGGAATCATGCCCATCACCGGCATCCCGCTGCCGCTGCTCTCGTATGGCGGCAGCTCGGTGATCTCCACCCTCTTGGCCATCGGCCTCCTGCAATCGATCTACGCCCAAGGGCGCGCGACCGCTGCTGCGAAGGGCCGGGGTCGCCCGTTCTAGACAAAGGAATCGTCTTCTCATGAAGAAGCAACTGCTCGTCAGCGTCGACCGCGGAGAGACCCGCGTCGCGCTGCTGGAGGCGACGGGTACGCCCGGCGCCGCGAAGAAGCCGCCCACCGCCGCGGCGTCGCGGGCGAAGAAGGACCCGGCGCCCGGCTACCGCGTCGCGGAGCTGTACTTCGAGCGCCGCGGCAACCGCTCGATCGTCGGCAACATCTACAAGGGCAAGGTCGACAACGTCCTCGCCGGCCTCGAGGCGGCGTTCGTCGACATCGGCCTCGACAAGAACGGCTTCCTGCACGTCGACGAGATCGTGATCCCGGGCGTCGACGTCGGCCGTCGCGGGCGCGGCAAGGAGGGCGGCTCGAAGATCACCGAGCTCATCAAGCCCGGCCAGGAGATCGTCGTGCAGGTCGTCAAGGACCCGCTGAAGAGCAAGGGCGCGCGCCTGTCGATGGAGGTCACGATCGCCGGGCGCTACATGGTCTACGCCCCGACGGGCGAGGGCATCGGCGTCTCGCGCCGCCTCGAGGACAAGGAGCGCGAGCGCCTGCGCCGCGAGACGAAGGGCCTGGATCTGCGCGGCGGCGGCGCGATCATCCGCACGGCCGCGCACGGCGCCAAGCGCGAGCACTTCGAGCGCGAGCTGCAGTACCTCTTCAAGCTGCACGAGGTGCTCGACAAGCGCGTCGCGGAGACGCCCGCGCCGGGCCTCGTCTTCCAGGAGGCCGACCTCTCGGTCCGCGTCGTGCGCGACATCTTCTCCGAGCACTTCGAGCGCGCGATCGTCGACGACCCGCACCAGCACCAGCGGCTCGTCTCGTTCTTCACGCGCACGGCACCCGAGCTCGTCGACCGCGTCGAGCTCTACGAGGACAAGGCGCCCCTGTTCAACGCCTACGGCGTAGACAAGGTCATCGACGGCTTGATGACGCGGCGCGTCGACCTGCCCTCGGGCGGCTACCTGATCATCGACTACGCCGAGGCGCTGACGGTGATCGACGTCAACTCCGGCTCGTTCATCGGCCGCGGCAAGGGCGCGCGCCTGGAGGACACGATCACGACGACGAACCTCGAGGCCGCCGAGGAGGTCGTCAACCAGCTGCGCCTGCGCGACATCGGCGGGATCATCGTCATCGACTTCATCGACATGGCCCGCGCGCGCAACCGCGACGCCGTCCTCAAGACGTTGCGCAAGACGCTCGACGAGGACCGCACGAAGACCTTCACGGCCGAGATCTCCAAGCTCGGCCTCGTCGAGATGACGCGCCAGAACGTCACCGAGGGCGTGCGCGAGATCATCTCGCGGCCGTGTCCGACCTGCGACGGCGACGGCGTCATCAAGTCCGAGGAGACGATCGCGATCGAGTTCGAGCGCCGCCTGCGGACGCTCGTCAAGAAGGCGCCCAAGAAGCACGAGGCGTTCCTCGTGCAGTGCAATCCGCGCGTGAGCGCGCAGTTCACCGGCAACGGCAAGCGCGTGCTGCACGCGATCGAGGAGGAGACCGGCCGGCGCTTCCACTTCACCGGCTCCGAGGGCCTGCCCCTGGATCACTTCGACATCGTCATGGAGGGCTCGCGCGAGGAGGTCATGGAGCGCGCGGTGCCGTTTCGCGAGGGCGACGAGGTGCTCGTGCACATCGTCGAGCCGCACATGTACGACGTCGACGACGCGGTCGCGAAGATCGACGGCTACATCATCTCCGTCAGCGGCGGCGGTCGCTTCGTCGGCACGAAGAAGCTCGTGCGGATCGAGCACGCGGGGCGCACGTCGGCGACGGCGGTCATGCTCGACGCCGAGGAGCCGGAGCCGGCGGTGGTGAAGCCGGCCAGGGCACCCGCCCGGCCGGCGAAGGTGACCGTCGCGGTCGCGGAGGTCGCGGCGGCGGACTCCTCCGAGGGCGATGACGTAGAATCGACCCCTCGGCGCCGCGGCCGCAGAGGCGGACGGCGCCGTTCGCGCGCCACTGTGGACACTGCGGCCGCGAGCGAACCATCTTCGGAGAGCTGAGCACACGACCATGGCCTACGCAATCGTCAAGACCGGCGGCAAGCAGTACCGCGTCGAGCAGGGGCAGACCCTGCTCGTCGAGCGCCTGCCCGAGGAGGCCGGGGCGACCGTCGTCCTGAGGCCGCTTCTGTACCGGTCGACCGACACCGTCTTCGACGCCGACGGCCTGTCCGGCGTCTCGGTGACCGCGAAGATCCTCGCGCACGAGCGCGGCGAGAAGATCCGTGTCTTCAAGTTCAAGCCCAAGCGCGGCTACAAGCGCACTGCCGGGCACCGGCAGGAGCTCACGCGCCTGGAGATCACGTCACTGACGGCCGGAGGAAGTCAGCCCACATCAGAGCGCGGGCCCGGACGACCCGCGGAGGAGACTCAAACCAATGGCGCATAAGAAGGGGCTCGGCTCCTCACGCAACGGCCGCGACTCCAACGCCCAGCGCCTCGGCGTCAAGACGTTCGCGGGCGAGACCGTCAGCGGCGGCGAGATCATCGTGCGCCAGCGCGGCACGCTCTTCCGTCCCGGTGCCGGCGTCGGCATCGGCAAGGACGACACGCTGTTCGCGATCGCCGCCGGCACGCTCGTCTTTCACACCAAGCGCGGCAAGCGCATGGTCTCGGTCGCTCCGCACGACGCCGCCGCCTGAGCCACAGGCAGAAGGCGCGGCGCCCGTGGGATCCTGCGTCTGAGCGGCGAGGCTCAGACGTCGATCGTGCGGCCCACCGTGCCGCCGAAGTCGGCGGTCCAGTACCAGCCGAGCATCGAGTCGCCGTCGTGGGCGCGGGCGACGCCCATCACCCTGAACTTCGCGTTGAGCAGGTTCGCGCGATGCGGCGGCGAGCTCTCCCACTGCTCGAGCGTGCCGGCCGCGCCGCTCGACCCGCCCGCGATGTTCTCGCCGCTCGTCGGCCCGCTGTAGCCGAACGCCTTCAGACGGGTGACGACGCTGCGGCCCTCGCTGTCGGTGTGGTCGAAGTTGTCGTTGCGGGCCATGTCGTTGCTCATCCACGCCGACGACCGCGACAGCGCGACCCCGACCTTCAACGGCGAGCGCCCGTGCGCCTTGCGGAAGTCGTTGATGAGATGGCAGAGTTGCTTCTCCTCGGCGTCGAGGACGGGGTCTGCGGATGTCTTCGCTGCGGCCATCGTCGTCGCTCCCTCTGTGCGTGGGCGCCGGAGGATCCGGGGCCTCGTGTGACAGTGATCGGCAGACGGGGGCCGGTGATACAGCCCGGCTGTGTGCGATGGGGCACGGCCGAGCCCGGACGGCGGCCCGCCGAGCGCTCCGGCTCAGTTCGGCTGCGCCGTCGGCCGGATGAGGATCTCGTTGACGTCGACGTGCGGCGGCTGTGATATCGCGTAGATCACGGCGCGCGCGATGTCCTCGGGCTGGAGCGCGTGCGTCGGGCGGTCGTCGAAGAACGGCGTGTCGACCATGCCCGGCTCGATCGAGGTCACGCGGATCCCGGTCCCGTCGAGGTCCTGACGCGCGCTCTCGGCCATCGCCGTGACGGCGTGCTTCGTGGCGCTGTAGAGCGAGCCGCTCAGCGCGCGGCGCCCGGCGACCGAGCTCGTCAGCAGCAGGTGGCCGGTGCTCCGCTTCAGCGCCGGGATCGCGGCGCGGATCGTGTACGCGCAGCCGAGCACGTTCGTCAGCACCATGTCGCGCCACAGCTGCGGCGTCTCCTCGAGGAAGCCGCGCTTGGCGCCGAAGCCGGCGTTCGCCCACACGACGTCGATCCCGCCGAAGGCGTCGATCGCGGTGGCGATCATCGCCTCCTGCTGACCGAAGTCGGTGACGTCGCACACGACGGCGAGCGCGCGCTCGGGACCGCCGAGCTCCGCGGCGAGCGCGTCTAGCTTGTCCTTCGAGCGCGCCGCGAGCACGAGCCGGTAGCCGTGCTCGGAGGCCAGCCGGGCCGTCGCGGCGCCGATCCCGCTCGACGCTCCGGTGATCAGGAAGACGCCCGGTTCGGGGCGCGGGCGGGGGTCGGGCACGTGGGCTCCTCTGCGTTGGACGGACACGTGGGACGAGTCTAGGAAGCAGGCCGTGTCCTATCGTCGTGCCGCGAGCATGCTCTACGACAAGGCCCGCATCTTCGTCGCAGCCGGTGGTGGGGGAGACGGCTGCCTGAGCTTTCGCCGCGAGGCCCACGTCCCGCACGGCGGCCCCGACGGCGGCGACGGCGGGCACGGCGGCGACGTCGTGCTCGTCTGCGACGACTCGCTGCGCGACTTGCAGACCTACAAGCGCCGCGCGCACTACAAGGCCGCGCGCGCGGGACATGGCGAGGGCGACCTGCGCCACGGCGCGGCCGGCCCCGTGCTCGAGATCCCCGTCCCGCCCGGCACGCAGGTGACCTCGTGGGACGCGAGCACGCACGACCTCGTCGCCCCCGGCCAGCGCGTGACCGTCGCGCGCGGCGGCTCGGGCGGGCGCGGCAACAAGCGCTTCGCGACATCCACGCGCCAGGCGCCGCGGCTCGCCGAGCGCGGCCTCGTCGGCGAGGAGGGATGGGTGCAGCTGCGCCTGAAGCTGCTTGCCGACGTCGGCCTCGTCGGCGTGCCGAACGCCGGCAAGTCGTCGCTGCTCGCGCGCATGACGCGCGCCGCGCCGAAGGTCGCGGCCTACCCGTTCACGACGCTCGAGCCGGTGCTCGGGACGCTCGAGGGCGCCGAGCGCCAGCTCGTCATCGCGGACATCCCCGGCCTGATCGAGGGCGCGAGCGCCGGCGCCGGCCTCGGCCACGACTTCCTCGCCCACGTCGAGCGCACGCGCCTGCTCGTGCATGTCCTCGACCTCGAGCCTGCCGACGGCAGCGATCCGCTGCACAACCACGCGACGATCGAGGCCGAGCTGCGCGCCCACGACCCGCGTCTCGCGTCGCTGCCGAGGCTGCTCGCGCTGTCGAAGGCCGACCTCGTCCCCGCCGGCGACGCCGCGGCCGCCGCCGAGCTGTGGCGCGAGCATCTCGGCGAGGAGGTGCCGGTGCTCGTGACGTCCAGCGCGACCGGCGAGGGGCTCGAGGCGCTCGCCGCCGAGCTGCTGCACAGGGTGCCGCTCGTCCACGCCCCCGCACCCGTCGCCGCGCTCGACGTGCCGCTCGCGGAGCACAAGATCTTCCGCCCCGCCGCCGGCCGCGGCTTCGACGTCCGGCGCATGGACGACGGCGTCTTCCAGGTCGACGGCGATCCGATCGTGCGGCTGCTCGCGCGCCACGACCTCGACAACGACGAGGCGCTCGCGCACGTCGAGGGACGGCTGCGGCGGATGGGCGTCATCAGCGCGCTCGAGGCGGCGGGGTTCGAGCCCGGCGACGACGTCGAGATCGCCGGCGTGCTGTTCGAGCTGCATCCGGGGTGACGTCCAAACATTCCGCGAGCGCAACCTTGGCCGCTGTCGCGGTGTTGTCGCGACAGGCGGGGGCCAAGGCGACCAGGAGGACGACGTGCGCGTGAACAGGGGCGATGGCAGGACGAGGCGCCATGCCCCGTCGGCGACGCGACGTGGTCAGACTGGCTACCGTTGCGCGCCGATGACCCTGCGCAAACTGCTGCTGGCCACCGTCCTGCTGAGCTGCCTGTGCACCACGGCGGCGCAGGCGGCGCCCGACCAGGTCTCGTTCATCCAGGACGACGACCAGCTCCTGTATCGCGGCGACCGCACCGCGGCGCGAACGCTCGTGACCGCCCGCTCGCTGGGCGCCGACGCGGTCCGCGTGACCGTGCTGTGGAGCGTCGTCGCTGACGGGGCGGACCTCAACAACGCCGATGTCAAGCGGCTGAAGACGAAGGCGCTGCGCAAGAAGGCGCTGGCCCAGCGCAAGCGCTTCAAGGCCAACGACCCGCGCACGTATCCCACGCGCAACTGGGACCGCTACGACAACGTCGTCAAGCAGGCCACGGCGCTCGGCATGCGCGTGCTCTTCACGGTCACCGGCCCCGGGCCGCGCTACGCGCACCGGGTCGCCCCGCCGAGCCAGCGCGCCAACGCCGGGACGTACAAGCCGATCCCGTCGCGCTTCCGGCAGTTCGTGCAGGCGGTCGGGACGCGCTACTCGGGCAGGTACCGCGACGAGAACGGCATCCGCAAGGCGCTGCCGAGGGTCGCGCTGTGGTCGCTGTGGAACGAGCCCAACCAGCCCGGCTGGCTGACGCCGCAGTGGGAGAAGGTCGACGGGCAGGTCGTGCCGGCCTCGCCCGCGCTGTACCGCGAGCTCTACCAGTACGGCCGGCAGGGCCTCGCGCTCAGCGGGCACGGCGGCGATGTCGTGCTGCTCGGTGAGACGGCGCCGCTCGGCTCCACCAAGCGCGGCCCGCGCAACGGCATCGAGCCGGTGCCGTTCCTGCGCGAGCTCGTCTGCGTGAACCCCGCCGGCCAGCAGTACACGGGCATGGACGCGACGCGCCGCCACTGCGACGACTTCCAGAAGCTCGGCGCGATCCACGCGTTCGGCTACGCGCACCACCCGTACACGAAGAAGGCCGCGCCGACGGTCAAGCCGTCGACCCCGGACGACATCACGATCGCGAACATCGGCACGCTCGGGCCGATCCTCGACCAGCTGTCGGTGGAGTCGGGCGGCAAGATCCCGTCCGCGATGCCGATCCTGCTGACGGAGTTCGGCTACGAGAGCAACCCGCCGGACCCGCGCAACGGCATCCCGCTGCTCAAGCAGGCGCAGTACAACGAGCTCGCGGACTTCCTCGCCTACAACGACCCGCGGGTCAAGGCGACGACCCAGTTCCAGCTGCGCGACGCGGCGCCGGTCGCCAAGTACCCGAAGGGGTCGCGGCTGTATTGGTTCACCTACCAGTCGGGCCTCTACAACCTCAAGGGCGAGGCGAAGCCCGCGGCGTTCGCGTACGCGTTCCCGCTCGTCATGTACCCGGCGGGCGCGGGGATGACGGGCTTCTGGGGGCAGATGCGCTTCCGGCCCAACGGCTC
The DNA here is from genome assembly GCA_036491075.1 of Solirubrobacteraceae bacterium. GTDB lineage: Bacteria > Actinomycetota > Thermoleophilia > Solirubrobacterales > Solirubrobacteraceae > CADCVQ01. Next base: position 12,159 of record DASXCR010000189.1, read on the forward strand.
GCAGGACGTCGCGCTGCTGTTCTGGCGCGCGACGCCGAGCAAGAAGCCGTCGCTGTGCGGCGATCCCGCCGCCGGCTGGAAGCAGCAGACGACCGGGACGCCGACGAACTTCCGCGGCTTCTTCACCGGCGCGATACCGACGCCGGGGCCAGGCGGCGAGTACTGCGCCGCCTACCTCGATCCGACGAAGGGCAAGATCGTGACGGGGTCGCTGCCGGCGAAGGCGTAGCCGTCGTCGCGCAGCGGCGCCGGGCGGGCGATCCGCGCGTCCGGCGGCCGCGGCTGCGCGGGCTACGTTCGTTGACGCTGACTAAGCTCGGACGTCCCGTGGCCCGCTACGTCATCAAGCTCGGCTCGAGCATCGTCGCCGAGGACTCCGGGGAGCTGCGCGCGGACGCGATCGCGGGCATCTGCGCCGAGGCCGCGGCCCGCCACGCGGCCGGCCACGACGTCGTGCTGGTCACGAGCGGGGCGATCGCACGGGGGATGCGGGTCATGGCGCTGCCCGTTCGCCCGCGGGCGATCGAGGAGCTGCAGGCGGCGAGCGCGGTCGGCCAGGGCAAGCTCTACCGCGTCTACGACGAGCTGTTGCGCGATCGCGGCATCACGAGCGCCCAGGTCCTGCTGACGTTCTTCGACATCAGCGCGCGGATGCACTACCTCAACGCGCGCCAGACGCTCGGCAAGCTGCTCGAGTGGCGCGTCCTGCCGGTCATCAACGAGAACGACACGACCACGACCGACGAGATCTCCTTCGGCGACAACGACTTCCTCGCGGCGCAGATCGCCGTCCTGATCGGGGCGGACCTGCTCGTGCTGCTGACCGACGTCGAGGGGCTCTACACGGCGAGCCCGAAGTCCGACCCGGACGCGCGCCTGGTTGCGCAGGTCTCGGACTTCGAGGCGCTGTCGGCGCTGACGATCGGCCACACGACGTCACCGCTGGGCACGGGCGGGATGCGCTCGAAGGTCGTCGCGGCCGAGATGGCGACGGCCGGCGGCATCGAGACGGTGATCTGCAGCGGCCTGCGCGACGGGGCGCTGGGCGCGGCGCTGGACGGTGCGCCCGGCGGCACGCGCTTCCCCGCGCGCGAGGGTCGCTACTCGTCCTTCAAGCTGTGGCTGAAGTACGCCAAGCCCTCGCACGGCACGATCGTCGTCGACGCGGGCGCCGCGCGCGCCCTGCGCGACGGCGGAACGTCGCTGCTGCCCGTTGGCGTGACCGGCGTGCGCGGCGCGTTCGACGCCGGCGACGCGGTCGAGGTCGCGCACGGCGCGATCGTCATCGGCAAGGGCATCTGCAACTACGCCGCCGGCGAGCTCGAGCGCGTCATGGGCATGAAGTCCGGCGCGGTGCGCGAGGTGCTGCCGCGCGCGACCGACGAGGCGATCCATCGGGACTACTTCGTGCTCGCCTGATCGGCGACGAGCCGGTTCTCGGCGCGCAGCCCGGGCCCGGTCGAAGTGCCGCACGTTGCCGGTCGACCGCTACGCGGACAGGTCGACCGTACACCGCTGAGCCACGACGCGCCACGACCACGCGCAGCCGGCGAGCGCCGCAGGGCTGCGTCGCTCGTGTGTCGAATCTGCCGCGCCATACGCGGCAGATTCGCCACGACCGCGCGTTCAGGCGGTCGCGTAGGCTTTCCGACGTGGCCACCGCGACGCGCTCCGTGTCGGAAGTCTGCCTGCACGCGCGGGCCGCATCGCGCGCGCTCGCGACCCTGGACACCGACACGAAGAATGCCGCGCTACGCGCGATCGCCGACGCGCTGCTCGCTCGCACCGACGAGATCGTCGAGGCCAACGCGCGCGACATGCAGGAGGGCCGGTCGAACGGCCTCGACGCCGCGCTGCTGGACCGCCTCGCGCTCGATCCCGCCCGGATCGCCGGCGTCGCCGCCGGCACGCGCGCGATCGCCGCGCTGCCCGATCCCGTCGGCGAGGTCGTGGAGGGCCGGCGACTGCCCAACGGCCTGGACGTGCGCAAGCTGCGCGTGCCGTTCGGCGTCGTCGCGGTCGTCTACGAGGCGCGCCCCAACGTCACGATCGACGCGGCCTCCCTGTGCCTGAAGTCCGGGAACGCCGTGGTGCTGCGCGGCTCGTCGTCGGCGACGCACTCCAACGCGGTGCTCGCGACGATCGCCTCCGAGGCGGCCACCGCGGCCGGCGTCCCCGACGGCGCGATCGGCCTCGTCGCCGGCGGCGGCCGCGAGGAGCTCGCCGAGCTCGCGACCCAGGACGGCGTCGTCGACCTCATCTTCCCGCGCGGGGGCGAGGGCCTGAAGGCCGCGCTGAAGGCGGTCGCGACCGTGCCGGTGATCTACGCGGCGTCCGGCAACTGCCACGTCTACGTCGACGAGAGCGCGGATCCAGCGGTGGCCGAGGCGATCGTCCTGAATGCGAAGGTCCAGCGGCCCGGCGTCTGCAACGCCGCCGAGACGCTGCTCGTGCACGGCGCCGCGGCACCGGCGTTCCTGCCGCGCGTGCTGCGCGCGCTGGACGCGGCGGGCGTACAGCTGCGCGTCGACGGTCGCGCGCGGGCGCTCGCCGGGGAGCTCGCGCCGCGCGTGCACGACGCCGCCGAGGACGACTGGGACACGGAGTTCCTCGGGCTCACGCTCGCGGTCGGGGTCGTGGACTCCGTCGAGGAGGCGATCGACCACGTCAACGCGCACGGTTCCGGGCACTCCGAGGCGATCGTGACCCGCGACGCCGCCGCGGCGCGCGCGTTCGAGCTCGGCGTCGATGCGGCCTGCGTCTACGTGAACGCCTCGACGCGCTTCACCGACGGCGGCGAGTTCGGGATGGGGGCGGAGATCGGCAACTCGACGCAGAAGCTGCACGCGCGCGGCCCGATCGGCGTGCGCGAGCTGTGTACGTTCAAGTACGTCGTCATCGGCGACGGCCACGTGCGCCCGTGACGCGCTGATCGCGTGGCGCGCGTCGGCATCCTCGGCGGCACCTTCAACCCCCCGCACCTCGCCCATCTCGTGTGCGCGTCCGAGGCCGCCGCGCAACTCGACCTCGACCGCGTCCTGCTGACGCCGGTGGCGATCCCGCCGCACAAGGAGGCCGCGCAGGATCCCGGCCCGGCCGAGCGCCTCGAGCTCTGCCGGCTGGCCGTCGCCGGGGACGAGCGCCTGCGCGTCTGCGACGTCGAGATCGCGCGCGGCGGACCGTCGTACACGGTCGATACCCTCCGGGAGCTGCACGAACGCGATCCGGAGGACCAGCTGACCTTCATCCTGGGGGGCGACATCGCCCTCGGACTGCCGACCTGGCACGAGCCCGAAGCGGTGCTCGGGCTTGCGACGCTTGCCGTCGCCGAGCGCTCCGGCGCCGGCCGCGGCGACATCGCCGAACGCCTCGACGAGGCGTTCCCCGGCCGCGCGTCGCTGCGCTTCTTCGACATGCCGCGCATCGACATCTCGTCGTCGCAGATCCGCCGGCGGGTCGCGGCGGGCGACCCGATCCGCTACCTCGTCCCGCAGGCCGTCGCAGACCGCATCGAACAGGGAGGGCT
>DASXCR010000190.1:0-10981 GCA_036491075.1 Solirubrobacteraceae bacterium
CTACACGCTCGGCGCGGCGCCGTTGTTCGACACCCTCGCGATTCACCCATACGCGGCCAACGTCGCCACGGTGAGCGCACACATCCAGGCCACACGCGAGATCGCGGCCCCAACGACGACGCGAACGTGCCGATCCGCGTCGGCGAGTACGGATTCGCCACGGGTGGCGCGAGCCCGTGGACGACGAACCCCGCCTGCCAGGCGGCGCTGCTCTCCGCGACCACCCTCGCGCTGGCGGCGCGCCGCACCGAGCGACCGGCGGCGTCGCGGACTGCCCGCTTTACTTGTCCGCATGCGTCCGGATCCGCCCGATCTGCCCGCCGAGCCGCGAGCCGCGCAGACGCTGGATCGCGACGGGCTGCACGACGCGACGCTCGCGGACGCGGCGCTCGCCGGCCTGCAGGCACCCGGCGTCGCGATCGACGGTTGCGTGCTCGACCGCGTCGTCCTGTCCGCCGCGCGACTCAGCGGCGCGAAGCTGCTCGACGCGCAGCTGCGCGGTTGCGACCTCGCCAACGCCGACCTGCGCGGCGCACGCGCTCGGCGGGTGCGGATCGCCGGCGGCCGGCTGACCGGCGCGCTGCTGTCGGAGACGGACCTCGCCGAGCTCGCGATCGAGGACTGCAGGGCCGATCTCGCGGCGTTCGCCGGGGCGCAGCTGCGGCGCGTGCGGATCGCGGGCTGCGACCTGCGTGACTCCGACTGGCAATCGGCGCGGCTGCGCGAGGTCCTGATCGAGGACTGCGACCTCGGCGGCGCGGACTTCAGCGACGCGCGCTTCGCGTCCGTGCAGCTGCGCGGCTGCCGGCTGGACGGCATCCGCGGGGCGACGAGCCTGCGCGGCGTCAGCATGAGCTGGGACGACGTGCTCGCGAACGCCGCCGTCTTCGCGATCGCCTGCGGCGTGCACGTCGCCGAGGCGTAGCGCTGTCGCGCTACGGCGAGATCATCGCTCGAGCGTGCGTCCATCCGCGACGCCGCGGCCGTGGGGCGCGGCAGTCCGCAGGAACCGCAGACGGCCATTCGCGGGCCCGAAGGCCCGCGAATGGTCGTGGTCGCGCCGAACGACGCGACCGGCGCCGAGGCTCAGCGGTCGTAGACCGCGAACTCGTCGAGGCTCGCCGGCCCACCGCCGACCAGCCCGAACGTCAGCGGGAACGTCGTGTCCTTGATGACCTGAGTCGGTCCGACGAGCGTCACACCGGTGCCCTGGTTGTTGTCGACGGCGATCTGCACGCTGCCGGGACCGGTGCCGTTCTTCAGCACCTTGATCTCGTGGTAGGCGCCGTCGGCCGGAACGGGGACGGTGGACTGGGCGATCGTCGTGACGCCCGCCTTGCGCAGCCACACCTGGTCGTGGTTGGCGGCGTTCATGACCTCGACCTGGAAGCCGTTCGCGCCCTTGTTGAACAGCTCCTGGCTCTTGGCGTCCGAGGTGCGCCGGATCGACCCGACGAGCAGGAACGAGTCGCCGAGGTGCAGGCTCGCGGAGTCCGGCACGCGCACGTAGTCGTTGACGCCGTCCACGCCGAGGCCGCCGTTCTGCACGCCGGTGACGCCGAGCGTCGGCCCGCCGACGTACGTCCCGTTGTTGCCGAGCCCGGACGCGTCGTAGGCGGTCGTGCCCGACGGCTCGTCGAAGTGCCAGCAGCCGACGTTCATCGTCACCAGGTCGCAGTTCGTCGCGAGCGTCGCGGAGATGCTGTTGAGGTATGCCGTGTACGGGGTCGGCGTCACGGTGCCGGTCGGTGGCGCGGCGCCGACGACGTCGGCTCCCGCATCGCCGGGGGCGCCGGTGCTCAGCGCGCACGCCGAGCCGTCGGTCCAGAAGCCGACGATGTCGCCGACCTGCACCGGGATCGGCGCCGTCGCGGCGGTGAGGTCGGCGGCGGGAGCGCTCGTGGGCAGCGCGATCGACGTGCTGCTCACGCCGACCACGGTGTACATGCCCGCGCCGGCCGGCCGGAAGACGACGAGCTGCAGCTTGGTGCCGGCGCCCGCCGGGTTGAACGCCCGCGTCGAGTAGGACGTCAGCGTGCCGTTGGCGGGGATCGCGTACGGATTGCCGCCCGCCGCGACGCCCGTCTGCAGCGCGGCCTGAGCCGGCGAGCACGAGGTCGCAGCCCCCGGCGTCACCGCCTGCCCGACCACCAGGGCCGACGCGCTGCTCGCGCCGACGAGCAGGCAACCGGCGCCCAGGGCCGCCGCGCGCAGCCCACCCTTGACGAGTCGTGTCCTGCGAAGCCGGATACCCATGGCAAACCCCCTCAGATGAACGTGTGCGCGCGAGCGTACACCCACACTTTTCGTCGCGGGCCGTTTGGCTGTGAACTCCCGTCGAGGTGTCAGGCGTGCAGCGCGCGCGCCAGCTCGACGAACAGCCGCACGCCGAAGCCGCTGCCGCCCTTCGGCGTGTAGGGCCGCCCGGCCCCCCACGCCGTGCCGGCGATGTCGAGGTGCGCCCACGGCACGTCACCGGTGAAGCGGTTGAGGAACGCCGCCGCCGTGCTGGACCCCGCCTTGCGCGCCTCGTTGACGTTCATGAGGTCGGCGGTCTCGCTGTCGAGTGCCTTCGCGTGATCGGGATGGATCGGCATCCGCCAGACGATCTCGCCGCTCGCGTCGCCGGCGGCCGTCACCTCGGAGACCCACGCGTCGTCGTCGCCGAACACGCCGGCGTGCGTGTTGCCGAGCGCGGTGATGATCGCGCCCGTCAGCGTCGCGATGTCGACGAGCCGCTGCGCGCCCTCGGCGACCGCGTGGGCGAGGCAGTCGGCGAGCACGAGCCGGCCCTCGGCATCCGTGTTGATGATCTCGATCGTCACGCCGTTGGATGCCGTCACGACGTCGCCCGGGCGCATCGCGCGACCCGACGGCATGTTCTCCGTCGCGCCGAGCACCGCGATCAGCCGCACGGGCAGCGCGAGGCGCGCGATCGCCTCGACGGCGCCCAGCACGGCCGCGCCGCCGGACATGTCGAACTTCATCTCGAACATCTTGTTGGCGGGCTTGATCGAGATCCCGCCGGTGTCGAACGTCACCGCCTTGCCGACGAGGCCGAGCACGGGGCCGCGGGCATCCGGTCCCTCGTAGCGCAGCGTGATCAGCGCGGGCTCCTCGTCGGAGCCCTGCGCTACCGCGGCGAACGAGCCCATCCCACGCGCGACGATCTCCGCGCGGCCCTCGACCGAGACCGTCACGCCGTCCAGCGACGACAGCGCGCGCGCCGCGTCGGCGACGTGGCGCGGGGTCATCTCGTTCGGCGGCGCGTTCTGCAGGTCGCGCGCCGCGTTGACGGCGTCGGCGACGATCTCGGCCTCCGCCACGACGGACGCGACGTCGTCGTGTGCCGAGACGATCAGCGCGTCGACGTCGACGCGACCCTCGACCGAGGCCGTCTTGAAGCGCTCGTAGCGGTACGCGCACAGCAGCGTGCCCTCGACGATCGCGGCGACGACCTCGGGGCCGGCCTTGTGCGGCGCCTCCCAGCACAGCCTCCGCGCGCCGAGCTCGCGGGCGCGGCCCAGCGCCGAGGCGGCCGCGACGCGCACCCGCTCGCCGTCGAGCTCGGCGCGCGAGCCGAGCCCGACGAGCACCCAGCGCTTGCCGCCCGCGTGCGCGACCGCCAGGTGGCGGTGCTTGGCCTTCGCCTCGCCCGCGTCGACGAGCCCCTGCAGCACCCCGTCGACGTCGTGGACGATCGGCTCCGCGTCGAGGATCCCCACGACGATCGTGTCGGCATTCGTGTCCGCGGGCAGCGCGGTGGTGCATTCGGTGATCACGTTGTCGGGAACCTACCGGCCATACACTTGGTTCGCGCGCACCGGCCACACGAGACTGGAGAGCACCCAGATGCCCACGACCGTCATCCTCGCCACCGCCCGCACCCCGATCGGGAAGATGGGCGGAGGGCTTGCTTCGCTCGATGCCACCGAGCTCGGCGCCATCGCGATCCGGGCCGCGCTGGAGCGCGCGGACGTCGCCGGCGAGGACGTCCAGCACGTGATCATGGGCCAGGTCCTGCAGGCCGGTCAGGGGCAGATCCCGTCGCGCCAGGCGCAGATCAAGGCCGGCATCCCGAAGGAGGTCAGCTCGGAGACGATCAACAAGGTCTGCGCCTCGGGCATGCGCGCGGTCGGGATCCTCGACGCGCAGATCCGCGCCGGCGACATCGAGGTCGGCGTCGGCGGCGGGATGGAGTCGATGTCGAGGGCGCCCTACCTGCTGCCCAACGCGCGCTTCGGCTTTCGCATGGGCGACGCGCAGGCGCTCGACGCGATGGTCCACGACGGCCTGACGAACCCGTTCAGCGGGCGCCAGATGTTCGACGAGGCGACGGAGGTCGGCGACGAGCTCGAGATCACGCGGCCCGACCTCGACCGCTGGGCGCTGCGCTCGCACGAGCTCGCGATCGAGGCGACGGACGCCGGCCGGCTGCCCGAGGAGATCGTCTCCGTGACCGTGAAGGGCCGCAAAGGCGACACGGTCGTCGAGGTCGACGAGGCGCCGCGCCGCGACAGCTCGCTCGAGGCGCTCGCCAAGCTCAAGGGTCTCGCCAGCCGCGAGGGCTCGCACACCGCCGGCAACTCGCCCGGCGTCAACGACGGCGGCGGCGCGATCGTCGTCTCCTCCGAGCAGTGGGCGCAGGAGCACGGCAAGGAGATCCTCGCCGAGATCGTCGCGCAGGCCTCGACCGCCGAGGACTTCGCCTACCTCGCCCGCACGCCCGCCGCCGCGGCGACGAAGGCGCTCGAGAAGGCCGGGCTGACCGCCTCCGACATCGACCTCTGGGAGATCAACGAGGCGTTCGCGTCCGTCACGCTGAACTCGATCCGCATGCTCGGCATCGACGAGGAGAAGGTCAACGTCAACGGCGGCGCGGTCGCGCTCGGCCACCCGATCGGCGCGTCGGGCGCGCGCATCATCGGCGCGCTCGTGCACGAGCTGCGCCGCCGCGGCGGCGGCCTCGGCTGCGCGGCGATCTGCTCCGGCGGCGGCCAGGGCGACGCGATCGTCCTGCGCGTCGGCGCCTGATCGCACGGGAGCGGACGACCTGAGCGCCGTCGAGGAGCACGCGGACCGCGCGGCGCCGCAGCCGGCGCCGCGCAGTGCCGCGTTCTTCGACCTCGACCGCACGCTGATGGCCGGCTCGTCGGGCCTTCACTTCGTGCGAGCCGCGTACGGGCAGGGCATGATCAGCCGCAAGCGGCTGGCGGGGGACACCTGGGCGGCCCTGCGCTTCCGGCTGATGGGCTCGACGGACGCCGCGACCGCGAAGGTCCGCGGGCGGATGGGCTCCTACGTCGCCGGGCGGGAGGTGCGCGAGATGCGGCGCCTCGCCCCGCGCGTGCTCGCGGGCGTGCTGCCGCGCCTGTACCCGCAGATGCTCGAGCTCGCCTACGCGCACCAGGACGCCGGCCGGCCCGTCTACATCTGCACGGCCGCCTCCCAGGAGATGGCCGAAGCGCTGTCCTACATCCTCGGATTCGACGGCGCGATCGGCTCGCGCTCGGAGATCCGCGACGGCGTCTACACCGGCCGCGAGGGAGGCCTGTTCGCCTATCGCGAGGGCAAGGCGCAGGCCGTGCGAGAGCTCGCACAGGCGCAGGGCATCGCGCTCGAGACCTCGTATGCCTACTCGGACTCCGAGTCCGACCTGCCGATGCTGCGCGCCGTCGGCAACCCCGTCGCCGTCAACCCCGACGCCGCGCTCGCCCGCGTGGCGCGCGACGCGGGCTGGGAGGTGCTGCGCTTCGACACGCTGCACCGGCGGCTGAAGATCGTCGCCGCGCTGCTCGCCGCCGTCGCGGGTGGAGCCGGCGCCGGCGCGACCCTGCGGCCGGGACGTGCGCGCGCCACTTCTCGGCGGCGGCGGTAGCGGAGGTGCGCGATGGCGTACGTTGACCGCAGATGACCGACGTCCCGGCGATCTTCGAGGATCACGCCACCGCCTACGAGGCGCGCACCGTGCTCGGCGGCGACGCTCGCTACGTCGAGGGGGACCGCGCCGATTCGCTGCCGCCCGGCCTCTTCAAGGACCACCGCTTCGCGGTTCTGGCCATCCGGCGCCCGAGTGCACGATGAGCCTGCACGAGCTCACCGACGAGCAGCGCGACATCCGCTCGCTCGCGGCGCGCTTCGCCGACGAGGTCGTCGCGCCGAAGGCGTCGCAGTGGGACCGCGACCACGAGTTCCCCAAGGAGGTCGTCAAGCAGCTCGGAGAGCTCGGTCTGATGGGCGTCTGCGTCCCGTCCAACCTCGGCGGCGCGGGCGCGGACTTCCTCACCTACATCCTCGTGCTCGAGCAGCTCTCGCGCGGCGACGCCGGCCTCGGCGTGACGCTCGCCGTCCACACCGGCGCCGGCACGATGCCGATCATCGACCACGGCTCGCGCCAGCAGATCGAGCGCCTCGTGCCGCCGCTCGCCCAGGGCCACGAGATCGCCGCGTTCGCGCTGACGGAGTCCGGCTCGGGCTCCGACGCGGGGGCGCTGCGCACGCACGCCGACGAGGAGCTTCGGATCACGGGGTCCAAGCAGTGGGTCACCAACGGCTCGCACGCGCACGTGTTCCTCGTCTTCGCGAAGGACCCCGACAAGCCGAGCGCGTTCGTCGTGCGCCGCGGCGCCCACGGCTTCCGGCCCACGCGCGAGGAGGACAAGCTCGGCCTGAACTCGTCGAGCACGGCCGACATGTCCTTCGACGAGACGCCGGGGGAGCGGCTCGGCTGGCGCGGCCACGGCCTGCGGATCGCCCTCGCGACGCTGGACGGCGGACGCATCGGGATCGCCGCGCAGGCCGTCGGGATCTCGCAGGCGGCGCTCGACCTCGCGGTCGCCTACGCGAAGGAGCGCACGACGTTCGGCAAGCCGATCGGCGCGCACCAGGCGATCCAGCAGAAGCTCGCGGACATGCAGACCGAGATCGAGGCGGCGCGCGCGCTGACCTGGCGTGCCGCGCGGCTGAAGACCGCCGGCCGCGCGCACACGGTCGAGGGCGCGCAGGCGAAGCTGTTCGCGTCGGGCGTCGCGCGGCGGGTGACGAGCGACGCGATCCAGGTCCTCGGCGGCGTCGGCTACACGAAGCAGACCGCGGCCGAGCGCTACTACCGCGACGCGAAGATCACGGAGATCTACGAGGGCACCTCGGAGATCCAGCGGCTCGTCATCGCGCGGGCGCTGCTGGGCAAGATCGCTCGCGAGTAGACCCTCGGAAGTCCACGTATGTGGGCCGGTTAGCCTTGCGTGTCGTATGCCGCCACTAGGGATCGATCCGATCGCCGAGGCCCGCCGCCACTGGGAGGAGCGCTGGGGCTCAGAGCCCGCGCGCCCGATGGCCGCGATCACCTCGATCATGCGCGCCCAGCAGGTGCTGCTGGCGCGCCTGAACGAGCTCCTGGGCCCGCTCGCGCTGACGTTCCCGCGCTACGAGGCGCTCATGCTGCTGTCGTTCACGCGCGCCGGTGCGCTGCCGCTGGGCAAGGTCGGCGAGCGCCTGCAGGTGCACCGCACGAGCGTCACGAACATCGTCGACAAGCTCGAGGCCGATGGCCTCGTGCGTCGCGTCCCGCACGAGGCCGACCGCCGCACCACGCTCGCCGAGATCACCGACGAGGGTCGCGACGTCGCGGCGCGCGCGACGCTGCTGCTCAACGCCGACTCGTTCGGCCTCGCGGCGCTCGACGACGGCGAGCAGGAGCAGGTCACGGAGCTCCTGCGCACGCTGCGCCTGGAGGCGGGCGACTTCGAAGTGGTCAAGCACCCGGCCTGAGCCCGGGCCGGCCGGGCCCGCCGGACCCACGCCGCCGGCGGACCCGCCTCCGCCGGACGGCCGTCAGAGCCGCTTCTCGCCGAAGAAGCTCGCGACCGGATTGCCGTTGAAGTTCTCGACCGCGACGTAGCCTGCGCGCTCGTACATCAGCTGCGCGCGCGGCTGGCGCGGGCCCGTGTCCAGCCGCGCGATCGCGTAGCCGAGGTCACGCGCGCGCCGCTCCAGCTCGACCAGCAGCGCGCGCGCCACGCCGCGGCCGCGGGCCGGCTGCACGACGAACATCTTCTTGATCTCGCACGCCTCCTCGGACAGGCGCTTGAGGCCGCCGCAGCAGACCGGCGCGCCGTCCTCGAAGCCGACGACGAACGCACCGCCGGGCGACGAGAGCTCGGCCGGGCCGGCCTTGGGCATGTCGGGGCCGTCGAGGTCCAGGCCCTCGTACAGCGCGGCGATGTCGTCGCGCATGCCCTGCACGAGCGCGGTGGCGGGCGGTTCGTCGGCGGCGCAGGAGCGAAACTCGATCATCGTCCGCACAGCTTGACGGACGGTCGCGCGCGCGCAGGCGGATCTGACGCCCGCCGGCCCCAGGTGCGCCGGCGCATGTCGTCGCCGCCGGCGCGCAGCACCGCCCGCGTCGTCGCCGCGGGCGCGCACCAACGGCGCACGTCGTCGCCGCGGGCGCACTCACCGCATGCGCCCGCGCACGTCGCGGCGGCGGGCACGCACGACCCACGCGAACCACTACCCGGTCGCCTGCGGCGCCGCCCGTACGCGGCCGTCCGCCACCGCCGCCTCGAGCGCCGCGAAGTCCGCCGCGTTCTGGTCGGCGTAGCGCTCGGCGAACTCCGCGATCGCGCGGTCGAAGACCTCGCCGCGGCCGAGGTAGCCGGAGATCGCGATGCGGTCGCCGGAGCGGGCGTGCGCCCGCGCCAGCGTCCAGCCGCACATGCGCCCGTAGGCCGCCAGTCCGTCGGGCAGCAGCAGCGAGACGTCGACCGCGCACTGGCCGTCGGCGGCCTGGCGGACGTAGTAGTCGCGCGCGCCGCCGTCCGGGCCGGGCGCCGTGTTCCAGCCGAGGAAGATGTCGCTCCGCGGCCTGCATGAGCTTCTGGCCCTCCACCACGCGCTCGGCGTGGTTTGCCTGCGCCGCCGGCTCGAGGTGGCGCTCGAGCACCGAGCTCGTGGCCTCTTTGGCCTGCAGCAGGAGCGGGTCGGCGCCGTCGCGGCCGTACAGCAGCACCACCCACACGCGCATCCCGACGCTGCCGACGCCCACCACCTTGCGCGCCATGCTCGCGTAGGCGTAGCCGTCGAACAGGGTCCGCCGGTCGGCCGTCAGGCTCGCGCGGTAGCCGCGGAGCACGCCCCGCAGGTCGCTCTCCGCGTCCTCGCGATCCTCGCCGGCCAGCAGGTCGTCGGCGGGGACGAGCAGCGGCGGCTTGTGCAGGAAGCAGACCCTGCCGTCACGGGTCTCCGTGAGCTTGCCGAGCGCCCTGACGCTCGTGTTCAGACGCGCCTTCTCCAGGCGGCGCTCGAGCTCCCGCGTTCGTTCGACGTCGACGCCCGCGGCGAACAGGCGCGTGATCGCGTCCACGTCGAGGCGCGCGTACCACACCTCGAGGTTGCCCTGTCCGGCGAACGTGCGCATCGCCTCGCGGTAGGCGGCCGCCGTCTGACGGACGGCGTCCGCGACCTGCTTGGCGGAGAACTCGCGGTCGCGACCGGCGATGCACACGCTCGCCGCGAGCCGCTTGACGTCCCACTCCCACGGTCCCGGGAGCGTCTCGTCGAAGTCGTCGATGTCGAAGAGGAGCTCGCGTTCGGGCGAGGAGAACGTGCCGAAGTTCGACAGGTGCGCGTCTCCGCACAGCTGCACGCGCAGGCCCGAGGTCGGCGTCGCGGCGAGGTCGGCGGCCATGATCGCTGCCGCCCCCCGGTAGAAGGAGAACGGCGAGACGAGCATGCGCCCATAGCGCAGCGCGAGGAGCTCGGCGACCGGGCCCTGCGCCTGCTCGACGAGCACCCCGACCGGATCCGCACGGTCCGCCGCCGGCTGCCAGTCGCCGTGGCCGGATCGGGGCGCACGCTTGCGCAGCGCCTTTCCGGCCGCGGCACGCTCGTCGGGCGTCGACGCATCGCTTGCGCTCGCCGGCGTCTGCGATGCCACTGACCCCCCAATCCCCATCCCATCCCCCTCGGCTCGCCGACCGGATTGCCCGCGACCGAGCCTACGCGTCGAGATCGAGGCAGACGAGGTCCGCTCGATCGTCGGAAAAGGCGTGCATCACCCCGTGCTATGCGCGCACCTCGCCGTGCCAGCCGGCGTACGCGATCAGCTCGTCGCGCGAGAGCAGCGGGATGCCGTAGGTGTCGGCCGCATTGGCGAGGCGCAGGCCGCGCTCGCGGATGTCGTCCGGGTGCTTGTGGTCCAGCAGCGCCAGCGGGCGCGCGAACTCCGCCCGAAAGCCGGTCTCGCACTCGACGATCGTGCCCCACGCCACGACGGCGCCCCAGACGCACTCCTCGGCGGGCAGCTCGGGCTCGTCGGCGAGGGTGTAGTAGGCGGCCCAGCCGCAGTTGCATGCGCCGAACGGCGCCTCGTGCCCGCGCAGCGCGAAGCACTTCGCGCGGCGGTCCTGCTCGACGGGCCACGGCTTCTGCGCCGTCCGCGGCGCGACCATGCCGAGCGCGGGGTTGGGCAGGAAGCGACCGGCGACGAAGATCCCCGAGTACAGGCCGCCGCGCCGCGCTCCCCAGCGCCGGAATCCGACGAGCGGCTGGGCGACAGGCTCGGCGGGCACGCTCAGCGGCCGGCCTTGGCGGGCTCTGGCTCGCGCTCGCGTTCCGGCGACGCCGGCGCCGGCGGCGGCGCCGGGTCGGGCGCGGGGATCCGCACGGGCGCGGGCCGTTCTGTCTCGCGGATCGGGTTGCCGATGTCACCCATGAGCGCTCGAAATGGTAGCCCAGGCCGCGACCGGGCATCCTCACGAGGATGAGCGACGAACCCGAGCGCGGCGACATCCGCGAGGACATCACCAAGGAGCTCGCGCGCCTGTTCCCCGACGATCGCATGCAGCGCATCGGCGACCGCCTCACGCTGTCGGGCGACGAGGACTTCCAGTTCCTCATCGATCTCATCAGCGCGACGTTCACGCGCGGCATCGAGTTCGGCGCGATCGAGGTGGCCGCCCAGCAGATCGAGGCCGGCGCC
>DASXCR010000191.1:0-26094 GCA_036491075.1 Solirubrobacteraceae bacterium
CGAGCATCAGGACGACGATCGCCAGCGGTGCGATCGCGACCGCCACGAGCGCCGTGTGGTGCGTGAAGAAGTCGACCGTCGAGAACATCGTGATCCCGAGGACGAGCAGGGCGAAGACGTTGAGCAGCGTCTGCGAGACGATCGTCCCGAGGACGACCGGCAGGTGCTCGCGGGGGTTGCCGATCCGGCGGGCGACGACGAAGCCGCGGGCGGGCTCGCCGAGACGGGCCGGCAGCGTGGCGGACATCAGCACGCCGATGAACGTCCCCTGCAGCGCGTCGACGAGCCGGACGCGTGCCCGCGGCAGCGCGGCGCGCAGAATCGCGTGCCAGGCGACGCCGCGCAGGACCATCGAGAAGCACATGAGCCCGAGCGCGGCCACGACCCACGTCGGCGTCGCGGCGAACAGCGCGTCGCCGATCTTCGCGACGCCGATGCGTTGCAGGGCGAACACGGCGAGCATCGTCGCGAGCAGGCCCGCGAGCCCGACCGCGGCGCGGCGCAGCAGGCGTGCCGCCGGTCGCGGCGATCCCGCGACGACCTCCGGCAGCGGCTCGAGCGTCGGCAGGCGCTGTGCCGGCACGCGGACGCCGTCCGCCGGCGTCCCCGCGAGGCGCACCAGCAGCGGCGAGCCGGCCGGCGCCGGCATCGCGATCGCGTCGCCGTAGGCGTCGATCACGGATGCCGCGATCCGCGGCCAGGCATAGCGCTCGGCCGACCGCGCGGCGGCGAGCGCGAGCGCGTCCCGGCGGCCGGGATCCAGCGCGAGGTCGCGCAGCACCTCGGCCAGCGCGCTCGCGTCGCCGCGCGGCACGAGCACGCCGTCGACGCCGTCGGCGACGACGTCGCGGTAGCCGGCGATGTCCGAGGCGACGACCGGCGTGCCGGCGGCGAACGCCTCCGTCAGCACCATGCCGAAGCTCTCGCCGCCGAGCGAGGGCGCGCAGAGCATGTCGGCGCGCTCGAGCACGCGCTGCTTGTCGGCGTCGCTGCACTTGCCGAGCGCGAAGACGTCGCGGTCGTCGAGCATCAGCGGCGCGATCTCGTCCGGGCTCACGCCGACGACGTGCAGCTGCACCGGCAGGTGCTCGCGCAGCGCCTCGAAGGCACGCAGCAGCACCGGCAGCCCCTTGCGCCCGACCGACTGCCCGATGAAGGCGATCCGCAGCGGCTCGTCGGCCCGGCGCGCGAGGCGCACGACGGGCACCGCCGGCACGTCCACGCCGTTGGGCACGATCCGGTACGTGCCGCCGTAGAAGCGCCGACCGGTCCAGGCCGCGGCCTCGGAGACGGCGATCCGGACGTGCAGCCGGTTCAGCCGCCGCCGCGCTCCCAGCAGGTTCGCGAAGTTGTTCGACGCGACGTTCTCGGAGTAGCAGTGGAACGTGCCGACGAGCGGGAGGTCGACCGAGCACAGCGCGTCCCAGCACAGCGCCAGCGCCACCGGCTCGTGCAGGTGGACGACGTCGAAGCCCCCGCTGCGCAGCTCGCGGCGCATGCGGCTGACGCCGTTGGCCGTGTACGCCACGTTCGAGACGGCGCCGTTGGAGGGAAAGCCGACCGTCCTGCCGAGCGGGACCAGCCATTCGGGGAGCTCGCGCGCGGCGGGGCGCGCGCCGCGGTGCATGCGAGCAGCGAAGCGATCGTCGGGATCGACCGGGGACAGCACGCGAACGTCATGGCCCGCGGACAGGTACTGCTCCGCCAGTGCCTCGATGTGCCGCGTCACGCCCCCTGGATACGTCCACGAATACGGAGACACCAGCGCGATGCGCATTGCGGGCAGCTTACCCTCGCGCGCGGTCGGGCGATGCGGACGCCGACCGACGGCCCGCGCCGGTCACCGCGCCTCGTTGCCAGCGGCCGGATCGCCGCGCACGTACGCGGTGACGCAGACCAGCACGAAGATGCCGAAGACCAGCAGGACCGGGCCGGAGTCGTTGAACAGCGCGCCGACGAGCGACGCGACGAGCCCGCCGCCGAGCGCCGCCCGCCATGACGGCGATCCGCGCAAAGGCGCGTAGACGCGCTCGCGGAAGCGCGCGGCGTAGGCGACCCCGAGCACGGAGAGGACGGTGAGAAACGGCATCGCGCCCGTCCCGAGGACGTTGAAGGCGAGCGTGTAGCGGCGCTCGACGACGTCCCACAGCGCCTGCGCGCTGTCGGCCTGCAGGATCGTGCGCGTGAAGTGCCCGTCGCCGCCGGTCGCCAGATCGAGCAGCGCCAGCGCCGCGATCGCCGCGACCGGGGTCAGCAGGCCGAGCACGATCGCCCGCCGCGAGGGCGTTCCCGGCAGCATCAGCAGCGTCATCGTCGCGACGCCGCCGCCGACGGTGATGACGCCGCCGACGTCGGCTCCGAGCTGGCCCGCGCCGACGAAGACCGCCGCCACGATCCCGGCCAGCGCGACGATCGCGGCGCTGCGCCGCGAGCGCCCCGGCCCCGCCCCGAAGGGCGCCGGCTCGCCGTCGAAGTCCGCGCGCCGCATGAGCGCGGCGCCGAGCGCCACGAGCAGCAGCACCGTCAGCGTCGCCTCGAGCTCGTTGCCGAGGCCGTAGAAACGCGAGCCCGAGCGCGGGTTGACGCCCAGCAGCGAGCGGATGATCAGCGGCGATCCGTACGCGAGGTCGGTTCCGTAGGCGACGAGCGCGACGGCGGCGGGGACCAGCGGCCCGCGCGGCCAGCGCACGAGGCGGTCGGTGACCGCGCCGAGCACGAACGCCCCGACGTCCAGGAGCGCGACCTCGTCCAGCCGCGACGGCGCGAGCCAGCCGCTGAGCAGCAGCAGCGGCATCACCCATAAAAACGCCAGCCCGCCGATGCGCATGCCGGCGCGGATCCCGCGGCGGTCGCCGATCAGGCCGAGCAGCAGCGTCAGCGCGGCCCACGTGAACAGCAGCGCGAACGCCGTCGGGTTGCGCCGCCCGCTGATGACCCGCAGGCGCGCCGCGGTCGTCGTCAGGGCGTCGCCGTCGCGCGTGCCGCCCGCGTCGATCACCTCGCCCTTGACCCCCTTCGGTACCGGCAGCCCCAGCGCGTGCAGGATCGTCACGGGGACGTCGATCCCGGCGATGATGCCGTGCAGGCGCGTCGTCTCCGAGCGCAGCATGCCGCCGTGGCCGGAGGGCAGCAGCGCGGCCGCGGGCAGCAGTTGCGGGACGAACGCCCGCGGCGGAGACTGCAGCACGAGCAGCAGGTCGCCGGGCCGGTGGTCGCGGATCAGCTCGTCGAGCACGCGGTCTCCCTTGGCGGCGGTCGGCAGGCCGGCGACGACGAGGCGGTGGCCTCGCAGCAGCTTCCCCACCCGCGCCGCGAGCGTCGCGGCCGTCCCGAGCGAGATCGCGGCGACGTTGCCCGCCGGATCGGCCGCGGCGACCGCCTCGAGGTTGCGGCGCCCCTGCACGCCCGCGTAGGCGGCGCCGTCGGGGATCTGACCGCCGAGCATCCCGGGATCGATCTCGGCGAGCGCCGTCTTCGCGCGGTCCAGCGCCTTGTTCCAGCCGAAGATGAAGCCGCTGCCGTCGCCGCCCACGATGAGCTGCAGAAACGGCGGGAGGTGCGGGTGGTAGACCGACTGCGACGTGCGCGACCCCGCCGTGATGTCGAGCATCATCTGCGCCGGGGAGTAGGCGCCCTGCGTCGCCGACATGAGGCCGAGCGCGAGCTGCGGGCGGGCGTCGAGGCGGTCGAACACCGAGTCGGGGTTGTCGTCGCCGCCGGTCGGCAGGAACGCGAGCACCGCGCGCGGGCTGCGCGCGGCGGCGGGCGCGGCGCCGGCGATCCCGGCGAGCACGAGCAGGAGCGCGACGACGGCAGCGAGCCGTGGCACGTGACGCAGGGGAGCGGGCATCGCCGTTGCCTATCCTGTCTGATCGTGCCGTCGCGCCATTTCGTCAAGTACACCTTCCTGAAGCTCGACCCTGCCTGGCGCCGGTTGGACGCCGCCGAGCGCCTGGCCCACAAGCGCGAATTCGCCGCCGCCTGCGCCGACTTCGCCGACGGGCACCTGCTGCGTGCCTTCTCGACGGTCGGCACGCGCGGCGACTGCGACCTCATGCTGCTGTCGCAGGCGCAGAACCTCGACCGCATCCACGAGTTCCACGTCGTTCTCGCGCAGAGCGGGCTCATGAAGTGGTCCTCGATCCCGCACTCGTTCCTCGCGATGACGAAGGCGTCGGAGTACTCCGACGAGTCGCGCCTCGAGGTCCGCCCGGCGCACGCGAAGTACCTCTTCGTCTACCCCTTCGTCAAGACCCGCGCCTGGTATGCGCTCGATGCCAAGGAGCGCTGGCGGATCATGCAGGAGCACATCAGGCTCGGCAAGGAGTATCCGGACATCGACCTCAACACGTCGTACTCGTTCGGCCTCGACGACCAGGAGTTCGTCGTCGCGTTCGAGACCGACGATCCGGGCTCGTTCCTCGACCTCGTGCAGCGCCTGCGCACGACCGAGTCGTCGCTGTACACCAAGCAGGACACGCCGACCTTCACCTGCATCAGCGCAACCGTCGAGCGCGCGCTGGCGTCGCTGGACGGCGAGCCGATCGTCGCCGAGGTGGCGTAGTGCCCTCCGAGGCGCCGGGAGAGATCCGCGACATCACCGTCATCGGCGCCGGCCCGGTCGGCCTGTCGACGGCGTTCTGGGCCGGCATGCGCGAGGCGACCTCGCGGGTGGTCGACTCGCTGCCGCAGATCGGCGGCCAGCTGACGGCGCTCTATCCCGAGAAGTGGATCTTCGACGTGCCCGGCCACGCGAAGGTGCTCGCCAAGGACCTCGTGGAGTCGCTGCGGCGCCAGGCGCTCGAGCAGTTCGACGTGCCGGTGCATCTCGAGACGACGATCGAGTCGATCGATTGGGAGGACGAGATCGTCGTCCTGCGCACGAACAACCCCCACTTCCCGGAGCTGCGCTCGCGCGCCGTCATCATCGCCGGCGGGCACGGCGCGTTCGAACCGAAGAAGCTTCCGGGCTACGACCTCACGCCGTGGGAGGGCCGCGGGGTGCACTACCTCGTCGGGTCGAAGTCCGAGTTCGCCGGCAAGAAGGTGCTCGTCATCGGCGGCGGCGACTCCGCCTGCGACTGGGTCGTCAACCTCCTGCACACGGCCGAGTCGATCGCGCTGTGCCATCGCCGCGAGGGCTTTCGCGCGCACGAGCTCACCGTCGCGCAGGTCATGCGGGCGCGCGACGCCGGCCACGTCGACCTGCACGTCCCGTTTCAGATCCGCGAGGTCAGCGGCAACGGCGCGATCGAGCGCGTGCGGCTGTTTCACTCCGAGGACGAGTCGCACGAGATCGAGATCGAGGTCGACGCGATCCTCCTGCAGCTCGGCTTCAAGACCGCGCTCGGCCCGCTGAGGGAGTGGGACATGGAGATCTCCAAGGGCGCGATCGTCGTCGACGGCGTCATGAAGACGAACCTGCCGCAAGTCTGGGCGTGCGGCGACATCACGACCTTCGAAGGCAAGCTCAAGCTCATCGCGACGGGCTTCGCGGAGTCGGCGGTCGCGGTCGCGCAGGCCGTGCACTCCTTCCGGCCCGAGATGAAGATCCAGCCGAAGTACTCGACGAACACCGGCGTCCCGGGCGGCGCCGGCGGCCAGCCCTAGCGGGGGCCGCTCGGCCCGGCGACCGGCCGCCGGGCCGGCGCCTGGCCCACCCGCGTCGAGCGGATCGGAGCGGCGCCTTTCCTACGCCGGCGGGCGATGCGCCAGCACCTGGTAGACCGAGGTGAAGCCGACCTCGAAGCCGCGCCGCGCGGCGCGCAGGTACAGCCGCCAGATCCGCGTGCGATCGGCGCCCGCGAGCCGCTCGGCCTCGTCCAGGCGCTCGTCGAGGCGGCGTGTCCACTCGGTCAGCGTGCGCGCGTAGTCGTCCATGAACCCCTCGACGTGCGTCGTCCGCAGGCCCGCGCGCTCCATCGACAGCAGCACGCGCGACAGCGGGAGCGGCTCGCCGTCGGGGAACACGTAGCGGTTGGAGAAGAGGTCGGCGCTCGGGTCCTCGTCGGGATCGAGCTGCGCGATCCCGTGGTTCAGCAGCCGCCCGCCCGGCACGAGCAACCGCGCGAGCGTGCTCGTGTAGCGATCGATCTGCGCGTCGCCGACGTGCTCGACCATGCCGATGCTCGAGATCGCGTCGAACGGTGCGTCGGCGAGCTCGCGGTAGTCCGCGACGCGGATCTCGACGCGGTCGGCGACCCCCGCGTCCGCGACCCGCGTGCGAGCAAGCGCGGCCTGCTCGGTCGACAGCGTGATGCCGACGACGCTCACGTCGTGCTGCGTCGCCGCGTGGATGGCGAAGCTCCCCCAGCCGCAGCCGACGTCGAGCACGCGCTGGCCCGGCTTCAGGCCGAGCTTCGTCGCGACGAGCGCGAGCTTGGTCGCCTGCGCCTCCTCGAGCGTCTGCGCGCCGCGCGAGAAGATCGCGCAGCTGTAGGTCATCGACGGGTCGAGGAACAGCGCGAAGAAGTCGTTGCCGACGTCGTAGTGGTAGCGCACGGCGGCCGCGTCGCGCGCGACCGAGTGGCGCTCGCCCTCGAGGATCAGCTCGAGCGACGGGATCTTCGGCAGGCCGCTCGCGCCGGCCGCCAGCGCGGCCCCGAGCATCAGGCGGATGCGGTCGGGAACGCCGATCGCCGGCGGCTCCCAGTCCTCGACGACCGAGAACGCCGCGTCCAGGTCGTCGACGACGAGATCGCCGGCGGCGTAGGCCCGGCCGAGGCCGAGCTCGCCGGGGGCGCGCAGGAAGTGCGCGAGCGCGGCGGGGCTGCGGGCATGGAACTCGGGAGCGTCGCGGGACGTCGCCGGCACCACGCTGCCGTCCCAGAAGCGCAGGGCGAAGGGACGGCTGGGCAGCGCGCGCACGAGCGCGCGCCGCAACGGCCGGGTCAGTGCGCGCCGGGCGCGGCTCGCTTGGTTCGTCGTCGGCATCCCCGACGTTCTATCCGATGTGCCGGCGTGAGGGCGGCGTGCGCGCCGTGAGCCTGAGGCGCCGCACGCCCCCCGGCCCGGTCGCGCCGCGCTCAGGATCAGCCCCGCCGCGCGCGGCGCCACCCGACCAGCCCGGCGAGCACGGCGACGACGGCCAGGGCGGCGAGCCCGATCGTCCCGATGTCGTCGGCGATGTCGGCAACCGACGGCCCCGCGAGATAGGCGCCGAGCCCGAACGCCAGCGCCCAGACCAGGCCCGCGACCGCATTCGCGGGCACGAAGCGCCGCGCGGGCATGCCGGCGACGCCCGCCATCCAGGACGGCGTCAGGTAGACGGCGAGAAACCAGCCGCGCCGCGCGTAGATCGCGTCGCCGTGATGCAGCAGCCGCAGCCGCAGCCCGTACAGCGGTCCGGGTCGCGTCATGAGCGCGCGCCCGCCCTTCAGGCCGATCAGCCAGCCCACGGTCCCGCCGGCGATCGCGCCGGCCCATGCGACGAGCAGCATCGCGACGACCCCGACATGTCCCTGCGAGCCGAGGATGCCCGCGGCGACGAGCGCCGCCTCGCCCGGCCCGGTCACCCCCACCCAGCTGATCGCCGCGGCGATGGCGAGGCCCGCGTAGTCGATGTGCACCCGGCTGGGGTGGTGGATGTGCAGCGCCGCGACCTGCACCGCGTGCGGCGCGAGGCCGTCAAGCACGGTGCGCCGCGAGCACGGTCCGGCGAGCTGCCGCGCACGTCACGGCGCACCGCCGCGCAGGCGCCTGACCCTCGCGGGGCGGCGCAACCGGGCGATCAGACCGCCGAGACCTCTTCCTCGTCGGCGACGCGGAACGACGAGCCGCAGCCGCAGGCCGCGACGACGTTGGGGTTGTTGACCTGGAAGCCGGCGCCCTGCAGCGACTCGACGTAGTCGATGACCGAGCCGCGCACGTACGGCAGGCTCGGCTGGTCGACGTAGACCTTGAGGCCCGCGTACTCGAAGACCTCGTCGCCGTCGCGCTTGGAGTCAAACGCGAGGTTGTACTGAAAGCCCGAGCAACCTCCGCCCTTCACGCCGACGCGCAGCCCGGCCGACGAGACGTCGGCGTCCTGGGACGCAAGAAACTCGTGGACCTTCTCAGCGCCCTTGTCGGTGATCGTGATCATGCGAGATCTCCCAGCGTGGTTGCAAGCGGAAAGCCAATACTTCAGGAAGTGTAGCGCCCTGGCTCGGCGGGCCCGGACGTTTCTTCGACAGCAGCCGGCCACAGCTTGACGCGCGTGCATGCGCGCCGCCGGCCGAGGTCTGACGGTCGCTACCCTGTGGCCACATGCCCAGCGCAGACGAGGTCAAGACCCGTATCGAGGCGGCGATTCCCGGCGCCCAGGCCGAAGTGGACACCGCCGACGAGGTGCACTTCAGCGCCATCGTGCGCGCGCAGGCCTTCGACGGTCTCAGCCGCGTGCAGCAGCACCGGCTCGTGTACGACGCGTTCGACGGCGAGCTCGGCGGCGCGATCCATGCCCTCGCACTCAAGACGGAGGTCTCATGAGCGACAACGAAATCCGTACCGCGATCACCACGGCGATCGCCGACAACGAAGTCATCCTCTTCATGAAGGGCTCGCCCGCGAGCCCGGCGTGCGGGTTCTCCGCGCGGACGGTCGCCATGCTCGAGGCGCTCGAGACGCCGTTCGCGGCGGTCGACATCCTGCCCGACCCGCGCATCCGCCAGGAGCTGTCGGCGATCTCGAAGTGGCCGACGATCCCGCAGCTGTTTCACAAGGGCGAGCTGATCGGCGGCTGCGACATCATCACGGAGATGTACGAGTCCGGCGAGCTCGCCGGGGTGCTCGGCGTCGCCGCGCCGGACGACGCGCCGGAGGCGGCACCCGTCGCTGCCGAGGCGGCCCCCGCGCCGATCGGCATCGAGAACCGCCTCTGATCGTCGGGTGGTGAGCGCCCGGCCGCCCGGAGACCTCGATCGGGATCTGCGGCCTGTGGCTCCCCGCGGTCGACGACGTCGAGCACGTCGACGTCGAAGCTCGCGACCGCCGTCGGGCGCACGACGCTGAGCGCGCATCAGCGCATCCCCGGCTGAACCGGCGCGAGCGGCGTGATCGGCTCCGCGGCGCTCGCCGCGGCGGCGGCGAGCAGCGCCACCGCCGCAGGACGAATACGGGCGGCGCATTCGCGAACGACAGTAGCATCGGCCTGTGGCCGTGTCCCCGGCATCGCTGCCCGTCGCCGCGCTGCGCTGGCGTGACGGGCACCTCGAGATCCTCGACCAGACGCTGCTGCCCGCCAGCGAGACGTGGTTGGCGCTGCACGACGCCGCGCAGACCGCCGCCGCGATCCTGCGGCTCGCCGTGCGCGGCGCGCCGAACATCGGGATCACCGCCGCCTACGGCCTGGCGATGCAGGTCGCGCTCGCCCCCGGCGACGACGACGTCGCCGAGGCGGCCGCGATCCTGCGGGCCGCGCGGCCGACGGCCGTGAACCTCGCCTGGGCCGTCGATCGCGTCCAGGCCGCGGTGCTCACGGTGGCGCCGGCACGGCGCCCCGCCGTCGCACGCGCCGAGGCCGAGGCGATCCACGCCGCGGAGGACGCCGCGAGCGCGGCGATCGCGCTGCTGGGCGCCGACTTCCTGGCGGGCGCGCGGCGGATCCTCACGCACTGCAACACCGGCACGCTCGCCTGCGGCGGCACGGGCTCCGCGCTCGCGGTCGTCGTCGAGCTGGCCCAGCGCGGCGAGGTGTCCGTGCTCGCCTGCGAGACGCGCCCGCTGCTGCAGGGCGCGCGCCTGACCATCTGGGAGCTGCGCCGGGCGGGGATCCCCCACGAGCTGCTCGTCGACGGCGCGGCGGCCGGGCTGATCCGCCGCGGCGAGGTCGACGCGGTGATCGTCGGCTGCGATCGGGTCGCGGCCAACGGCGACGTGGCCAACAAGGTCGGCACGTACGCGCACGCGCTCGCCGCGCAGGCGGCCGGGATCCCGTTCGTCGTCGCCGGCCCGACCTCGACGATCGACGCGTCGATCGCAAGCGGCGAGGAGATCGTCATCGAGGAGCGCGCGGCCGACGAGGTCCGCCATGCCGGCGGCACCCTGCTGACCCAGGCCGACACCCCCTGTCGCAACCCGGCCTTCGACGTCACGCCGGCCGAGCTCGTGACGGCGCTCGTGACCGAGCGCGGAATCGCGGCGCCGCCGACGCGCGCAGCCGTGCTCGCCCTGCTCGAGACGCCGTTCGGGCAGTCCGCCGCCCCTGCATGAGGGTCGCGCGCTCGCTGACCTCGCGCGAGGTCGCGATCGAGGAGCTGCCCGATCCGGTCCCCGGCCCGGGCGAGGCCGTCTGCCGCGTGCTCGCCTGCGGCGTCTGCGGATCGGACGTCAGCGAGACCTACGTGTCGCGCAAGCTGCCGGGCGTGCTGGGACACGAGGTCGTCGGCGAGGTGCTGTCGATCGGGTCCGACGCGGGCAGGGTCGCGGTCGGCGACCGCGTCGTCATCCACCATCACGTGCCGTGTGGCGCCTGCCGGCGCTGCGCGCGCGGCCACGAGACGCTCTGCGAGCAGTACCGCTCGACGGGACTCGTGCCCGGGGGCTTCGCCGAGCGCGTGCTGCTGAGCGCGCCGCTCATCGGCGAGCTGCTCGCGCTCGGCGACGTGGACCCGGTCGCGGGCACGTTCGTCGAGCCGCTTGGGTGCGTGCTGCGCGCGTTCGATCGCGCGGGACTGACGGCCGGCGACCGGCTGCTGGTCGTCGGCACGGGATCCAACGGGCTGCTCGCCGTCGCGGCCGCGCGAGCGCGCGGCGTGTCGGAGGTCTTCGTGCGCGAGCCGCTGGCTGTCCGCGTCGCGGTCGCCGAGGGGCTGGGCGCGTCGGTGCACGACGGCGAGCGTGTCGACGTCGCGTTCGTGACGACGGCCGACGCCGGCGCGATCGCGGGCGCCGCGGAGGCGCTCGACATCGGCGGCACGCTGTGCCTGTACGCGACGACCGGGCCGGGCACGCCGGTCGGGCTGGACACCGAGCAGGTGTTCCTGCGCGACCTCACGATCCGCTCCAGCTGGTCCGCCGGCCCGGCGGACATGCGCGCGGCGTACGCGCTGATCGCGAGCGGCGCGATCGACGTACTCGCGCTCGTGACGCATCGCCTGGCGCTGCGGGACACCGGCCGCGCCTTGGACCTGCAGCGCCGCGGCGAGGCGATCAAGGCCGTGATCGAGCCGTGAGGAACGGGCTCGACGCAGCGGCCGGCCGTCATGCGTGCGGCGACGCAAGAGAGGCGTCGCAACTCGCAGCGAGGGCGCCGCGGTGAGGGCCGCGATGCTGCACGGCCCGGGCGACCTGCGCGTCGAGGAGGTCGCCGAGCCGGAGGGCGAGGTGCTCGTGACGGTCGAGGCCGCGACCGCGTGCGCGACCGACCTCAAGGCGCTGCGCCACGGGCACCTGATCCTCGGCCCCTACCCGGCGCGCTTCGGCCACGAGACCGTCGGCGTGCGCGACGACAGCGGCGAGCGCGTGCTCGTCGGCGACTCGGTGCCGTGCGGGGCGTGCGCGCCCTGCCGCGCGGGTCGCACGCAGCTGTGCGAGGAGATGACGTGGGTGCTCGGCGGGTTCGCCGAGCGGATCGCGGCGCCGGCCGCCGCGCTGCACGCGGTGCCGGACGGACTGCACCCGGCGGGCGCGGCGATGGCCGAGCCGCTCGCGGCGGCCGTGCACGCCGTCGCCCGGGCCGGCACCGGTTCGGGCGCCGACGCCGCCGTCCTCGGCGGCGGCACGATGGGGCTGATGCTCGCGCGGCTGCTCGTGCTCGAGGGACGCGACGTGACGCTCTGCGACCGCCACCCGGCGCGGCGAGCGCAGGCCGAGGCGCTCGGAGCCCGCGCCGTGCAGCGGCTCGGTCGCCACCAGCTGGTCATGGAGGCCGTCGGGCGGCCCGAGTCCTGGCGCGACGCGATCGCCGCGGCCCTGCCGGGCGGCACGGTCGTGCTGGTAGGGGGTTGCCCTTCGGGCAGCCAGGTCACGCTCCCCTCCGCCCCGTTGCACTACGACGAGCTCGACGTCCGAGGCGCGTTTCACCACACCCCGGCCGAGGTCGACCGCGCGCTCTCGCTGCTGGCCGCCGGCGACGTCGACTGGGGCGTGCTGGCGGGCGAGACGATCGGCCTGGACGCGCTCTACGCCGGCCTCGTCTCGCCGGCCGCAGGCAAGGCGCGAAAGCTCGTCGTCGATCCGCGCCGGTAGCCGCCGGCGCGGCAGCGCGTCACTGCGAGCCCGACGAACCCCGCGACCGGCCCGGGTCCGAGCGTCCGTGCGTCCGTCGCTGGCCGTAGGTCGCGAACGCCGCAGCGACGGCGCGCTGCTCGTCCTGCGCCAGCACGCGCGGCACGCCACAGGCGCAGGCATGCACGTACACGCCGCATCCCCACTCGAGCAGCTCCGTCGCGTCGATCGCGGCCTGCAGGCCGCTCCCGTACGTGACGGCGCCGTGGTTGGCCATCAACGTCGCGGTGCGACCCTCGAGCCCGTCGACCACGCTGGCAGCGAGATCGTCGGTGCCGAACGTCGCATAGCGCGCGACGCGCACCTCGCCGCCGAGCGCGAGCAGCGCGTAGTGGATGCAGGGCAGCTCGTCGGCGACGCACGCGACCGCCGTGGCCATCGGAGGATGCGTATGCACCACGGCCCCGGCGTCGTAGTGGCGGTAGACGGCGAGGTGCAGCGACAGCTCGGAGGTGGGCTCCAGCGGACCGGCGACGAGCGCGCCGTCGAGGTCGACGACGGCAACCTCCTCGGCGGACAGGTCCGCCAGGCGCGCACCGGTGGGCGTGACCGCGACCAGACCGCCCGCCCGGGCGCTGACGTTGCCCGCGGACGCGATCACGAGCCCGCTGCGGGCGAGCCTGTGGCACGCCCGCGTGACCTCCTGTCGCAGCTCCTCGAGCTCGGGGCCGCAGCGTCGAGCCTCGGTCGTCACGCCTGGAGTATCGACCGTTCGTGACACCAACGTGACGATCGACTACCTTGCGCCGCCGATGAGCGTCGCGGTCGTCACCGACAGCACCCACTACCTGCCCGCCGACGTGCTCGCGCGTCACGGCGTGCACGTCGTCTCGCTGTACGTCAAGCGCGGCGACACGCTCGAGCGCGAGAGCGAGATCACAGACCTCGACGCCTTCTACGAGCGCCTGCGCTCGGCGTCCGACGTCCCGACGACATCGCAGCCGTCCGTCGGAGACTTCCTCGCGGCATACGAGCCGCTGCTCGCAGCGGGCCAGGACATCGTCTCGATCCACCTCTCCGGCGCGGTCTCCGGGACCTACGGCTCGGCATCGCAGGCGCGCGACCAGCTCGTCGAGCGCGGCCTCGGCGATCGCGTCGCCGTGATCGACTCGCGCAGCGGCGCGGCCGGCCTGGGGCTCGCGGCGATCGCGGCGGCGACGAAGGCCGGCCAGGGCGCGAGCCTGCAGGACGTCGCCGCGCACGCCGAGCGCGCGATCGGCAGGCTGCGGATCTGGTTCTGCCTGGACACGCTCGAGTACCTGCGCCGCGGCGGCCGGGTCGGCGGCGCGCAGGCGTGGGTCGGCGGCGCGCTGAAGATCAAGCCGATCCTCACGGTCGAGGGCGAGATCAAGCCGGTCGAGCGGGTCCGGACCGCGGGCCGCGCGTTCGACCGCATGGTCGAGCACCTGCGCACGCTGCAGGCGGAGGGCGTCGACGGCTGGCTCGTGCAGCACATCCAGGCGCCGGCCGAGGCGGCGCGGCTCGTCGAGCGCGGGCGCGAGCTGTTCGGCACGGAGCCGCTGTTCGTCAGCGAGGTCGGCCCGGTGCTCGGCGTCTACCTCGGCCCGGGGATGATCGGCGTCGCCGGCCTCCCCACCTCCGCGATCGGCTGAACGCGGCACCCGCCTCGCGGCGCCCCGCGAACGTCAGGCCGGCTCGAGCCTCGGCGTGGCGGGGGCCGGCGGCGATCCGTCGGGTGGCTCGACTTGCACGGTCTCGTCGCCGTCGGGGGATCGCCCGAAGAACTCGTGCAGGACGATCTGCACCGCGGCCGCGACCGGGATCGCCACGAGCGCGCCGACGACGCCGAGGATCGACGAGCCCGCGAGGATCGCGAAGATGACGCCGAGCGGGTGCACGTTCACGGTGCGCTTGAAGATGAACGGCTGCAGGACGTTGTTCTCGAACTGCTGGTAGCAGATGAGGAAGATCGCGTAGATGATCGTCGCGGTCGGGAAGTCCGTGAACAGCGTGACGAGCAGGATGATCACGCCGCCGATCGTCGCGCCGACGAGCGGGATCAGGCCGAAGAAGGACATCAGCACGGCAAGCGGCACGGCGAACGGGACACCGAGGATCGACAGCACGATCAGCGTCAGGATCCCGTTGATCGTCGTGATCGTCAGCGCGCCCGAGACGTAGCCCGAGGTCGACTTGTAGATTCGGCCCAGGACGCCGCGCCAGCGCTCCTCGTGCGCGCCGCCGAAGCGTCGCAGCACGAAGCTCGTCATCCGCTTGCCGTCCAGCAGCAGGAAGAACGTCATCGTGAGGATGGTCAGCATCTGGAAGGCCGCGTTGAACGCTGTCGCCGCGATCGATTGCAGCGCGCCCGCCGCGTCGCCGAGCTTCTCGGGCAGCTTCCCGGCCTCCTTCTGCAGCCGCGACGTGACGTCGTACTTGTTGTCGAAGTCGCGGATCGTCTTGTTGTGGCGCAGGTCGTCGACGTAGCCGGGGACGTCGCGCGAGAGGTCGCTCGCGCCGTTGACGACCGGCGGGACGACGAGCGACAGCACGCCGCCGAACACGCACACGATCAGCAGGTAGACGACGAGGATCGAGGCGGCGCGCGGCAGCCGGCGCGCGAAGAAGTCGACGGCGGGGCCCAGCGCGACGGCAAGGAAGATCGCGATCGCGAGCAGCAGCAGCGTGCTGCGGATCTCCACGAGCAGGTAGATCAGCCCGGCGAACGCGGCCGTCGTGAACAGGATCCGCGCGATCTGGCGGGTCGTCAGGGCATCCCACACCGACACGCCAGCGAGCGTAGGGCGCCCGCCGGACGGCGAGCCGGCGTCAGCGCCTGCGGCGGAACAGGCCGCCGAAGGCGGCGATGCCGCCGCCGATGACGAAGCCGGCGACCGCGGCTCCCATCACGACCTGCTTCTGATGCGCGACGAGATGCCGGCGCCAGTCCGTGAGGACGGCGATCTCGTTCTGCAGGACCTCCATCGAGGTCCCCAGCGCGCGGCGGTTCTCCTCGATCGAGGCGCGGATCTGCTCTGGCGTACGGGCCGGCATCGGAGCCGCTACGTCTTCTTCCGAAACTTCAGGGTCTTGCGGATCTTGCCGGCTTCCTCGATCGCCATGCCTGGCACGGGCGGGCTGGACTCCTTGAAGAACCGGTACGCGAGGTAGCCGGCGAGGCCGCCCATGAGGAACAGGACGAAGGCGACGAAGAAGTAGCCGACGAAGATCGAGTTCTGGCCGACGGGCAGCACCAGCCACGCCAGCCAGGCGAAGCCGTGCAGTAGGAACAGCAGGCCGACGATCATGAAGATCCCGGCGGCGGCCCCGACGGCGATGCCCGTCAGCAGCTTCGTGACCTTCGCGGTGACCTCGGCCTTCGCGAGCTCGATCTCCTCGCGCACGAGCAGCGCCACGCGCTCGGAGATGTCGGCGACGGCGTGCGCGACGTTCTGGGTGGAGTTGTCAGTTGCCAAGGCGTCTCAGGATCATCGCGGCGAGGATGCCGCCGGCGAACGCGGCCCCGACGAGCACCTCGGGCCGCTCGCCGGCGATCTCGCCGATCGGGTTCACCGACGGCTCGGGCGCGTGGCCGTCGAACGCACCGGGGATCGAGCTGGCGGAGCCGATCGGGGGCAGCGGCTGGACGGGCGGCGGCGGGGCGGTCGCGACCACGGGCACCGCCGGGATCGCCCCTGCGGGCGCCGCCGGCATCGCTATCGGCGCGGGCGCCACGGGCGTCTCGTACAGCTCGACCGCCTCGCCGTCGACGGCCGGCTCCAGTCCCGCGGGCGCCGGAGCGCTCCCGCCGGTGGGCTGCGCGTCGTCGGCTGGCGATGCGGGATTCACTCGGGCGGGTCTTCCCCGTAGACGCGTCGCCAAATCAGACCGGCCGCGCGCGTCGTCGCGATCGATGCGATCGCGCCGAGCCCAGCGAGCAGTCCAGACCAGACGAGGCGCTTGACCATGTCGTTGTTCATCGCGGTCATCCTCTCAGACTCTCCGGCGTCGCGGCCGGAATCGTGTCGCGGCCGGTGTCGTCCAGGCCCCCGCAGATCGTCTCGACGATCGACGCCTTGGCCTGTTCGTACTCGTCCTCGCCCTCGGGCAGCATGCCGAAGATCCAGCCCGTGAGGACCTGCTCGATCGCGCCGTAGAACGCAAGCGCCGCGAATCGCGGCGACACCTCGCGCTTGAACGAGCCCGCCGCCTGCGCCTTGGCGACGATCTCGCCTATCAGCACGTAGGCCTCGGCGATCCTGTCCGAATGGCGCAGCCCGAACGTGTTCGCCGAGCGCATGACCTCGACGATGATCACCTTCATCAGCGCCGGGTCGTAGCGATAGAAGTCGATGATCGCCGCTGCGATGGCATGCAGCTTCTGGCGCGGCGGCACGTCGAGCGTGTCGGTCTGCGCGATGAACGCGAGCAGGATGTCCCAGCGCTCGCAGAACAGCGTGTCGAGGACCTCGTCCTTGGAGCGGAAGTAGTGGTAGAGCAGGCCGTAGGAGACGTTGGCCTCCTCGGCGATGTCCGAGACGCGGCACTGGTGGAAGCCCAGGCGCGCGAACGCGACGACGGCCGCGTCGAGGATCACGCGGCGCTTGTCGGCCGCTGCGGCACCGGCGCGATCGCCGGCCATCAGGCCTGCACCTCGACCGGCCAGCGATACGCCGACGGGCGGCGGTTGGCGAGCGCGGGCAGGTCGCGGCGCATGCGCCCCTGCGCGTCGAGGTCGAGATCGGCGACGACGTGCCCCTCGCGGTCGGGGGCGAGCGCGAGCACGATCCCCCACGGGTCGACGATCATCGAGCGCCCGCCCGAGCGCAGCGCGCCGCCGGCGTCGCCGACCGGCACGTGCTCGCCGATCTGGTTGGCGGCGACGACGAAGGCCTGGTTCTCGATCGCCCGGGCGCGCAGCAGCACCTCCCAGTGGTCGCGCGTCGTCGGGACGGTGAACGCCGCGGGCACGGTCAGCACGCGCGCGCCGCGCACCGCGAGGATCCGGTAGAGCTCCGGGAAGCGGATGTCGTAGCAGATCGACAGGCCCAGCTCGACGCCGTCGGCGGTCTCGCTCGTGACGATCTCGTCGCCCGCCAGCTCGTGCTCGGACTCGCGGTAGGCCATGTCGTCGACGACGACGTCGAACATGTGGATCTTGCGATACGCGGCCTGGATCTGGCCGTCGGGGCCGATGTGCAGCGAGGTGTTGCGCAGCTGCTGCGCGCCGTCGACGCGCTCGGCGATCGAGCCCGCCACGAGCTCGATGCCGAGCTCCCGGGCGGTCGCTCGCGCCCACGCGATCGCCGGGCCGTCCAGCGGCTGCGCGCCCGCGCGCAGGTCGTCGCCGCGACCGAGGACGCTCCACTTCTCGGGCAGCACGACGAGCTGCGCGCCATCGGCGGCGGCCGCCCGCGTGAGGCGGTCGGCGCGCTCGAGGTTGCGATCGACATCGGGGGTGCTGGTCAGCTGGACTGCGGCGGCGCGCATCGTCGGGCTCCTGGATTGACTGGTCAGTCAACGGCCCCGGATGCTACCCACACGACGCACCGCATCCCGGTGCGGGTCGTCTGGCGGCCCCTGCGCCCGCCGCCGGCGAACCGGCGTGAGATCGGCCACACTTTCGCCGCATCGTCGCGCGCAGCGTCTATGGTCACGCCACGTGAACATGAGCCGTGTCGCGGCCTGGGGATGAGGATGCGAATGGCGGGTAGGTGACGGAGCACCACAACTGCTCGCCGACGGCAGGTGTTGACACTGGCAGGTCACTCAACCGCAGGGGAGAACAGTCCATGAAGCTTCGGCCCAGTCCGGCGCTCGTCATCTCGATCGTGGCACTCGTTGCGGCCTGCGCCGGTAGCGCCGTCGCCGCCACGATGATCACGAGCAAGCAGATCAAGAACGGCACGATCCAGGGGATCGACATCAAGAGCGGCACGATCCAGTCGGGCAGGCTCTCCAAGGGTGTCCAGAACATCCTCAACAAGAAGTCCGCGCCCGCTCCGGCTCCGCGCATCGCCTACGAGCAGATCCGCAAGGCCGGCCCGGAGAACCAGCCCGCCAACGTGGTCGAAGAGGTCACGAGCATGACGGTCCCGGCGGGCGCCTACGCGGTGACCGCGAACACCGTCATGACCGCGTTCACCGGCACGACGAACATCCTCGAGGCACTGATCGGCGCGAACGGCTCGCAGGGTGGCACCTGCACGCTCGACGTCGGCGGCGTCACCGCCACGGCGCTGCAGACGATCGCCGTCAACAACCGCCAGACGCCCGCGACGCTCGGCATGCAGGAGACGCGCACGGTCGCGGCGCCGACGGAGATCAAGCTCAACTGCTCGGCTTCGATCCCGTGGCGTTCGTCGGAGACCTCGATCATCGCGACGAAGGTCGACTCGGTCACGCTCACGCAGCAGGGCGACTCCTAGCCGGCTGCGCCTCCCGCGCGCTGCGCAGGGCGCGACCACGAACGAACGCGCGGACGGCCGCGACTCCTCGACGGGGTCGCGGCCGTCAACGTCTTCGGGGGTCGCTCGCGGCTCGCATGTCGCGGGTGCGCTCGCATGTCGCGTGTCCGGCTCGCGGCTCGCGTGTCGCGGCTGGGGCCTCGCATGTCGTGCCTCGCGGCTCGCGTGTCGCGACGCGGGCCTCGCATGTCGTGCCTCGCGGCTCGGGTGTCACCTCGCGGCTAGCGGCTCGCGTGTCGCGTGTCGCGTGTCGCGTGTCAGAGCGTGCAGACGCTCGCGGCGCCCGGCGCCTGGACGACGTACGGACGCGACGCGAGCACGTCGGCGAGCGGGCGCAGGTCGACCGCCCGGCCGGGCGGGACCGGCAGGACGCCGACGACGACCCAGGTGCCGGCGAAGCGCCGCGCGCTGATCGTCAGCGCCTTGACGTGCCCCGCCTGCACGCGCAGGCCGCCGGGTGGCACCGGGCCGCTGGATCCCGTCCACGGGCGATGGCACGTGCTCGTCGCCGAGCCCGCGGGGCCGAGCGCCAGCCCGCCCGCGCGAACGAGCGTGTCGTCGGCGAACCCAAGTGCGTCGGCGGACGCACGGACGAGCTGCGCCGGGGTGTACGCGGGGTTGCCGTGCAGGCCGTCGAGCGCGTCGAACCAGTGCCCGGCCTCGAGGAACGGCGCGGCGAGCGGTGCGATCTCGAAGCGCGGATCGACGCGGGCGCGACCGAGCAGGTCGATCGCCCCGAGCGACGCGCGCACGCGCTCGGAACGCTGCAGGAACAGCGAGCGGCCGTCCTTGAAGGCGATCTTGTTGTCCTTCGAGAACCCGAGCAGCGCGAGCAGGATCACGACATACGGCGCCCACGCGCGGATCTTCCAGCCGCGTGCCGCCTCGACGAGCATGAGCAGCAGGAACACGAGCCCGACCGTCAGATAGCGCGACGACGAGGCCGGGGCGACGTCGTGGCGCGAGAGCGCCGTCAGGCCGTAGAAGACGACGAGCACCGTCGCGATCGCCGCGAGGCGCACGCGCGATGGCGCGGTGACCCGGTACGTCCGATAGGCGAGCACGACGAGCAGCAGGATCAGCAGGTCCTGGCCGGGCTCGACCTGGCGCTTGCCGATCAACGCGCCGGCGGCCTCGCTCATCGCCGTCCACGCCCACAGGGCGCTGATCGCGAGGTCGTGATAGTCGGCGCGGCTGACGCCGTAGAAGACGTACCAGACGATGTAGAGGCCGAACGGCACGCCGACGATCCACATCCGGCCACGGCCCTGTGCCGTCAGCATGAGCTCGACAGCGACGCCGACCAGAACCGGGATCCCGAGTCCCGACGAGCACAGGGCCGCTACCAGCAGGGCGCAGACGATCCGGTCGTCGCGCCGGCTCGGGCCGCGGTCGAGCACGTGGAACGCCGCGACGCCGGCGACGATCGACGCCATCTGGCCGGCCTGGCCGGCGATCAGGAAGTTCTCGTAGGCCAGGCCCGAGAGCAGCGCGAACGCCGCGACGCCGACGGCCACCCCGACGCCGACCCGCACCCGCGCGGTGGCGAACAGCGCCACGCCGAGCCCGAGCTGCAGCGCGACGAGCGGCAGCATCATCAGCCCGTAGTGGACGAACCCGCCGAGCTTCAGCAGCACGAGGAAGACGGCGAGCAGGAGGATCGAGAGGTGCTCGTTGTGCGGGGCGAGCAGGGACGGCGCGCCCGGGCCGCGACGCTCGGTCACGACGATCCACTCGTCGAGGTTGAACGTCATGCCGCGCGTGAGGAAGAGCATGAGCGCGGCCACCGCCACGAGCAGCACCGCGAGCAGGACGTACCAGACGATCGGATGGCGCGACGGCTCGTGGCGCGGGCGCTCGGGCTTGGCCTGCGCCGCGGGCGGCGGGGGCACGTCGGCGGGCACGGGCGCGGGTGCGGCGGTCGGCGCCCCCGCGACGTCGGGCTCGGGTCGCCGGTTCGCGCTCATCCTCGGCGGGACCATAGCGCCGGCCCCGACGCGCCCGCGCGGGCGGCGGCGAACCGTCAACATCGTCGGTGTGGCGCTGCCGATCTTCACCGAGCGACTCGCGATGCGGGCCTACGTGCCCGACGACCTCACCCAGCTGCACGACGTCCTCTACGGCGATCCCGCGGCGATGGCGCTGCTCGGCGGCGCGCGCGACCTCGCCGGAACGCGCGCGTCGATCGAGCGCTCGATCCTGCAGCAAGAGGTCGGCGGCTACTCGTTCTGGCCCGTCTTCGAACGCGAGTCGGGGCTGCTGATCGGCGAGGCGGGCCTGTTCCCGCTGGCGCCCGGCGGCCCGGACGTCGCGCTCGGGTACGCGTTCGGGCGCCGCTTCTGGGGTCGCGGCTATGCGACCGAGGCGGGCGCGTCGGTCCTCGCCGAGGCCTTCGGGGCCCTCGGCCTCGAGCGCGTGGTCGCGATCACGCGCGAGGCCAACAGCCGCTCGCGCCACGTCCTCGGCAAGCTCGGCTTCCGGATGGACGGCATTCGCCACATCTGGGGTGCCGAGCAGCTGTACTTCGAGCTCGAGCGCGAGACGTGGGCGGCCGCGTAGCGCCGGACCGTCAGCTCTGAAACGGCCCCGGCGGACCGACGGCGCCGGTGACGCGCCCCGGGCGATCGCAGCACGGTGGCGGCGGCCGGCCGCGCCTCAGCCCCGGCGCCGCCAGACCTCGGTCTCCGTGCGGTAGCGCAGCGTGACGGGACCGGCGTCGGCCAGGCCGCGCAGCGCGGCGAGCAGCTCGTCGCGCGGTGCCTGCTCGAGCGCGGCCACGAAGCTCACCGAGCCGAAGCGGTCTGCGAGGCCGTCGCCGTCGAGGTGCTGCTCGTTGTCGAAGCGCCGCTGGACGGCGGCGTCGAACAGCCCGCTGTACAGCGGCGCGCGGCGCCACTCCTCGGAGGCCTGCGCCGGCGCGTCGCCGCGGTGCGGCGCGAGCAGCGCCTGGATGCGCTGCTGGATCTCGTCGTCCATGCGGCGGCGGTTCCACACCACGACGAGCACTCCACCGGGTCGCAGGACGCGGTGGATCTCCGGCAGCGCGCGGTCGTGATGAAACCAGTGAAACGCCTGCGCGACGCAGATGGCGTGGGCCGTCGCGTCGCCGGCGGGGATCTGCTCGGCCGTCCCGTCGACGACGTGCACGCGTTCGTCGGGCGCGATCAGCGCGCGCATCTCGGCGACCGGCTCGACGGCGAGCACGTCGTACCCGCGCGCCGCGAGCATCCGCGTGAGCTTCCCGGTCCCGGCCGCCAGGTCGATGACCTGCGGGCCGAGGTGGCGCGCGAACGCGTCGATCGCCGCGTCCGGGTAGCCGGGCCGGCCGCGCTCGTAGGCGTCCGCCGCACGGGCGAAGCCGGTCGCGGCGGCGGGGTGGATCTCGGGCTCGGTGGGCATGCCGCTGAGGGTAGGACGTGCGCGCGATCCCGCCCGCGATCCTGAGGCCCGCGACCGACGGCGTCAGCGCGTGGCGGGCCGGCGCCCGACGCTACGCCAGCAGCGGCGTGATCGCGTCGACGACGAGCTCGGCGTGCCCCGGCGCGGCGGCGGTGATCTCGGCGCCGAGGATCGTGCAGGCGGACGCGAGCTCGGCGAGCAGCGCGCGCAGCTCGGCGGGCAGCAGGCCGCCGTCGACCGGGAAGCCGGCCGGATGGACCTCGGGGTCCAGCACGTCGAGGTCGATGTGCAGGAAGAGCTCGAGCCCGGCCGCCTGCTCGGCGCGCTCGATCCGCGTGACGCCGGCGCGGTCCAGGGCCACGCGCTCGGGACCCTCGACCTCGCGCACGCCGTGGGTGATGACGCGCGGCGGCTCGGGGCCGGCGCCGAAGCCCGTGTCCCACAGCCCGCACGCCCCCGCGAGGCTCATCCCGGCGAGGTAACCGCTGCTCGTCGTGTCGGGCGTGTGGAAGTCCGCGTGCGCGTCGAGCCACAGGACCGACGCCCGCGGGTGGTGGCGGGCGATCACCGGCAGCGTCGCGACGGCGATCGAGCACTCGGCCGCGAGCAGGATCGGGACGCGCCCCGCGACGATCGCGTCGTCGAGCTGGCCGCCCGCCTCGAGCAGGCAGCCGTGGGCGTCGCGCAGGTCCTGAGCCCAGCCGCGCGCCGCCGGCGCGCCCGCCTCGCCGACGATCCGCGCGTCGAGCAGCTCGGCGAGCTCGCGCGCGCCCGCCGCGCCGTCAGTCGCGCGGTCAGACGTGCGGCACAGCAGCGCGACTATCTGTCGCTCCACCGTGGCTCTCGGTGCTCGAGGAACGCGGCGATCCCCTCGCGTGCGTCGTCGGCTGTGAGGGCGACCGAGAGCTGCTGCGCCAGGACCGCGAGCGCGTCGTCGAGCGCCATGTCCTGCGTGCGCCGCAGCGCGTCCTTGCCGAGACGCATCACGTACGCCGACCTGCCCGCGATCTGGGCCGCCCACGCAGCCACGGCCCCATCGAGCTCGTCGGCCGCGACGACGCGGTTGACGATCCCGATCCGGCGCGCCTCGTGCGCGTCGATGCGGTCGCCGAGCAGCAGCAGCTCGCTGCACGCCTTCTGCCCGACGTTGCGCGCCAGCAGCGCCGACACCATGAACCCGAACAGCCCGACGTTGACCTCCGGCGTGCCGAACGTCGCGCACTCGCTCGCGACGACGAGGTCGCACGCGAGCGCGAGCCCGAGGGCACCGGCGAGGACGTGCCCGCCCGCCGCGCAGATGACCGGCTTGCCGAGCTCGCCGATCAGCGCGAACAGCCGCGGGAAGAGCGTGACGTCGGCGTCGGCGAAGTGGGCGAGGTCGCCGCCGCTGGAGAACACCGTCGGGTGCGTCGAGGCGAGCACGACGCAGCGCACGCCGCCGTCGTCGCGGGCCTGCTCGAAGGCCGCCAGCAGCTCGGTCAGGACGAGGTCGGAGAGGGCGTTGCGCGTATCCGGCCGGTCGAGCGAGATCGTCGCCACCGCGTCGGCGACCTCGTAGCGCAGCGTGGCGTACGGCACGCGCGCAATCTACAAGCGCCCCCGAATGAAGCACCGCCCTCAGCCTGGCTTCGGGCTCAGGCCGGGTCGCCGGGGCGCGTCGTCGTGGCGAGCCGCTGCGACGCGCTCGAGCGCAGGATCCGTCGCACGAGCCGCGGGGCGACGATCCGCGCCGCCGCCGCAATCCAGTAGGGGCGCGGCACGTAGCGCTCGGCCCTGCCGCCCGGCCCGGCGTCGACGATCGCCTCCGCCACCCGCTCGGGCGTCGACACGATCCAGCGCGTCAGCCGGCGGTCGACGAGCTCGCGCTGCGGAAAGCCCTCGGTCGCCACGAAGCCCGGGAGCACGAGGCCGACGTGGACGCCGCGCGCGGCCTCCTCGAAGTGCAGCGCGTCCGTCCAGCCCGCGAACGCGAACTTCGCCGCCGAGTACGCGCCCGTGCCCGACCGGGCGACCCGTCCCGCGGTGCTCGCGACGTTGACGATCGCGCTCGGCGCGCTGCGGCGCAGCAACGGCAGCAGCGCCTCGGTCACCCGCACCTGCGCGTCGAAGTCGAGCTCCATGTGGCGCCGGACGTTCTCCCAGCCGCCCTCCTCGAACGTCGCGCGCCACGAGGAACCCGCGTTGTTGACGAGCAGGTCCAGGCGCCCGTGCTCGGCCGCGACGATTGCCGCGATCCGCGCCGGCGCCTCGGGGTCGACGATGTCCGCGGCGATCACCGTCGCGCCGCCGAGCTCGGCTGCGAGCGCATCCAAGCGCTCCTCGCGGCGGGCTACGAGCACGAGCCGCGCGCCGGGCTCGCGCGCCAGCCGCCGCGCCGTCGCCGCTCCGATCCCGCTCGACGCTCCGGTGATGAGGGCGATCACGTCGCGGAGGCCAACGGCGGTGGATAGACCTCGAGCGTCAGCGCGAGGAACGCCTCCGCCGCGGGCGACGGGCGGCGCTCGGCGCGCGACGCGAGCGTGACGTCGCGCGTCAGCGGAGGCTGCACGAGGGCGCAGACCGCGACCTGCGAGCCCGGTCCCTCGGCGTCCGAGCGCGGCAGGATCGCGACGCCGAGGCCGCGCGAGACGAGGCTGCGGATGCGCCGGCTCTCGTTGGACTCCAGCGTGATCCGCGGTTCGAAGCCGGCGTCCGCCGCCGCCGACATGAGCAGCTCGCGCAGGCGCGCGCCCTCGCGGAAGCTGATGAACGGCTCTCCCGCGAGATCGCGCAGCCGCAGTCCGTCGCGCGTCCCGAGCGGATGGTCCGTCGCGAGCACGACGACGAGCTCCTCGCTGACGAGCCCGCGCAGCGTCAGGCCGCGGCTCTGGATGCGCTCGGTGACCGACAGGAACGCGAGGTCGATCTCGTCCTCGCGCAGCATCGCGGCGAGCTCTTCGCTGGACTGCTCGCGCACCGTGAGCTCGATCGCCGGATAGCGCGCATGGAACGTCGCGAGCAGCAGCGACAGGTCGATCGGGCCCATCGTGTGCAGCGCGCCGACGGACAGCCGACCGGCCTGCACCCCGGCCAGCGACTGCAGCTCGGCCTGGCCGGCGTCGAGCTCGGCCAGCGCCCGGCGCGCGCGTGCGACGAGCACCTCGCCGGCCTGCGTCATCGACACGCGCCGGGTCGTGCGCTGCACGAGCGCCAGGCCGATCTCCGCCTCGAGGCTGCGGATCTGCTGCGACAGCGCCGGCTGCGCGACGTGCTCGCGAGCGGCGGCACGCGTGAAGTGCCGCTCGTCGGCGAGCGCGACGAGGTAGCGAAGCTGACGAAGATTCATGCGCGTATGTTATGACGATCCGCCGATATGAGTCTTGGACATCTGGATTGCGTGTCGGCACCCTTCACCGTGTTGCCTCCTCCCGCCATCGCGCCCCGTCGGACAGACCACCTCCCGTCCGGCGGGGCCGCGAGGCAGCCTTCTCGCCTCGCTCGTAGCTGAGCCGGCCCCGCGGAGGTCCGGGGCTATCGTGCTCCGAGGCCACCGACAGAGGAGCGCACAGGCATGGGAGTTCTCGATGGGAAGGTCGCGATCGTGACCGGCTCGGCGCGCGGCATCGGCCGCGCGACGGCGCAGATGCTCTCCGAGCACGGGGCCAGCGTCGTGATCAACGACCTCGACGGCGACCTCGCCGAGCAGACGGCCTCGGAGATCGCCGGTGAGACGGCCGTGCACGCCGGCGACCTGACCGCGCCCGGCGCCTGCGACGCGCTCGTGCAGACGGCGATCGACGCCTGGGGCAAGCTCGACATCATCGTCAACAACGCCGGCTACACGCTCGACGGGATGCTGCACAAGATGTCCGACGACCAGTTCCAGCGGATGCTCGACATCCACACGGTCGTCCCGTTTCGCGTCTGCCGGGCCGCCGCTCCGCACCTGCGCGAGCCGGCGAAGGCCGAGCGCGAGCAGGGCGTCGAGGTGTTTCGCAAGATCGTCAACGTGTCCTCGATCTCCGGCACGATGGGCAACGCCGGCCAGGCGAACTACGCGGCGGGCAAGGCCGCGGTCGTC
>DASXCR010000192.1:0-6826 GCA_036491075.1 Solirubrobacteraceae bacterium
GCGTTCGTCCGGCGATCGACCTCGTCGAAGGTCAGCGTGCCGAGCTCGTCGACGATCGCGGGCGCGTCCGGGTAGTTGATCGCCGAGACCGTGTAGCCCGCCGCCATCGTCGGCCCCCAGCGGCGGATCGCGCGCAGCGACCTCGCGACCCGGTCGGGGCGCTGCGGGGCGAACATCCCCGACGCGATCAGCGTGCGCGCCGTGAACGCCTTCGCGGCCAGCTTCTCGCGGCGCGCCGCGGCGAAGCGCGCGGCGGGGGAGGGCGCCGGCGGGGACGTCGCGTCGCTCGCCGGGGTGTTCATCGCGGCAGGTGCAGGTCGGCGGGCATCGACCCGCGCTCGATGAGGCCGTGGATGTCGGCCGCCCGCCGCGGGTTGAGGTACACGTGGCGCTGGCCGACGCTCGGCTTCTCGCTCAGCAGTCCGGCCTCGAGCAGCGCCTCGCCGACGTCGTCGGCGAGCGCCCGGTCGTTGCCGGCGAAGCCGCGCGCGAGGTGGCGGTAGTCCGTGTGGTAGCCGCCCCACTTGCCCATCCCGTTGAGGCGCTGCAGGATCCGGCGCGCGACGCGGCGCGCCGGCAGCGGGTCGTCGTGCGGGCGCGCGGCGGCGTCCTCGTGCGCCTCGAGCAACGCGAGCACGGCGTCCTCGTGCTCGGCGACCGAGGCGCCGTCGGCGGGCCGGCCGCCGAGTCGCGCGATCGCCTCCGCGCTGCGCAGCGGCTGGGCGATCGGCGTGCGCCAGTCGGCCGCGTCCGCGAGGACGTGCGGCGCCAGCGCCAGCGCCCGCGCGCGCAGCCGCGCGACGCCGGCGACGTGCTCGTCGAAGGCGATGCAGGCCAGGTCGGCGTCCTCCGGCGCGGCGGTGGGCATGCGCAGCGCGAGCTGCCCGGCGATCGCTCCGGCCTGGAGCAGCAGGTCGGCGGGCCGCGTAGGTGGTGGCGGCTGGGCGATCTCGACGAGCGCGCCGACGGCGGCGGCGGTCAGCAGCCAGGCGCGCTCGCCGACGGCGTCGGGGTCGGCGCGCAGCGCGACGGCGACCGGCACGACCGCGAGCAGGGCGTCGGGCGCCGCGGCGAACGCGACCGTGACCGGCCGCTCGCGACCCGAGCGCGCGAGCGCGAGCTCGCCGGCCGAGCGCGCGAGCTCGTCGTGCAGCAGCGCCCGCAGCTGCGCGCTGCGCTCGTGCGGCGCGGCCGCCCCGCCGGCATCCTCGAGCGCGTCTGCGAGCGGGTCCATGACCAGGAGCGTAGAGCGGGCGCGGCGCGGACGAAGGTGTTCACCATGCGCTCGCTCCCAGCGCGTAGGGTCCGAGCGATGTCACGCTGGTTCGAGCATTTCGGCTTCGCCGAGGTCGGCGACGGGCTCGTCATGGGCGCGTATCCGCAGGACGCCGAGGACGTCGCGGTGCTCGTCGCGGCCGGCGTGACGCGGATCTTCAACCTCGTCCAGGATCTCGAGTACGACCCGGGCGCGCGCGACGCCTGCGTCGCGGCGCTGGCCGAGGCCGGCATCGACGAACGGCGCCTGGAGCTCGTCGACTTCGGCAGCCTGCGGCCCGACCAGATCGAGGCGGCCGCGCAGGCCGTGATCGGCTGGCTCGACGCCGGCGAGCGCGTCTACGTGCACTGCCGCGCGGGCTGGCAGCGCTCGGCGGCGGTCGTCGCCGCGATCGTGACGCTGCGCGAGGACGTCGCGCCGTCGCGCGCCCTGGAGATCCTGCGCGAGCGCAAGCCGACCGCGAACCCCCTGGCGCACCAGCGCGGCGACCTCTTCGACTGGTGGGAACAGCGCTCCGTCCGATAGTTGTCGGGATTTGCAGCGGTTCCGTCGGGGGCGGCAGCTACGGTGATGCGTCGCCATGGAAGCCGCCATCCGTCTCCCGATCACGCAGGTCTACGTCCACAAGG
This sequence comes from Solirubrobacteraceae bacterium, assembly GCA_036491075.1. Taxonomy (GTDB): domain Bacteria; phylum Actinomycetota; class Thermoleophilia; order Solirubrobacterales; family Solirubrobacteraceae; genus CADCVQ01. The sequence goes on from DASXCR010000192.1 coordinate 1,906, forward strand.
GGCGGCTGACGATCGATCAGCTCGTCCTCGATGACGAGACCGTCGTGCGCCTCGCCGCCGAGCGCGACGACACGGCGCGCTTCGTGACGGAGGCGATCGAGATCGGCGCGCGCGTGCTCGACCGCGAGGTCACGGGCGCCAACGCCGAATTTGTGCGGGCGGAGTTCGAGAAGACCGCGCGCGAGCTCGACGCGTCGTTCGTCGAGCGCGCCCGGCGCGTCGCCGAGCGCCTGGACCAGAAGGTCGACGAGGTCTTCGGACCGGAGAACGGCCACGTCACGAAGGTGCTCGCCCGGCACTTCGGCGACGAGTCGTCGGTCGCCGTCCAGCACCGCATGCGAACGGTCCTCGACGAGGTCGCGGTGCGGATGCGCGAGGATCTGCGCAAGCAGTTCTCCTCCGACGGCGCCTCCAACCCGCTCGCGGGCTTTCAGAACGCGCACCTCGCGGCGACGCGGCAGATCGCCGGCGTGCAGGCGGACTCGATGCGCGCGATGGCCGAGAAGCTCGAGGCGATGACGCTCGAGATCTCGCGGCTGCGCTCCGAGAAGCAGAAGCTCGCGGAGATCGCGGCGGTGGCCGAGAAGGGGACGGCCAAGGGCCGCTCTTACGAGGAGGGGGTGGCGCTCGCGATCGATGCGATCGCCTCGGCGCAGGGCGACGACTGCGAGGCCGTCGGCGACGTGCGCGGGGAGGGCGGCCGCAAGGGCGACGTCGTCGTGGCGATCGACGCCTGCGCCGGTCCCGCGCGCGGCCGGATCGTGTTCGAGGCGAAGAACTCGCAGCTGTCGCGCAACCGCGCGCTGGCGGAGCTCGACGAGGCGCTGGAGACGCGCGGCGCCGACTTCGCAATCTTCGTGGTGCCGTCCGAGGACAAGCTGCCCGCGCGCACGCGACCGCTGCGCGAGTTCAACGGCGACAAGATGTTCGTGGTCTACGACGCCGAGGACGACGCGCGCCTTGCGCTCGAGGTGGCGTACGGGCTTGCCCGGGCGCGCGTGCTGATGAATCGCGGGGCGAGCGAGACCGTCGACCCCGCCGCGGTTCGGGCCGAGGTCGAGCGCGCGCTCGGGGCGATGGAGGACGTGCGCCGGATCAAGACGCAGCTGACGAACGCCAGCGGCGGCATCGACGCGGCACGCCAGATCGTCGACACGATGGCCGCCGGCGTGCGCGGACATCTCGCGGAGATCGAGCAGCTGCTGCGGGTGGCGGACGCCGGCTGAGGCGGGCTGGGGCCCGGTCGCGGGTGCGGCGTGGGCTGCTCGGACCTCACGGGTGGGTGCGCCATGGGTGCCGGCGGGCGGCGCGGGCGCGGTGGGCGGCGCGGGTGGGCGTGCGCGGCGGGGGCGGCGGGCCGCGCGGGTGCGCGTGCGCCGTGGGTTGCTCGGGCCTGACCGGCCCGATCGAGTCGCGGCGGATAGCCTGAACCGCCGTGACGCGCTCGGTGATCTTCGACTGCGACGGCGTGCTCGTCGACACGGAGCTGATCTCCAACACGGTGCTCGCCGGCCTGCTGACCGAGGCCGGGATCCCGACGACGTTCGAGGACTGCATGCGCGACTTCCGCGGCCGCTCGCTGGAGTCGGTCGTCGCGATCGTGCGTGCTCGCGACGGCGCGCCGGCCCCGCCGGCCGATCTCGCGCAGCGCTACTACGCCGAGGTCGAGGCGATCTTCGCACGCGACCTCGAGGCCGTACCCGGTGTGATCGCGGCCCTGGACCGCATCGCGCTGCCGACGTGCGTCGCGTCCAGCGGACCGCACCACAAGATGGCCGTGACGCTGCGCACGACCGGGCTCTGGGAGCGCTTCGAGGGGCGGATCTTCAGCGCCACGGAGGTCGCCGCCGGCAAGCCCGCGCCGGACCTGTTCCTGCATGCCGCCCGGCGGATGGGCTTCGCGCCGGCGAGCACCGCGGTCGTCGAGGACAGTCTGCCAGGAGTGCAGGCCGCGGTCGCCGCGGGCATGCGCGCGCTCGCGTTCTCGCGGCATGGCGATCCCGCCGAGCTCGCCGCGGCGGGCGGCGAGCCGTTCGCGGACATGGCCGAGCTGCCCGGCCTGCTGGTCGCATGACCGCTCGGATCGCCCGCCACGTTCTCGTGACGGGCGCGGTGCAGGGCGTGTTCTTCCGCGACACGCTGCGCCGCCGCGCCGTCGGCTGCGGCGTGACCGGCTGGGTGCGCAACCGCGCCGAGGGCAGCGTCGAGGCGCGCCTCGAGGGTGAGCCCGACGCGGTCGCGGCGCTGGTCCTGTGGTGTCGCAGCGGCCCGCCGCACGCGAGCGTCGACGATCTCGTCGTGACGAACGTCGAGGTCGCCGGGTTCGATGCCTTCCGGGTTCGATAGGGCGACCGCCGGCGGCCGGCGCTGACGCCGGGATGGCGCTTTCCGCGGCCGGCGCTGACGCGGGGACGGCGCTTTCCGGCGGCCGGCGCTGACGCGGGGATGGCGCTGACGCTGACGGGCGTGCAGACGACGCCGACGCCGACGCAGCGCCGTGACCTCCGTGGCGATGTCGCTCGCATGATCGCCGCTCCTCCGGCCGGCGCGCTCGTGGGCGCGGCATGCGGGGCGCCGGCTCGCGTTACGGCCGACCGGATCGTTCGCTGGAGCCCATCGCGGCCCCAAGCTCGGCGATCGTCTGCCGGCTGCGCTCGAAGACGTCGCCGTACGTGAACGCGACGTGCTGCGATCGCCTGCGGCGGGCGACGTCGCGTTCGAACGCGGCACGGCTGCCGTGGTAGCGGTAGCTCAGCAGCTCGACGGTCAGTCCGATCGCCGGCCAGTGACAGTCGACCCGATCGCCGTCGCGGTCGATGTTCGTGCGCGGGGCGGGCAGGCCGTGATCGCGCAGCAACTGGAGGAAGCCGTCCTCGAGCACGCTCAGCGTGACGTCGGACCCGACGGCGCGCCGCAGCCTGGCCACGCCCTTCTTCGCGGGGTTGCGGGCGATGCAGGCCTCGATCTCGCGCGGCGACGTGCCGTGGCGGACCCACGCCTCGTGGCACGCCCGGCCGAGCTCGGCGGCGTCGAGCCGCGGCGACACGTCGAGCAGCACACGCGGCACGGTCGCGATCGGGATCCGATCGAGGATCGACGTGTCCTGCACCGGCAGCGCGTGAACGCGGTGGATGACGATGCCGGTTCGCCGGCGTCCGGCCACGGTCGGCACGGTGACCTCCGGCGGCGGCGCGCTGCCCGGCAGGATCTTGAGGAGATGCGCGGCGGCGCCGTGGCTGAGCACCGCCCCGCGCCCGCACGCGAGGACCGCGGCCATGTAGTCGCCGTGCACCGACGGCGCGACATGCCCGACCGCATACACGCCGTCGTGCACGCGATGCAGCCGTCCGCCTACGAGCCAGCGTTGGACGGCGTGGCGATCGACGCCGGCAGCGACGAGCTGTCTCCAGGTCACGCGGCCGTGCTGTCGCGTGGCGATTCGTGCTGCCACGGCGAAGTTGCTGCGCATATCAAGGCATAGGCGCCACGGGCACCGAATTCGCCCCCCCGCGCGAAACGGAGCTGCCCGGCGCGCCGGGGGCCAGGGGTCCTCCGTCGTGGCGAAGTTGCAGCGCGATGCGCGGCAATGGCGCCACGATCAGCGCGGCACCTGGGCACCTGGGCAGCTCGGCAGCGGCTGCCACGGCCGGTGCCCCCGGGGCGAACCGCGCGATCGCGATCCGGTCGTGGCGTGATTGCTGCTTATGGCGCGGCAACGACGCCACGACCGCGAGGCGGCAGGCGCGGCCCCGCCGATTGCGGCCAGGAGGTGGCCTTGACCGCCGCTATCGTCATCCGCAATGCCGCCGTTCAAGCTCGACGACATCTTCACGCCCGCCGCCGACCAGCCGCAGGCGATCGTCGAGATCTCCAAGGCCGTCCGCAACGGCGACCGCTTCACGACGCTGCTCGGCGCCACGGGGACCGGCAAGACGATGACGATGGCCGGGGTCATCCAGGAGCTCCAGCGTCCGACCCTCGTGCTCGCGCACAACAAGACCCTCGCCGCCCAGCTCTGCAACGAGTTCCGCACGTTCTTCCCCGACAACGCGGTCGAGTACTTCGTCAGCTACTACGACTACTACCAGCCCGAGGCCTACGTCCCGAGCCGCGACCTCTACATCGAGAAGGACTCCGCGATCAACGAGGAGGTCGACCGCCTGCGACACGCCGCCACGGCCGCCCTCTTCGCCCGGAGAGACGTGATCATCGTCGCGAGCGTCAGCGCGATCTTCGGCCTCGGCTCGCCGGAGACCTACGAGATGAACATGCAGGTCCTGCGCAAGGGCGACGTCATCGACCGCGACGCCCTCCTGCGCAAGCTCGTCAGCATCCAGTACACGCGCAACGACACCGCGCTCGGGCGCGGCAGCTTCCGCGTCCGCGGCGAGACGCTCGAGGTCTTCCCGGCCTACGAGGAGACCGCCTTCCGCGCGACGCTGTTCGGCGACGAGGTCGAGCGCCTGCAGCACTTCGATCCGCTCACGGGCGAGCTGATCGCCGACGACCTCGAGCACGTCGCCGTCTGGCCCGCCACGCACTACAACGTCAAGGACGGCTCGATCGAGGCCGCGGTCACCGAGATCGCCCGCGAGCTCAACGAGCGCACCGCCCAGCTCGAGGCCGAGGGCAAGCTGCTCGAGTCCCACCGCCTGCGCCAACGCACCCAGTACGACATGGAGATGCTGCGCGAGATGGGCTTCTGCAACGGCATCGAGAACTACTCGCGGATCCTCGACGGCCGCCAGCCGGGCGCCCGTCCCTACTGCCTGATCGACTACTTCCCGAGCGACTTCGTCACGTTCCTCGACGAGTCCCACCAGACGGTTCCGCAGATCGGCGGCATGTACGAGGGCGACCGCAGCCGCAAGCAGACGCTCGTCGACTACGGCTTCCGGCTGCCGTCCGCGCTCGACAACCG
>DASXCR010000193.1:0-8116 GCA_036491075.1 Solirubrobacteraceae bacterium
CACGTCGCGCACCGCGGGATGTTCCAGGCGATGAAGCAGGCGGGCCAGAACGTCGAGCTGCCGAACTTCACCCAGGCGCTGTACGACGCGCGCGAGCTCGCGATGGAGCGCATGCAGGCGGAGGCGGAGACCGTCGGCGCCGAGGGGATCGTCGGCGTGCAGCTGTCCGAGCGCAGCCACGGCTGGGGCAGTCACGTGATCGAGTTCTTCGCGGTCGGCACGGCGATCGTGCCCTACGGCGAGGATCACACGATCACGGCGCCGACGACGGTGCTCGACCTCAGCTGAGCGGGTCGATGGCCTTCGACACCGCCGCGATCGGCAAGACGTACGCGCCGACCACGTACGTCGTCGGGCGCGAGAAGGTCCGCGAATACGCCCGCGCCGTCGGCGAGACCGACCCGCTGTACCTCGATCCCGAAGCGGCGCGCGCGGCCGGTTACGACGACGTCGTCGCGCCGCCGATGTTCGCCGTCGTCTACGCGATGCCGGCGGTCGCCGCGGGGATGTTCGATCCCGAGGTCGGCATCGACTTCGCCCGCCTCGTGCACGCCGGACAGGACTTCACCTGGGGCCCGCTGGTCGTCGCCGGCGACGAGATCTCGACGACGGTGTCGGTCAAGGACGTCAGCGAGCGGCGCGGCGCGGGGTTCTTCGTGTTCGAGTCGGTGTCCGAGAACCAGCGCGGCGAGACGGTCTGCACCGGCGTCTGGTCGAACGTCGTGCGAGGCGCGTGATGGGGACGCTCGAGCCCGGCAGCGAGATCGAGCCGCTGTCCGTCACCCCCGACCGCTACCTCACGGTCCGCTACGCGGGCGCGTCGGGCGACTTCAACCCGATCCACATCGACGAGCAGTTCGCCCAGCAGGTCGGGCTGCCCGGGCGGATCCTGCACGGCCTGTACTCGATGGCGCAGGTCGCGCGCGCGGTGAGCGCGGCCGGCGGCGGCCCGCAGTCGCTGCGACGCCTGAGCGTGCAGTTCCGCGGCATGGGCATCCCCGAGCACGAGCTCACCGTCACCGGCACGGTGCGCTCGCTGAGCGACGGCGTCGCGATCGTCGAGACCGTCTGCACGCAGGACGGCAAGGCGATCATCCGCAACGCCGAGGCCGAGGTCGTCTTCTCGGACTAGGGGCCGAGCGCGGCGCGGATGCGAGCGACCGTCTGCCGACGAGGGTCACCTCGGGATCGCGGTCCCGATGAGGACGGCGGCCTCGTCCGCGCACGTGCGGGCTTCGACTTCGAGCTCGGCCGAAAGGGCCCGCCCGGCGGCGCTCGTACAATCGACGGGATGCTGACGCCGCGCCAAGAGCTCATCCTGCGCAAGGTCGTGCTCGCCTACCAGGCGACCGTCCAACCCGTGGCGTCGCGCACGCTGGCCGCCGACCCCGAGCTCATGGCCGGCCCCTCGACCGTGCGCCACGAGCTCGCGATGCTCGAGGAGCACGGCCTGCTGGCGCACCCGCACACCTCGGCGGGCCGGGTGCCGACGGACTCTGGCTACCGCTACTTCGTCGACCGCCTGCTCCCGGCGACCCGCGACGGCGGTCACACCGTCGAGCTCGCGCTCACCCGGCGCGAGGTCGACGAGGCGATGCGCGTCACGACCGAGACGCTGTCGCAGGTCACGAACCTGCTCGCCGTCGTGTCGGCGCCGCCGCTGGAGACCGCGACGATCCGTCACATCGAGGTGCTGCGGCTGCAGCCGCAGATCGTGATGGTCGTGATCATCACCTCGACGGGCGGCGTCTCCAAGCGCGTGCTGACGTTCGAGTCGCCGGTCGACGGGGGCCTCGTCACGTGGGCGTCGGAGTTCCTCAACGAGGAGCTCTCGGGGCTGGGGCTCGGTGCGCGCAAGCTGCGCGCCCGCCTCGCGGACCCGTCGATGGGCCCGACCGAGCGGCGCTTCCTCGATCGTCTCGTGCCGGTCTTCACCGAGCTCGCCGAGACCGCCCAGGACACGCTCTACGTCGACGGCGCCGCGCGGCTTCTGTCCGAGCATCGCTTCCAGGACCTGTCGCAGATCAACGAGCTCATGCAGATGCTCGAGGGCCGGGTCGCGCTGCTCGAGACGCTGCGCCGCGCGCTGGACGAGCGCGACGTGATCGTCCGCATCGGCACCGAGAACACCGCGCCCGCGATGCGCTCGCTGGCGATGGTCACGGCCGGCTACGGGCTGCCGCTGCGCCCGCTGGGGACGGTCTCGCTGATCGGCCCGGTCGCGATGGACTACGGCGCCACGATCGGCATCGTGCGCAATGCCGCGCTGCAGCTCTCGCACTTCGTCGAAGCCGTCTACGACGCGTGAAGCGCGACGCCTACGAGGTGCTCGGCGTCACGCGGACGGCGGGCGAGACCGACGTCAAGAAGGCCTTTCGCAAGCTCGCGCGCGAGCTTCATCCAGACGTCAACAACCACGATCCGCAGGCCGAGGAGAAGTTCAAGGAGGCCGCCGAGGCCTACGAGATCCTGTCGGACGCCGACAAGCGCGCGACGTACGACCGCTACGGCCACGAGGGCCTCAAGCGCGGCGGCCAGAGCCCGAACTTCGACGGCTTCGGCTCGATAAACGACCTCTTCTCGGCGTTCTTCGGCGGGGGCGGTCCGGTCGGCCCGCGCGGCGGCGGCGACGCCGAGGTCGCGATCGAGATCGACCTCGAGCAGGCGGCCGCGGGCGCGTCCGTCGACGTCAACTACCAGATCGTCGACCGCTGCGAGCGCTGCCGCGGCAACGGCGCCGAGCCGGGCACGCCGATCACGACGTGCGACCGCTGCGGCGGCAACGGCGTGCTGCAGGCCGTCAGTCGCACGCCGTTCGGGCAGGTGGCGCGGACGATCACCTGCGACGTCTGCGGCGGCGACGGCAAGAAGGCCGAGAAGCCGTGCTCGCGCTGCAGCGGTCGCGGGCGCGAGGTGCTGACGCATGCGATCTCGATCGACGTGCCGGCCGGGATCGCCGAGGGACAGCGCATCCGCGTGAGCGGCCGCGGCAACGCCGGCGAGGCCGGCGCGCACAACGGCGACCTCTACGTGTCCGTCGCGATCAAGGCGCACGAGCACTTCCTGCGCGACGAGCACGATCTCGTCACGGTGCTCGACGTCGCGGCGCCGCTCGCCGCGCTCGGCGCGAAGCTCGAGGTGCCGACGCTCGAAGGCCCGGAGGACGTCCACGTGCGCCCCGGGACGCAGCCGGGCGAGACGATCGCGCTGCGCGGGCGCGGAATGCCGCTGCTGCGCCGCCCCGGTCGCCGCGGCGACCTGCGCGTCGTGGTCAACGTCGTGATCCCGCGCAAGCTCACCGAGCGCCAGCGCGGCCTGCTCCAGGAGCTCGCGGGCTCGATGACCGACGCGAACCTGAAGTCCGAGGAGTCGATGTTCGCGAAGCTCAAGCGCACGCTCGGCGTGTGATCCGGCTCGCGCTGCGCGTCGCGCGCGCGGACGCGGAGATCGCCCTCGCCGAGCTGCTCGAGCTCGTCCCGGCCGGCGTCGAGGAGGTCGATCGCGGCGACACGATCGAGTACGCGGTCTACGGGACGCCCGGCGAGCTGCCGCAGCTGCCGGCCCTGCGCGCGGCGGCCGGAGCGGCGTTCGTCGACGTCACGACGACGGAGGTCGCCGACGACTGGGCGTCGCGCTGGCGCAGCTTCCACAAGCCGCTGACGGTCGGCGACGTGCTTCACGTCAGGCCGCCGTGGGCGGACGCGCCGGACCCGTCGGCCGGCCTGCTCGACATCGTCATCGACCCCGGGCAGGCGTTCGGCACGGGCGCCCACGACACGACCCGGCTGTGCCTCGAGGCGCTGCTCGAGCTCGCGCGGGCCGGATACGCGCGTGGACCGCTCGTCGACCTTGGCTGCGGCTCGGGCGTGCTCGCGATCGCGGCGTCCAAGCTCGGCTGGGATCCGGTGCGCGGCGTCGACCACGACATCGCATCGGTGCAGGCGACGTTCGACAACGCCGAGGTCAACTGCGTCGCGGTGGCAGTCGCGCATGGCGACCTGCTGCGCGACGGCCCTGCGCCATGCGCACCGACGGTCGTCGCGAACCTCATGCGCCCGCTGCTGCTGCACGTCGCCGGGGGCGGGTTCGCCGCGGGGGCCGTACCGCGCACGCTGATCCTCAGCGGCCTGCTCGCGCACGAGGCCGACGAGGCCGCGAGCGCGTTTCTCGTGCACGGCCTGCACGAGATCGAGCGCCGCCACGGCGGCGATTGGGCCTCGCTGACGCTCGTCGCGTGACGGCGCCGGACTCGGCAGATGTTCGAGGTCGCGAAACCAATGCCGCGACGTAGCGTTGACAGGACCATGAGCCCGCGCGCCGCAATCGCCCTCGCCCTGCTGACGATGGCGCTCGCCGCGGGCGCTCCCGCCGCGGTCGCGCAGTACCGGGGCGTCAAGCCCGACCCGCACATCGCCGACGGCACGCTGCAGCACAAGCTCGACGTCGCGCGCCGCAGCTGGAAGGCCGCGGGCGTGAGCTCCTACAGCTACCGGATCCGGGTGAGCTGCTTCTGCCCGCCCGCGAAGGACGCGAACGTGTTCGTCGTCAAGGGCGGGGTCGCGACGCGGTTTGCGTCGGGCTACCGCTCGCTTGCGACGGTCCCGCGCCTGTTCAAGAAGATCCAGGGCGCGATCGACGACGGCGTCGCCAACCTCGACGTGAGCTACGGCAGGCGCGGCGTCCCGACGTCGATCTACATCGACCGCTCGCAGCTGATCGCCGACGAGGAGACGGGCTACACGATCAAGGCGTTCACGCCGTCGAAACGGCACGCGCGCTAGCCTCGCCTCATCGCCTGGAACGTCGTCATCGCGGGAGGGGGCTTCGGAGGCTTCTACGCCGCCCGCACGCTCGCGCGGCTGCTGCCGTCCCACAGCGCCCGCATCCGCCTGGTCAACGACGTCAACTTCATGCTCTACACGCCGCTGCTGCCCGGCGCGGCGGCGGGCGTGCTCGAGCCGCGTCACGTCACCGTGCCGCTGCGCGAGCAGCTGCCCGTGGGGGTCGACCTGCGCCTCGGCCGCATCACCGGCGCGACGCCCGAGCGCAACTGCCTGCAGGTCGAGAACCTCGAGGGCTCCGTCGAGGACCTCGCCTACGACCACCTGATCGTCACGGTCGGGTCGGTCAGCCGGACGCTGCCGGTGCCCGGGCTCGCCGAGCACGCGCGCGGCTTCAAGTCGCTGCCCGAGGCGATCTCGCTGCGCAACCACGTGCTGCGCACGCTCGAGCACGCCGAGACGCTCGAGGACGGCGCCGCGCGCCGCGAGTACCTGACGTACGTCTTCGTCGGCGCGGGCTACGCCGGCCTCGAGGGCCTCGCCGAGCTGCAGGACTTCGTCTCCGACATCCTCGACATCTACCCGCGCTGCCGCGTGACCGGGATGCGCTGGATCCTCGTCGAGGCCGGCCCGCGCGTCATGCAGGAGATCCCGAAGAAGCTCGCCGACTTCGCCGAGCGCGAGCTGCGCGGGCGTGGCATCGAGATCCGCACGGGCACGACGCTCGACCGCGTCACCGAGCACCATGCCTTCCTCTCCGACGGCGAGCGCGTCCCGACGCGCACGCTCGTCTGGACCGCCGGCGTCAAGCCGCAGCCGGTCGTCGCGAAGCTCGGACTGCCGCTCACCGACCGCGGCCGGATCGTCGCCGACGCGTACATGCAGGTCGAGGGCTTCGACAACGTCTGGGCGCTCGGCGACTGCGCCGCGGTGCCCGATCCGGCACGCAAGGGCGAGCCGTGCCCGCCGACCGCGCAGCACGCGATCCGCCAGGGTCGCGTCGTCGCCCACAACGTCGCGGCGGCGCTCGGGCCCGGCGGGCGCAAGCGTCCCTTCAAGTTCAAGACGAAGGGCGTCTTCGTCGACATGGGCCGGCGCGAGGCGGTCGCGATGACCGGGCCGATCACGTGGAGCGGCACGCCGGCGTGGATCCTCGCTCGCAGCTACCACCTCGCCGCGATGCCCGGCGTCGGCCGCCGCGCGCGGCTGCTGGTCGACTGGAACATCGGCCTCCTGTTCGGCCGCGACACCGCGGAGCTCGGCGGCGTGGCGGCGGTCCAGCGGCAGACGAGCCCGGCGGCGAGCGACCGGGCCGCCGGCGCGGTCGCCTCCAACGGCGCGGCGGACGTCGTGCTCGCGGTCGACGCGCCCGCCGGCGACGGCTCCGCGACGCCGTAGCCGGGCCCGTCGAACTCGGCTACGGTGCGTCAGATGCGAGCGCAAGCGATCGGGATCGTCCTGCTCTGCGCCTGCGCCCTTGGCGCCTGCGGCGCCAAGAGCGCCGGGACCTCGAGCGCCACGGCGACGAGCCCGGCGAGCTCCGCCGACGAGCACCAGGTCCGCGCCGTCGTGACCGAGCTGCTGAAGACGAAGGATCCGAGCGCCTGCACGCGGCTGGCCACGGTCGCGTTCGACGAGCAGAACAGCGGCGAGCACGGCGCCGCCGCGGTCCACGAGTGTCGCCAGCCACCGTTCAGGGCGGGTGCGAAGACGCTGACGATCGACCGGGTCGCGGTGAGCGGGAAGACCGCCGAGGCGGACGTGCGGCCCACGGGCGGCGAGCTGCCGTTTCGGACCGTGACCTTCGGGATGCTGAAGACGGGCGGACGGTGGAAGGCCAACCGGCTCGAGCGCGCCACGCTCGACCGCGCCGCGTTCACGCGCGTGCTGCGCGGCGACCTCACGCAGCCGCCCGACGCGCTGCCGTCGAAGACCGTCACCTGCGTGTCGCGCGAGGTCGCCTCGAGCTCGGACGTCGAGATCGTGAACGCCTACCTCAAGCCCGACCTGCGGCTGTTCGTGATCCCGGTCGCGGACTGCTCGGTGGCGCTCGGCCTCGAGCGGGCGGGGGCGGCGAAGAGCGTCATCGACTGCGTCCAGGCGGGCGTACGGCGCCAGTTGACGAGCGGCGCACTCGGCCGCAAGCTGGCGAAGGACCCGTCGAACCTCAAGCTGCTCGAGTCCTCGTCCTTCGCGGCGATGGCGCGCACCGTCACGGTCGGCTGCGTGCGCGGCGCGGCGACCGGCACCATCTCCTGACCGGCGACGTCCGCGCGCGTCGTATCCTTGACGCGTAGATGACGCTGGTCGACACGGTCAAGCAGGATCTCGTGACCGCCATGAAGGCGCGCGAGGCGGACCGCGTCGGCGCGCTGCGACTCGTGCTCAGCGAGCTGCAGAAGTCCGTCAAGGAGGGCGACGGTGACGAGATCGCCGTCCTGCGCCGCGAACGCAAGCGTCGACTGGAGTCGGCGGCGGCGTTTCGCGACGGTGGTCGCGAGGAGCTCGCCGACGGCGAGGAGGCCGAGGCGCGGATCATCGAGTCCTACCTGCCGGCGGAGATGCCCGAGGCCGAGCTGCGCGGCATCGTCCGCGAGTCGATCGCCGAGACCGGCGCTTCGTCGCCGAAGGACCTCGGTCAGGTGATGAAGGCCACGATGGGCAGGGTCGCCGGGCGCGTGGACGGCAAGCGCGTATCCGCGATCGCACGCGAGGAGCTCGGTGCGTAGCCGGATCGAGCTCTCCAACGAGGTCGCGGCCGAGCTGGCCGGAAGCGGCGACTCCGTCCTGCGCGCGCTCGAGGGCCACGTCGAATGCAAGATCTTCCTGCGCGGCAACGTCGTCACGCTCGACGGCGAGCTCGAGGCCGTGCAGGCCGCGGAGACCGTCGTGCGCGAGCTGGCCGAGCTGATCGAGCAGGGCCACGAGATCGCGCCGGGCACGATCGCCGCCGTGACCGCCGCGCTGGACCAGCACGCCTCGCCCGCGGCGATCCTCGAGGACGTCGTCTGGCGCCATCGCTCCAAGCAGATCGCGCCCAAGACCGTCAACCAGAAGCGCTACGTCGACTCGATCCGGCGCAACACCGTGACGTTCGGGATCGGTCCGGCGGGCACGGGCAAGACGTTCCTGGCGGTCGCGCTCGCCGCCGCCGCGCTCTCGCGCGGGGACGTCAACCGCATCATCCTCACGCGCCCGGCCGTCGAGGCCGGCGAGCGCCTCGGCTTCCTGCCCGGCGACCTGATGGCGAAGATCGACCCCTACCTGCGCCCGCTGTTCGACGCGCTGCACGACATGCTCGAGGCGGAGAAGGTCGCCTCGTTCCTCGAGCGCGG
>DASXCR010000194.1:0-8462 GCA_036491075.1 Solirubrobacteraceae bacterium
GGATTGCGGACTCGGTGCGGGCGTAGAACTCACCGAAATCCTCGGGCGAGCCGAGCAGCAGCGATTCCTCTGACCGATCCGCAGTCATCAACCCATCTTTGCCACCTGGGCGCCGGTTGTGACCGCGACGCCGAGCCCTGCAACCCACGGAGTCGACGGCAGCGCTCGAGTTCTCAGAACGCCAACGCGTACCCGCGGCCCGCGGCACCGCCGCGCGTCAGCGTGAGCCGGGTCGCCTCCGCAGGCGGCTGTGGACCGAACCGCCGGATCGCGTCCCACTCCGTTCCGCTGCCCGCGGCCTGCGAGCCGAGCCAGCGGTAGCTCGTGCCCGCGTCGTCGTGCAGCCGCAACGCGATCGCGTTGAGCAGCGCGCCGGGCTGCGGGGGCGGATCGGGAGGGCGCTCGCCGCGATCGCGCGCCGCGGATGCGACCTGCTCCCAGCCCCCCAACGCGGCCTGAAACCCGGCGTCGAGCTCGTCCCGGCGCATGTTCCGGCGTGCGCGGAGATGCACGGCGATCGCGCCGTCGGCGAATCCCACCGTATCCAGGATCACTGCGATCCCGTCGATCTCGCCGAGATCGGCGTCGAGATCGCTCCACCCATCCCGGGCCGCAGCCATGCGCTGGACGCTACCGCCGGCCGCCGGTGAACCCGCGCTGGACCGATCCCGACGGCACCAGGAACGTGGTCGCGACGCCGAACGCCGGCGTCGCGTCGGCGCTCCTCGAGCTGGCCGGCTGACCGCGGCGCGGGCCCGCCGGTCACTGGTCGAGCACAATGGCGCCGTGACCACCGCGCTCGGAATCGTCTTCTGGTCGTGCGTGGTCGTGCTCGCGTACGCGCAGGTCGGCTACCCGCTGCTGCTCGCCGCCCTGGCGCGCGTGAAGCGCCCGCCCGCGGCCGCGGGCGCGACCGCCGCGCCGGCCACCGACCCCACCGCCGGCGCCGGCCCCAGCGCCACGCCCAGTGTCAGCCTCATCGTCGCGGCCTACGACGAGGGAGCCGTGATCGGCGCGAAGGTCGGCAACGCGCTCGCGCTCGACTACCCGCGCGACCTGCTCGAGGTCATCGTCGCGAGCGACGGGTCGGCCGACGGCACGGTCTCCGAGGCGCGCCGCGCGGGCGCCGACCTCGTGCTCGACCTCCCGCGCGGCGGCAAGATCCGCGCCCAGGACACCGCCGTCGAGCGCGCCCGCGGCGACGTGCTCGCGTTCTCGGACGCGAACTCGACGTGGGAGCCGGGCGCCCTGCGCCAGCTCGTCGCCGCGTTCGACGACCCGAAGGTCGGCTACGCGTGCGGGCAGGTGCGGTTCGTACTCGATCCCACCCACCCCGGGACCAACCAGGAGGGCCTGTACTGGCGCTACGAGATGGCGCTGCGCGCGCTCGAGTCCAGGCTCGGCTCGGTCACGGCCGGCAACGGCGCGATCTACGCCACCCGCCGCGAGGCCTACATGAACGTCGACCCCGTCATGGGCCACGACCTCTCGTTCCCCTTCAACATGGTCAAGCGCGGCTGGCGCGCCGTCTACGTCCCGCTCGCGCGCGCCACCGAGAAGATGGTGCCGTCGATCGAGGGCGAGTTCGCCCGCAAGCGGCGGATGATGAGCCACGCCTGGCCGATCGTCCTGCGCGGCGGCCTGCTGTCGCCGCGCGGCTACCCGCCCCTGTACGCGCTGATGATCCTCTCGCACCGCGTCCTGCGCTACGCCGCGCCGTTCGTGCACGTCGTCGCGTTCGTCGCGAGCGCCGCGCTGCTCGGCGACGGTCCGGTCTACGTCGTCGCGTTCGCGTCGCAGGTCGCGCTGCTGGCGGCGGCGCTGCTCGCCGGCCCGGTTCCGGCGCGGCCGCTGCTCGTCGCGCGCTACTACGTGCTCACGACCGCGTCCGTCGCAGCCGGCCTCTGGGATCACCTGCTGCACGGCACGCCGGCGGGCTGGGAGCCCGCGGACGGCACCCGCTGATGGCGCGCCGCGCGTTCGACATCGCCGTCGCGACGACGGTCCTCGTGCTGAGCTCCCCGCTCGTCGCCGCGGCCCTGATCGCGATCCGCCTGGAGTCCAAGGGCCGGGCGATCTACCGCCAGCGCCGCGTCGGCCTCGACGGACGCGAGTTCGACGTGCTGAAGCTGCGCACGATGGTCGACGGTGCGGAGGGGCTCGGCGCCGGCCTGGCGGTCGACGCAGGCGACGCGCGCATCACCCGCGTCGGCGCGCTCCTGCGTCGCACGTCGGTCGACGAGCTGCCCAACCTCGTCAACGTCCTGCGCGGCGAGATGGCAATCGTCGGCCAGCGCCCGACCGTGCCGTCGCAGGTGGCGCAGTACACCGAGCGCCAGCGCGGCCGCCTCGCCGTCCGCCCCGGCATCACCGGCTGGGCGCAGGTCAACGGCCGCGCGTCGCTGCCGTGGAGCGAGCGGATCGAGCTCGACCTCTGGTACATCGAGCACCGCTCCTGGCGCCTGGACCTCACGATCCTCGTGCGCAGCGCGCGCCAGGTGTTCGGCGGCGGCGACCTCTACCGCGGCGAGACCGGCGGCTGGAGGCAGCCGCCACCACCGTCCTGATCCCGGGCTCCCGTGCCCCGGGGCCAGGCGGTGGATCGGCGACCGTGGTGCGCACCGGGGCAGGGCGTGGCGGTCGCTCGGGGACGGATCAGATCGCTGCGCTCGCCACGCCGTCGACGCGCTCGCTCGCGTCGCTCGGGGCGGGCAGGTAGCACAACCAGGTCACGAGGGCGAATACGACGTAGGCGCCGACGAAGACCCACAGCGCCGGCACCGACCACGTCGCGTGCGCCGCCGCGACAGAGACCTTCTCGGCCGGAGTCGCCGCCGCCTTCACGGCCGCGGACACGCCGAGGCTTGCCTGGCGGAAGGCGAGCTGCACGAGGAATCCGCCGAACGCGCCGATCGCGCCCGCGATCCCGATCACGGCCGCCGCGCGGCGCTTCCACTCGATCGCGGCCGCCCTCGGCTCGAGCCCCTTCTCGGCGATCTCCCTGCGCCCGAGCGCGGCGAAGATCGACGGGATCATCTTGTAGGTCGAGCCGTTGCCGATGCCCGACAGCAGGAAGATCACCATGAACGAGGCGAAGAAGACCGTGAAGCTGCGCTGCTGCACGCCCTGGATCGCCACCACGGTGAAGACGCCCATCCCGATGAACGTGGCGAGCGTCACGCGCGACCCGCCGACCCTGTCCGACAGCCACCCGCCCAGCGGCCGCGCCAGCGAGCCGATCAGCGCGCCGAGGAAGCCGAGGCCCGCGAGGTACGTCGCGATGAAAGGATGCCCGCCGAGGAACTCCGGGAACGTGTTCTTGATCACGAGCGGCAGCGCGAACGAGTAGCCGATGAAGGACCCGAACGTCCCGATGTACAGCAGGGACATGATCCACGTCTGCGGTTGCTTGACCGCTTCCACGTAGGACGACTTGTCCGCCTTCGCCGGGCGCAGGCTGTCCATGTAGTAGAAGGCGCCGAGCGCCGCGATCACGATCAGCGGCATCCAGACGAGGCCCGCGTAGGCCATGTGGATGTCGTGCTTGGGCAGCTTCACGGCCGCCGCCGGGATCCCGACGATCACGACGAGCGGCACGATCAGCTGGCAGATCGCGACGCCGAGGTTGCCGCCGGCGGCGTTCAGGCCGAGCGCGAGGCCCTTGTGGCGCTCGGGATAGAAGAACGAGATGTTCGCCATCGAGGAGGAGAAGTTGCCGCCGCCGACGCCCGCCGTCGCCGCGCACGCGATCAGGATCCACAGCTGCGTGTCGTGCGGTTGCGACGCCAGCCAGCCGGTGGGCACGAGGAACGCCAGCAGCGCGCAGGGGATCAGCAGCAGCGACGCGCTGAACGTCGTCCACGCCCGACCGCCGAAGCGCGGCACCGCGAACGTGTAGGGGATCCGCAGGAACGAGCCGACGAGGTTCGGGATCGCGGTCAGGACGAAGAGCTCGTCGATCGACATGACGATGCCGATGTTCGCGAGGTTGATGACCACGATCGTCCACAGCACCCAGATGCTGAAGCCGATGTTCTCGGCGAAGATCGAGAAGATCAGGTTCTTGCGCGCGATCGCCCTGCCGGTCGTCCGCCAGAAGCCCTCGTCGTCGGGCTCCCAGCGTTCGATCCAGCGACCCCTGCTCCAGCCGCGGGTGGCAGAGGCGGCCGGCCCGAGGGTGCCGACGGGCGGGGTCGTGGTCGTGCTCATGTGTCCTCCGAAGCGGCGCTCGTAGGGCTGGACGTCCGCCAGCCCGAGGGCGCGAGCGCGCCCCGGGGTGCCGTGCCGGCCATCGCGATGGTCATGGCCGCCACGCTGCCAGAGACCGATTTCCATGCGGTGAGCGAAAGATGTCCGCTCGGTGACGTGCCTGTTGCCGTTGCGTGGAGGGTCGCCGTGGCGCGGCGCCAGGACCGGCGGGCGAGGCCGGCGAACGCACGCGCCGCTGGTCCGGCCGCGCCGCCCGCCGCCGGCGCCCTCAGCCCGCGCGGACGGCGCGCAGCAGCACGTCGCCCGAGCGTCCGGGGGCGTTGCGCGCGTCGTTGACGGTCAGCACGCGCAGGCGATGCAGGGCTGCTCGCCGCAGGCGCAGCGTCGTGCGAAAGGTCGTCCCGGCGACCTTCACCGGCAGGCGCGCGAGCACGTGAAATGCGCCGTCGGAGCCCTTGCGCGCCACCTCGAGCGTGGCCGCCGTGCGCTGCGGGTGCACGCTGCCGCTGACCGTGAACGCCCGTCCGGCGACGACGTGGCGCGGTGCGCGTAGGCTGATCTGCGGCGCGACGGCGACGCTCAGCAGGGGCGAGGCCGCGACCCCACCCGAGGCCGGCCGCACGACCGCGCGCAGCGTGCGCTTGTACTGCGTCGGGACCTGCGCCGACCACGTCCCGTCCTCGCGCGTCGTGACCTCGGCGACCGTTGCGAAGCCCGCGCGCGACGCGATCTGGATCGAGACCGCCGTCGCGGGCAGGGGCGCACCGCCGGGGTCGGTCACGCGACCGGAGAGCTGCGCGTCCTGCGGGTATTGCAGCGTGCGATCGGCGGCGGCCAGCGTCACGGTCGCGACAGGTGCGGGCGGCGACAGCTGCGCGGCGATTGCCGCGACCCGGTCGCGGATCGCCGGCAGCCGGCGGTACAGCGCCGTGCCCGGGCAGCTCGTCTGGTCGGCGTCGCGATGACCGGAGATGCGCTGGAACGTCACCGGCGTGCCGGTTGCGTAGCGGTTGTCCGGGCCGCCGCCGGAGCGCACCGTCACGTGTCCCAGCGCGGGCACGCCGGTGAGCGACAGCTTCCACGCGAGCAGGTCCTCGGTCGCCTGCGTGGCGGCCGCGCTCGGCGCGACCGCGCTGAACGTGCCGATCTCGGCCACGCCCGTCGAGACGGAGTTGTAGCCCTGCGCCTGTGCCCCGATGACCGCCTGGTCGACGCCGCCGGCCCGCCCCTCGAAGACCGTCCCGAAGCGGTCGACGAGAAAGTTGTAGCCGATGTCGTACCAGCCGTTCGTGTCGCGGTGATAGCGGCAGATCGCGAGCACGATCGCCGCGCTGTCCTGCGGGCCGTAGTCGTTCGCGTTGACCGTGTGATGCACGAACGCGGTCTGCACGCTGCCGTACGTGGGGTCGGCGCGCGGCTTGCACTGGCTCGCGCCCCAGTCCGCGCGCGCGACGATCGCGGGCGCGCCGTCCTGGCCCTGCGCCTGCGCCGGGGCACCGGTCAGCGCGACGTAGGCGTCGTGCGCGTGGCGGCGCAGCGCCGTCAGCAGCCGCTGCCCGGCGGTCGCGGTGCCCGTCGAGTTGACGAAGTGTGCGCGCAGGCCGGCCGGATAGGACTTCAGGCGCAGCTCGTAGGCGTCCGCGCCGCCGGCCCAGACGGGCTCGGAGCCCTCGTCGCCGGAGCTGTCGTCGGACATCGCGGTCCACGCGCTCCAGGTGCCGCGCGCCGCGTCGCGCACGCGGATGCGCGCGTCGATGCGAGCCGATCGCCTCCAGGTCAGCCCGACGAGGTCGAAGCGCTCCGGGGCGCGGATGATGGCGCTGCGCCAGCCGCCGCCACCGCCACCGCCACCGCCGCCCGCCGTCCCCGCCGGCGCGGCGGTTCCGGCGTCCGGGGCGATCGCCTGCACGAAGTCGACGGCCTGCGGGACGAACGGCCGGGCAGAGAGCGCCGGCCCCGCGAGCCACACGCACAGGCCGGCGGCCACGAGCACGGCGAGGACACGGCGCATCGTTGCTCGAACACCCCGCGACCGCGCGCGGTGCGGTCGGGTGAGGCGTCCGGATCCGCCGGACGGACGGCGTCCTACGGGATCTTCTCGGGCGCCGTGTCGACGTAGACGCGGCGGAAGTCGCGCAGCGCGGCGATCGACCGGTCCGTGAACTTCGGGCAGCCGACGTAGTGCTGCCACGCGACGGCGGCGACCTCGAACGGCATCTTCGTGTTGTTCTCCATCAGCACGGAGTGGTAGCCGTTGCCGCTGGACAGCACCGGCTCGTCGTAGAGCTTCTGCAGCTGCGCGATCCTCGCGGGCGAGGTCCCCGGCCTGTACTGGAACAGGATCCGCCCGTGCTCGAGCGTGTGGACCCAGTTCTCGATCTCGGGCTCGTTGCCGGGCGCGTAGACGCCGTCGGGAGCCGGCGTGATGTTGTGGTTGCCGGAGGTCGGCGGGTTCGTGCCGAAGTCGGCGGCGGTGAGGTGCTGGGTCACGTGCTCGCGGCCCTCGGACGGAAACGAGCGCACGACGCAGCCGGCCGCCCTCGCGGCCGCCGTCAGTGCGCCCGAGTCGCGCTTGGCCTCCTTGCCGCCGCCCGCCACGGCCAGCACGACGCCCGCGATCACCACGAGGCCGACCACGACGCCGCCGGCGATCTGGGTCACGCGCTTGCGCTTGGCCGCCCGCGCCGCCGCGCGCTCGCGCTCCTCGCGCTCGCGCCGCTTGCGCTCCTTCTGCTCCGCGCGGCTCGCCACGCGCGGAGCCTAACCCTTCGCCAGCCGGTCGCCGGGCCGTGTCGGAAGAGCAATTCGCGGGGCCCCGTGAGGCGCCGTCGCCGGGGCGACCGTCCAGCCTCGGGCGGGCTATGGCAGGCTCCCCAGCCTGTCGGAGGAACCGCCCCGCGCGGGGCTACTGCTTCGCCCTGAACTTCACGGCCCCGGAGTCGCAGGTGTCGTAGACGGCGACGCCGGTCGGATCCGTCGGGTCGTAGATGACGACCCTGCGCTGCCACGTCCCGGCGATGCTCGTCTTCGCCTTGTTGAGCTGGCCCTTGATCGAGGCCGAGACGTCGATCGCGGGCTGCCCGGTCGACGGGTCGGCCGGGATCCGGGTCACCGGCAGCGACGACGAGAACTTGCCCGCCTTGCTGATGGCGATGTCCTTGAAGCCGTCGGGAAGGTTGATGTTCGGCGGCATGCCGCACACGAGCTCGAGCCCGATCGCGGCGGTGACGACCTTGCGGCCCGTCTTGGAGAGCTCGATCACGACGCCATAGCCCGTCTTGGTGACGTCGCCGAAGACGACGCCGGGCGCGACCTTCGCCTTGGAGGCGCTCTTCGTGGCGGCGCCGGACGGCGCGGACGAGATCGTGAACGCGAACGACGCGAGGACGGCGACGGCGAGGATCCTGCGCTGCATGGTGGCTCCTTTTCAGGGGGATTGACCTGCGGCGGCCAGGCCCTCGCGCGCGCCGTCGACAACTCCAGAACGCGCGCGAACACCCTCGTCGCGATACTACGCGGCAATGACTTCCGAGACCGATCAGCTCTGCGTCGACACCATTCGTGCCCTATCTATGGATGCCATCCAGAAGGCGAACTCCGGGCACCCCGGACTACCGATGGCGATGGCGCCCGCGGCGTATGTCCTCTTCCGTCGCATCATGAACCATGACCCGGCGGAGCCGGAGTGGCCCAACCGCGACCGCTTCGTCCTGAGCGCCGGCCACGGGTCGATGCTCCTGTACTCCGTGCTGCACCTCACGGGCTACGAGATCCCGATGGAGCAGATCGAGCAGTTCCGCCAGTGGGGCTCGATCACGCCGGGGCACCCCGAGCGCGACCGCCACGTCGTCACGCCCGGCGTCGAGGTCACGACCGGCCCGCTCGGCCAGGGCTTCGCCAACGGCGTCGGCATGGCGCTCGCCGAGGAGTTCCTGCGCGAGAAGTACGGCGCCGATGTGATGGACCACTACATCTACGCGATCGTCTCCGACGGCGACCTGATGGAGGGCATCGCCTCCGAAGCCGCGTCGATCGCCGGCCAGTACGGCCTCGGCCGCCTGGTCTACCTGTACGACGACAACTCGATCTCGCTCGACGGCCCGACCACGCTGAGCTTCTCCGTCGAGGACGTCGGCAAGCGCTTCGAGGCCTACGGCTGGGAGGTCCTCGAGGTCCACGACGCGCAGGACCTCGTCGCGATCCAGTCGGCGATCGAGGAGGGCAAGCGCCACCTCGAGCGTCCGACGCTGATC
>DASXCR010000195.1:0-13057 GCA_036491075.1 Solirubrobacteraceae bacterium
GACCGCCCGCCCGAGCATCCCGCCGGCACCGGTCACGAGCAGCCTCACAGGATCCCGATCTCCGAGTTGCCTGCAACCTCGACGACGGCCGCACCGAGCAACCCAGCCCGGCCTGTGCGCGGCGCCGTCACAGGATCCCGATCTCCGAGTTGCCTGCAACCTCGACGACGGCCGCACCGAGCAACCCAGCCCGGCCTGTGTGCGAAGGCCTCACAGGATCCCGATCTCGGTGTTGTCGCCGACCATGAAGCGGTATGCGCGCGGCTGGCGCTCCCCGCGCGAGATCGTGACGTTGCGCCCGAGCAGCGAGGACTCCATCCGGCCCGCGAGCTTGGACACCGTGCAGCCGGTCAGCAGGATCGAGTGCTCGACCTCCGCCTCGCAGATGACGCAGTCCTCGCCGATCGCGGTGTACGGCCCCACGTAGCAGTCGGTCAGCGTCGTGCGCGCACCGATGATCGCGGGCCCGCGCACGATCGTGCGCTCCAGGCGCGCGCCCGGCTCGATCACGACGCGGCCCTCGCACTGCGAGTCGACGAGCTCGCCCTCGATGCGCCGCTGCACGCGGTCGAGCACGAGCCGGTTGGCCTCGAGCATGTCGTCGAGGCGGCCGGTGTCCTTCCACCAGCCGCGCACGATGTGCGGCTCGACGCGCTTGCCGCCGTCGACGAGGTACTGGATCGCGTCGGTGATCTCGAGCTCGCCGCGCGCGCTCGGCTCGATCGCGCGCGAGGCGTCGTGGATGCCTGCGGTGAACATGTAGACCCCGACGAGCGCGAGGTCGGTCGCCGGCTCGGCCGGCTTCTCGACGAGCCGCACGACGCGCCCGTCCCGAAGCTCGGCGACGCCGAAGTTCTGCGGATCGGGGACGGGCGTGAGCAGGATCAGCGCATCCGGCCCGCTCGATCGAAACGAGTCCACGAGCTCCGTGATGCCGCCCTGCAAGAGGTTGTCGCCGAGGTACATGACGAACGGCTCCCCGTCGAGGAACGCCTCGGCGGTCAGTGCCGCGTGCGCGAGGCCGAGCGGCTCGTCCTGCTCGACGTAGGTGATCCGCACCCCGAACTGCGACCCGTCGCCGGCCGCCTCGCGGATCTCGCCGCCGGTCTCCGGGGCGATGATGATCCCGACCTCCTCGATGCCGGCCTCCGCCATCGCCTCGATGCCGTAGAAGAGCACCGGCTTGTTGGCGACCGGAACGAGCTGCTTGGCGCTCGTGTGGGTGATCGGCCGCAGGCGCGTGCCCTTGCCACCGGAGAGGATGAGCCCCTTCAGCGGGATGCACCCTCTCGCGGCGCGCGCCGCGGCCCGCGGTCGCTGTCGCGGTGGATCGTCTGCTCGCGGCGGTTCACGGGCGGGACTGTAGCCAGCCCCGCCCGCGCGCCGTCATCCAGGTGCTACTTGTCCTTGAAGATGTACACCGTCTCGCAGTGCTTGATCTTCTTGGTCTCGTTGCGGTTCAGGCGGATCTTGTCCTTGCCCGAGCCGCAGTCGGCGCTGGCGGCCGGGCCGGCCGTCGCGATGTTGATGTAGTCCACGCCCGAGCCGCCCAGCACGCGGTCACGGCCGAACGAGGCACTGAGCGTGTCGTTGCCGTTGCCGCCGGACAGGTAGTCCGTACCCGGCCCGCCGTTGAGGTGGTCGTTGCCCGTCGAGCCGTACAGCCTGTCGTTGCCGAGGCCGCCGGACAGCGTGTCGCCGCCCGTGTTGCCCTCGATGCAGTCGTTGCCACGACCGCCGTCGATCTTGTCGTTGCCGCCACGGCCGAGGATCCGGTCGGGACCGTTCGTGCCCGTGATGCGGTCGGCTTTGTTCGTGCCGACGATCGCGAACTTGGGTGCTCCGCCGCCCGCCAGGCAGGCGCTGAGCCCGTACTTCTTGCGAGCGACCGAGAGCGCGAGGACGGTGCCGCCGCTGGGACCCTGGAACGGACGGCCGACGATGATGTCGGGCTGGCCGGAACCGGTGACCCCACCCTCCTTGATGACGCAGTAGTTCGACGCCAGGTCGAGGACCGAGCCGTTGGGGCAGACGCCGGTCGGGTTGGAGCCGTCGTTCTGCTTGGTCGGATCGCAGACCGGCCCGTTGAAGCCGACCTTGCTCTCGGCGACGACGAGGTCGACCACCGGAGTGCCGTTGCCCTGGATGATCTTGACGTGCAGCGCGCGCACGGTCAGCGAGCCGTCGGCACCGATCACCTTCTCGTTGGGGATGATGCTGACGAGGAAGCCGAGCGGCTTCAGCGCGTTGGTCAGCGCGGTGACGAGCCCGTCCAGCGGCACCGCCGCGCCGAGGACCGTGAGGTCTGCGACCTGGCTGGTCCCGTTGAGCACCGGCGTCGTCGAGCCCGGGTTGCAGGTCGCGGTCGCGCTCGACGTCGCGGCCTTGACCCCGAGCAGCGAGGGAGATCCGGCGGGGATCGCGATCTGCAGGTTCTCCGCCTTGGCCGTCGAGGTCACGTTCTGCTGGATCGCGCGACCGAGCTCCGGCGAGATGTCGGTCTTGGCCGACGTCGTGTCCGCGCCGATCAGGTTCTGCGGGATCGCGAGCTGTGTCGCCGTGTCGCCCGCGCCGGTCTCGGCGTCAGCACACTGCGCATGATCGGGATCGCCGCCGTTTGCGGTGTTGATGTTGCCGTTCGCCACGATCGGCTCGACGCGGTTCTGTCCGCTGACCGATGCATACAGCGGGCTCGCGCGGCATTTCCAGACGGGCAACGTCGTGTACGCCTGCGCGCTCTGCGCCATGACGAGAGCCCCTGCCGCGGTCACGAGGACCACCAAAAGTTTGCGGGTCATGCAAGTTCTCCCTGCTGGTTTGTGATCGCACCGGTGCGAGTCCTACCTCGCCCGGCGCTCCCTCTTTGAAGGCGATCGATCGCCCCTTATACGAGGGGTAGCTCCCCCGTGCGTCAACGCACGCCCCTCTTCGACTACCCGATGAACAGCTCGTCTAGCCCTGACAGGTCATCTACCGTATCGGTCGTCCTGGCGCAAGTGCGCTCTCCGCGCGATTGCCATCTTCCTCGCGCGCGCGAACAGTCCTCTCGGACCCGATCGAAGCCGACGATCCAGCGGTTGGAACGAGCGCGCCGAGCGGACTGGACTAGCGGATCAGCGGATCGCGGGGGCGCGCAGGCGCTCCACGGCGGCGAGCACCGCGTCGCGCGCGTCGGCGGGCTCCAGCACGGCGGCGTCGCCGCCCTCGGCGAGCACGTCGCGAACGAGGAAGTCCGTGCCCTTGAAGCTCAGCTCGACGATGACCGAGCCGTCGGCCAGCTCCGCGGCGACGCGACGCTCCTCGCGCGCCCAGCGCGCGCGCTCCGGCGAGACCCACACCCGCGCCACCCGCGACGCGGCGACCTCGCCGGTCCGCAGCCAGCCGTCGACCTCCGCGGCCGGGTCGACCTCGGGCCGCGGCTCGAAGGTCGTGTCGGTGACCTCGGCGTGGCGGATGCGGTCCAGGCGGAAGTGGCGCACGTCGCCGCGGTCCGGGTCGAAGCACGCGACGTACCAGCCCTCGCGACCGTTCATCAGCGCGTAGGGCTCGACGACGCGCGCGGAGAACTCGTCCTCGTTGGGCTTGTAGTAGTCCAGGCGCAGCAGGCGTCGCGCCATGATCGCCTCGGATGCCAGGCGCGCGATCGCCGAGTCGTCGCCGCCGGCGTTGGCGACGTGCAGGCCCTGCTCCATCGGATCGGCGCCGAGCGCGTCGACGATCTTCTTGCGCGACGAGGCCAGCGACCCCTCGGGCAGGTGCTCCCCGATGAGGTCGATCGCGGCGACGATCGCCTTCGCCTCGACCGGCAGCAACCGCGCGGGCCGCGCGAAGTTGTCCGAGTAGGGCTCGGGATCGACCTCGATCAGGCCGTCGTCGGCGATCTCCGCGTAGAGGACGTACGAGCCGCCGCCGAAGTTCACGACGTTGAGGACGTTGATGTCCTCGCGCAGCTCGGCGTCGGAGATCTGCATCTGCTCGCAGACCTCGGCGGCCTGCAGCGCCAAGCCGGCGCGACCGGCCTGGATCAGGATCGACGCGAGCGTGACCAGGCGCGCGATCCGCTCGGGCCTGATCGCGGCCTCGGTGCGCCGCGACGCGCCGTTGGACGCGACCGCCGCCGGGTCGGGCTCCTTCGGCGCGATCGCCGGCGCCAGCTCGAGCGCGGGGCGCGTGCCGTCGGCGCCGTCGCGATGGCGCTCGTAGAGCAGCTCGACGCGATCGGCGAGCTCCCGCTCGAGCTCGGGCGGGCCGAGGACGCGCGCGTGCTCGCCGAGGCGCAACGCCCAGGTCGCGAGCTGGCGGCGATCGGCGTAGCGCGTCTCGAAGACGACGTCTCCGGGCTTGCCGCCGTCGGCCGGGCGGACCTCGCCGAAGCGGCCGAAGTGGCGCTCGATCTGCCAGGCGATCCGCTCGGAGATCCAGACCTCCGCGGTCTCGTCGGCGTCGCCGAACTGCCACACCGCGCGGTTCGCGTAGGCGCGCGGGTCGAAGTCGTCGGGCCTGCCCTTGAAGTCGTGCTCGGACTTCGTCGCGTAGGCGACCTTGCCCTGGATCCGCGACAGCCGGAAGACGCGCAGCGCGTTGCGCTCGTGCGCGTGACCGAGGAGGTAGAACTGCCCGCCCTGGAACAGCAGGTGGTATGGATCGACCCTGCGCGTCCCGGTCGCGTCGCGCGCCATCGTGTAGTAGTCGAACGTGATCGTCTTGTTGCGGAAGATCGCCGTCTCGATCTTCGCCAGGCGCTGCGAGAGATCGTGACCGCCCGCCGACGCCGTGATCCCGAGCGCGACCGTCCGCTGCTCGGGGGAGCGCAGCGGGTTGGCGCGACCCCACGAGATCTGCTGCAGCGCGAGGCGCAGCGGCTCGGCGTAGGCGAACTCGCCGTCCAGCAGCGACAGCGCCATCTGCAGCGCGGCGAGCTCACCGTCCGTGAAGGCGATCGCGGGAAGGTGGAAGTTCTCCGGGCGCAGCGAGTAGTTCTCCTGCTCGGCGATCCCGTCGACGGGACGCTCGACGGTCAGCACGATCCCGAGCGAGTCGAGCTCCGAGCGGTCGGCGTAGAAGCGCCGCGCGAAGGCGTCCTCGTTCATCGTGCTGTAGCCCTCGACGTCGCGCCGGATCTCGAGCGCGGTCACCGGCCGGCGCTCCGCCATGAGGTACGAGATCAGGGAGAGCTGGCGGATGAGCTTCTCCGTGTCCTTGGCCATGCGCGACACGATACGACCCGCCGTCGCACCGGCCCGCACGTTCGCCCTGAGCCGGGACGCTCTTTGCGCACTTTTCGCGCAGTCCGCGTGAGGTACGCCACAGATGGCGCCCGCGGCGCCGTCAGGCCGCTTCGCGCACCTGCTCCCCCGCGGGCGCGAAGTACGCCCCGCCGCCGATCGCGCGGTCATAGCGCGACCAGCGCTCGCCGGACGGCAGCTCCTTCTCGAGCCGGTCGAAGGACCCGAGCCGGCCGCCGAGGTTGTCGCAGAAGTGCACGAGCGTCGCCTCGCGCGTGCACGGCAGCACCGGACTGCCGTGCTCCAGGCTGCCGTGGTGGCTGAGGATGATGTGCAGGACCGCCTCCGCCGTGCCCGGGTCGAAGCCGTCGATGTCGTCGATGAGCCGGCGCACGCGGTAGTAGCCGAGCGGGATCTCGCCCTGGAGCTTGCCGGCATCGGTCATCTCGATCGCCGCGCCGGCGAAGGCGTACGCGTCGAGCTTGCCGATGTCGTGCAGCAGCGCGCCGGTGACGGCCACGTCGCGGTCGATGCCGCCGAACGTGGCGCTGATCGCGCTGACCGCCTGCGCGACCGACAGCGAGTGCTCCAGCAGGCCGTGGCGGTAGGCCTGGTGGAAGCGCTTCGCCGCGGGGGCGCTGCGATAGCGCTGCCAGGTCGCAGCGCGCGCTCCGAAGACGGCATCGAGCAGGCGGCGCAGGTCGGGGTTCTGGACGGTGCCGACCAGCTCGCGCAGATCGGCCTCCATCAACGCGGCGGAGCGCGGCGGCCCGTCGTGCAGGTCCGCCTCGAGGTAGGACCCCGCCGCCGCGAGCGCGAGGCTCGCCGGCCTCAGCTCGAGGCCGTCGGCCCCGGCGCGGCGCACCGTTCCGCGGACGCGCAGCGGTGCGCCCACGGTCGCCAGCGCGGCCGTTTGCGCGACGTCCTCGCAGACGAGCACCCGCAGCGAGCCCGAGCGGTCGCCGAGCGCCAGACACAGCTCCTGACCGCCGTCGTGCGTCGTGCGCAGCTCAGCCTCGCGGACGACCAGCACGACGTCGACGTCGATGCCCTCTTGCAGGTCTTTCACGAACATGGCCCACACGGTGGCAAGTCCTGCGGACGGACTCGAACCGGGCGGTCACGGAGGTCCGCGCCGGCGACGCCGGCGCACGGTCGCGAGGTCTCGGCCGGGGACGTCACAGCGTGGTCGCGGGCGACCGGGAAACCTTGGCAGCCGTGCCGGGGCCGGTACGGCGCACGGCCACTGTGCTTGCTCGGGCGGCGGCCGCCGTGAACGGCGGCTTGCAGCAGCGATCCCGGCGCGCGAAGCGGCGTAACCGCGCCGAACGCCGGGGTACAGTGAGCTTGTGATCCTCCGGCGCATCCTGGTCCTCTGCTGCGCCGCCGCGCTGGCGCTCGCCGCAACGCCGGCGGCTGCCACGCCGCCGCTTGCTACCGAGCCGATCGCCGCCGGGGTCAGCGCTGCCGGCGTCGACCTGTCGGGCCTCACGACCGACCAGGCCGCCCAGAGGCTCGAGGCGCTGCGCGCGCGCCTCGAGGATGGCACGGTCACCGTGCAGGCGGCCGACCTGCTCTTCAAGCTCAAGACCTCCGACGCGAACGTCGCCTTCGATGCGCAGCTCACGGCGCGGCGCGCCCTCTACGCCGGCCGCGGCGCGGCGGGAGCCCCCGTCGACGTGGCGCTGGGGGTGACCGACTCCCACGACGCGGTGCAGTCGTTCGCCGATCGCGTCGCCAAGCGCCTCGGCAGGCCGGCGCGCGACGCCAAGGCCGTCATCTCGCTGCACAAGGTCCGCGTCACGCACTCGGCCTTCGGGCGTGGCATCGACGCCCGCGGGCTCGCGAAGCAGATCTCCAAGGCGCTCGCCGACCCGCGCGTGGGGCGCGTCCTGAAGCCCAAGCTGCAGAAGGTCCAGCCGAAGGTCACGGCCGCGGCGGCGCGCAAGAGCGTCGGCACCGTGATCACCGTCGACCAGTCGGAGTTCACGCTGCGGCTGTTCAAGAACCTCAAGGTGGTGAGGACCTACAAGGTCGCGGTGGGCCAGGCGCAGTATCCGACCCCGAACGGGCGCTTCGCCGTGCAGGACAAGCAGGTCAACCCCGTCTGGTCGGTCCCGAACAGCCCCTGGGCCGGCGAGCTTGGCGGCACGACGGTCGAGGGCGGCAGCGCCGCGAACCCGTTGAAGGCGCGCTGGATGGGGCTCGCCGACGGGGTCGGCATCCACGGCACCGGCGAGGACGCGTCGATCGGGACGCGCGCATCGCACGGCTGCATCCGCATGCACGTCCCCGACGTCATCAAGCTGTTCGCGCGGGTGCCGGTGGGCACCCCCGTCCTGATCGGCTCCTGAGCGCGTTGCGTGGCGCACCGGCCGCGGCCGCCTGCACGGCGTCCGGCGGAGGGTCGGGCGGCGCGCCCGCGCAGAGCCCGCTGACCGTCGCCGCGTCGCGCAGCGGCTGTGCCTTGAGCAGCATCTCGTCGTACTCGTCGTCGGCGTCTGAGAGCATCACGACCGCGCCGCCGGAGCCGATCGTCGCGCCCCGCTCGGTCGCGACGAGCGTGCGGATGACGATGCTGAGGTCGGCTGTGCCGTTGAGCGCGAGGTAGCCGAGCGCGCCCGAGTAGACGCCGCGCGCGGCGCCCTCGAGCGAGTCGATGATCTCCATCGTGCGCAGCTTCGGGGCGCCCGTCATCGAACCGCCGGGGAACGTCGCGCGCAGCAGGTCGGCGAGATCGACGTCGTCGCGCAGCAGGCCGCGGATCGTCGAGACCATCTGATGGACCGTCGCGTAGCTCTCGACGTCCATGAGCTTGGCGACGTGGACGCTGCCGATCTGCGACACGCGACCGAGGTCGTTGCGCAGCAGGTCGACGATCATCAGGTGCTCGGCGCGATCCTTCGCGCTCCTGAGCAGCGCGTCGCGCGAGGCGGCGTCGTCGCGCGGCGCGGCGCGGCGGCCGGCCGTGCCCTTGATCGGCTTCGCCTCGACGGAGCGATCGCGCCGCACGCGCAGGAAGCGCTCGGGCGAGGAGCTGAGCACGGCGGCCTCGGGCAGGCGCAGGTAGGCCCCGTAGGGAGCGGGATTGAGGCGGCGCAGCACCCGGTACAGGCCGAACGTGTCGCGCGGCGCGGGCAGCTCGAGCCGGTTGGTCAGGCAGATCTCATAGCTCTCCCCCGCCTCCAGCAGCCGCTTGCACGCCTCGACGTTGGAGAGGTGATGCGCGTGTCCGCGCGCGAGTTCGAATACCGGCGCCGGCGTGCCGGGCGGTGCCTCGGGGGGCGGCTCGAGCGGGGGCAGCGAGGCCAGCGCCACCGCCGTCTCGTGCAGCCAGCGCTCGGCGTCCGCGACCTGCGTGGCGCTTGCGTCCGACAGCGCGAGCAGGTGCGTCTGCCCGAGCTCGTGATCGATCGCGACGAGGCGGTCGGCGAGCAGCAGGAACGCGTCGGGGAGCTCCGCGCGGTGCGCTGCGGTCGCGCCGCAGTCGGCCTTCAGCTCGTAGCCGAGATAGCCGACGAAGCCGCCGTTGAGGTCGAACGGCAGCTGCGGGCTCGCGCTGTGCAGGCGGGCGAGCTCGCGCGATAGGTACGCGAACAGCGTCTCGTCGTGCTGCTCGCTCGCGCCGGCGCGCGTCACGGTGACCTGGCGCTCGTCGACCCGGTAGCGGATTTGCGCGCCGAGCCCGCCGAGCGCGGCGCCGAGGAACGAGAACCGCGAGAGCTTGGGGTCCACGAGGCTCGAGTCCAGCCAGAAGGCCGCCTCGCGATCGCCGAACAGGGCGCAGAAGGCGCGCTCGGCGTCGGGGACGCCATCGACGACGCGGTGGCTGAAGCACACGGCGTTCGTGCTCTGAAGCGGTGCTCGGCCGCCCGAGATGGCCGTCGTGTGCAGCGCCGCGCGCGGCGGGCCGCGGCGGGCCGGCGGCGTCAGCGCGACGAAGTTCTCGATCAGGCGCTCGCCGTGCGCGGTTCCGACCGACTCGGGATGAAACTGCACCCCCCACGCCCGCCGCAGCCGGTCGCGAATCGCCATGATCGTGCCGTCGTCCGCCCACGCGATCGCCTCGAGCCGCGCCGGCAGCCCGGGCTCGACGATCAGCGAGTGGTAGCGGACGCCGCGAAAGCCCTGCGGGATCCCGCTGAAGAGCCCCTCGCCCCGATGGAAGACCGGGCTGATGCGACCGTGCACGATCTCCTCAGCCCGGGCGATGCGGGCCCCCCGGACGTGCGCGAGACCCTGATGGCCGAGGCACACGCCGAGCAGCGGGACGTCGTCCTGCGCCAGCGCGTCGAGGCAGATGCCGAGGTCCTGCGCGCGGTCGGGGCGCCCCGGGCCGGGCGAGATGACGATGCGGTCCCAGGGCTCTGCGGCGAGCCGGTCCCAGGCGATCTCGTCGTTGCGCACGACGACCGGCTCCTCGCCGGTCACGCGGGCGAGCAGCTGATAGAGATTGAACGTGTACGAGTCGTAGTTGTCGATCAGCAGGGTCGCCACGCGGTCGACAGCGTATGTCGCTGCGAACCGTGCGCCGCGCGCTACGGTGGCACCTCCGGGCCCGCCTCGCCGCAGGCGCCCGCGCGAGCGACCGTGCAACCCGCCCACCACGACACCGTCCTGCGCTGGACCGAGGACGGGCTGCGACCGCTCGGGCCCGAACCACCGCCCGTCGCGCTGCTCGCGGCGGACTCGTTCCTCGTGTGCGACGGCATGGTGCGCGGCTGCGACGCGCACTGGGAGCGCTTCGGCGGCTGGTGCGACGAGCTCGGGTTCGACACCGGCGTCATCGCGGACTTCCGAGCGGACGTGACGGCCGCGCTGCCGCGCGCGGGACGCTGGTTTCCCCGGGTCGAGGCGGTGTCCCCAGGCGAGCTCGAGACCCGCCGCGTGCGCGCGGCGCAACCGCGCGCACGCGAGCGCAGCGCAGGTGCGGACGGGTCGCAGCTGCGCCTGCGACTGCGGCCCGCCCGTCCCGCGCTGCGCGAGGCGCGCGTGCTGCTCGGCCCGCCCGGCGACCCGCGCACGAGTCCCCGGGTCAAGGGGCCCGACCTCGAGCTGCTGCTGGCGCTGCGCGCCAGGGCCGTCGCCGCCGGGATGGACGAGCAGATGCTGCGCGACGGGGAGGGACGGCTCGTCGAGGGCGCGCTGGACAGCCTCTTCTGGTGGGAGGGCGACGTCCTCTGGACGACGCCGGCGGAGGCGACGCTGCCCGGCGTGACGCGCCGGCTGCTGCTCGAGACCGCGCACGAAAGGGGCGTGCCGGTCGACTGCCGTGCGCCGCATCCGCCCGAGCTCGGCGGACGGGAGGCGTGGCTGACGAACGCCCTGCACGGGATCCGCGTCATCAGCTCGTGGGGCACCGACGCCGTGGCCGCGGCCGCGGGGGCCCCGGCGCGCGCCGACGCGTGGCGCAGCGCGCTCGATCGCACGGCGCGGCACCTCGACGGCCGCTGACGGCGCGGCCACGGAGAGCCCGTGCTGGGTGTCAGGCCCGCGCCCGCTGGGGTGAGCCCATGTCGGGCGCCCCCTGCGGGATCCCCGCTCGCTCGCGGCGCCCCAGCCCGGCGGCGATCGGCGAGCCAGGGCTCGACGTCAGTCCACCGCCGCGCCCGCGCCCGCCGGCGTCAGCCGCTCGTCGATCGCGCGGTGCACGACCTCGAGCATCTCCGGCGACAGGCGGTAGAGCTTGCGATGGTCATACCAACTCGTCACGCCGAACCCGACGGCGGCCCAGAACACGAGCTCGAGCGCGATCACGATCACCGAGCTCGTCAGCCCCGCGTCGCCGCGCCCGCCGAAGTACACGATCGCCCGGGCGCCCGCGAGCACGTTGCGCAGCGGCTCGACATGGCCGACGACCTTGAACAGGCCCGGCAGCGCGTCGATCGGCACCGTCCCGCCCGACGACGCCAGCGACAGGTACACGAGCAGCACCATCGCGAGCATCTGGCCGACCGAGCCGAACGCCGCGAGCAGCGCCAGCGTTCCGAACGAGACCATCATCGCGGCGAGCGTGAGCAGCAGCCACAGCTCGACCACGTTCGGCGCGTACATCCCGAGCACGCCGACCGCCATCACGAGCACGATCGCGGTCAGGATCGGCGCGGCCACGACCGCGACGGCCCACTTCGTCAGCAGCGTCTGGCGCCGGTTGACCGGCAGCGGGCGGCGCTGGCTCCAGCGCCCCCCGAGCTCGGTGGTCGCGTAGCCGAACGCGCCGTCGATCGACGAGTTGATGATCGTCGCCGCGAGGAAGCCGGCCATGATCGCCAGCAGCGACACGTAGAACGCCGACAACCCGAGCGCCGAGTGCGACGGCAGCGGCCGGTACTGCGTCGGGGTCACGACGGTCTTCGGCGAGATCTTCGCCGTCGCCGGCGTCAGCACCCCGACCGCGAGGTTCACGCCGAGCGACCCGAGACGGCTGTTCTCCAGCACCTGGACGCGTGCGGGCGCCGTGCTGAAGCCCGCGGGGATCACGAGCGTCGCGAACGCGCCTCCGCGGTCCATGACGTCCTGCGCGTGCTGCAGCGAGGCCGGCTGGAGCTTCAGCCGGCTCGTCACGGGAGACGGCGACTGCAGCGCGGCGACGATCTTGCCGCCCGCCGGTCCAGAGTCCTGGTCGACGACCATCACCGGCAGCCCGTGCATGTGGCCGACCGGGTCGACGACGGAGCCGAAGTAGATCGACGCCGTCAGGGCGACGACGATCCCGACGATGACGATCGGGACGATCCAGAGCTTGCGGATCCGCAGCAGCTGGCTCGCGCGGAGGTTCATGCCGCGGCCTTCGTGTTCGCCATCGCCTGCGTGCGGTTCAGGCCGAGCAGGACCAGACCGATCGGGATCACCCAGTTGAAGACGATGTTCGCGGGAGTGGAGTCAAGCGTCCCGGCGATCACGTGCGACGGGACCATCGCGGCGAAGACGCCGGCCCACAGCAGCGTCAGCCGGCGGTTGAGCGCCTTGAAGACCGGCGAGGACCAGTACTCCCGGGGCAGCTCGGCGCGCGCGTACTGCTCGGTGAAGGGGACGAACAGCAGCGAGCCCAGCGCGATCGCGGCCAGCAGACCGGCGGCGACGGCGCGCGCGTAGCGCGTGAGCCACTCCGCGGTCGAGCCGTCGGCGGTGAAGGCGACGATGGCGAACGCGAAGAACGCGACGATCCCGCCGAGCTCGATGATCTTCGGCTCACGGGCGCGGATGCTGGGCAGTGCGATCGCGATCGCGACGACGAGGGTGATGATCGACGCGGCCTTCAGCGTCCCGTGCTCGGCGACAACGGTGAACAGGACCCACGGGACCAGCGCGACGAACATCCCGTTGTGGTGGGTCTTCTCCGTGGTCGTGGGGACCGACAGTTGGGTCGACATCTGGCTCTCCATTCGGCTGCGGGCGGCGGATGAACGCAAGCGTGCCGACGTGGTACGCAGGCGTCGTACGTACTTGGGTACTGATCTTGCCGCGGGCCTACGCAGGGTGGCGGAAGTCCCGCCGGTCGTTGACGCCGAGCTTGGGCATCGCGCGGTAGATGTAGGTCTCGACGGTGCGTGTCGAGAGGATCAGGCGGTCGGCGAGCTCGGCGTTCGTGAGCCGGGCGTGCGGCGAGCTCGACGAGCTGGGTCTCGCCCGGCGTGAGGTCGATCACCGCCCGATCGAGGCCGTCGATCGAGATCGGCGGCGCGCCCTGGCCGGCGGGCTGCAGCTCGTGGCTGCGCGCCGCCGCGCGCCGCGCGCCGTCCTCGCGTCCTTCGTGCGCGAACGCCGCAGACGCGTGGGCCGCGGCCTCGGCCGCATAGCGGGTCGCGCCGAGACCGGCCAGCGTCGTGGCG
>DASXCR010000196.1:0-7465 GCA_036491075.1 Solirubrobacteraceae bacterium
CGTCGTGGAGCGGGCGCTGTCGAAGGACCCGGCCGACCGCTACCCGTCGGCCGGCGACCTCGGTCGCGCGGCGCTCGCGGCGGCCGGGCGCAGCGGCGCGACGGGGCCCGAGCGCAACGTCGCGCGCGGCGAGGCGGCGCCGGAGGGCACGCCGCAGACGCTGCCGACGGCGCGGGTGAGCATGCCGTCGCACGAGGGCGAGACGCACGCGTCGCCCGATGCGACGCGCGGCGTCGGGCTCGGCCTCGGCCTCGGCGAGACCGCCGTCACCGGAGAGGTCGCCGGCAGCGGCGGCCTCGGAGGGTTCGTTCGCCGACCGGTCGCGCTGCTCGGGGCGCTCGTGGTCGTCGCGGGCGTCCTGGCCGCGGTGCTGCTGTCGGGCGGCGGGGACAAGCCGGCGAGCGCCGATCGCACCACGACCGCCCCGCCACCGGCGTCCGGCGCGTCGAAGGTCGATCCGCAGATCGCCATCGCCACGCGGCCCAACGGCATCACGATCAGCCACGGGCTCGTGTGGGTGCTCAGCGGCTCGGATGGCAAGGTCGTCGTGGCCAACGCGACGACCGGCAACCCGGTGAAGCGGATCGGCATCGGCGTCGGCGGGACCGGGGTCGCCGCGGGGTTCGGCTCGATCTGGGCGGTCAAGGCGTTGCGCTCGACGCTGACGCGGATCAGCGCGAAGTCCCTGGAGCGCACCGGCGCCGCGACGACGCTGTCGTTCCCGGGACAGGCGTTCAGCATCGCCGCCGGCGAGGACGCCGTGTGGGTCGGCCTGCGCAACAAGCCGCGCGACCCGTCGCAGCTGGAGACCGTCGACCGGATCGATCCCGGCGGCCCCGGGCAGCAGGCGATCCCGATCACGGGCGGGATGCAGGACATGGCCGTCGGCGAAGGCGCCGTGTGGGTGACCAACAGCTTCCGCGACAGCGTCGTGCGCATCGATGCGAAGGACGTCACGAGCACCCGGGTCATCGCGGTCGGCCGCAAGCCGAACGGCATCGCCGTCGGTCAGCACGCCGTCTGGGTCGCCGACGGCGACGACGACGCGCTGACGCGGATCAACCCGCACACGTTCCAGACGAAGAAGATCCGGCTCGGCTTCGCGCCGACGCGCGTCGCGGTCGGCGGCGGCTCGGTGTGGGTGACCTCGGAGGCCGCCAACCAGCTCATCCGCGTCGACCCCAAGCGCCTGAAGGTCCGCGAGCGGATCCGCACGGGCAGCCGTCCGTACGCGATCGACGTGACGAACGGCCACGCGCTGTGGCTGACGCTGCTGAACAACAGCGCGATCCAGCGCGTGCGCTTCTACCCGTAGCCGGTCGTCAGAGGTCGCGGCGCGCGACGACGCCGTCCTGCAGCGCGCGCATCGCCAGGTACGAGCGCTTCTGGTTCTGCGGCAGGTGCTCGACGCCGAAGAAGCCGAACAGCGTGCGCAGGTGCGCCTTGACGGCGTCGACCGACAGGTACAGCTCGTCGGCGATCTGCTGGTTGGTCGCGGGCGTGGCGAGCTCGGTGTCCTTGTAGGGACGGCACAGCGCGACGAGCACCGCGCGCTGCGTGACGCTCAGCGTCGGCAGCTCGGCGCGGCTGCCGGCGGCGACGGTCGGGTTGGACTCCGAGGCCTCGGGCACGCGGAAGGCGATCTGGGTGCGGCCGATGCGCAGCACGTCGCCGTCGCGCAGCCGGTGGCGGCCGGAGATGCGCTGGGCGTTGACGAACGACCCGTTGCGCGACAGGCCGTCGTCGGCGGCGGTCCACTCGTCGCCGAGGCGCTCGAGCTCGACGTGCAGGCGCGACACCTCGGTGTCCCAGACGAGCGCGACGTCGTTGCCGAGGCTGCGGCCGATCGCGACGCGGCGCAGCTGCGGCTCGAGCACGAACAGCCGCTGCGCGCCGTCGCCGTCGCGCAGCACGAGGAACGGCGTGCCCTCGCGCTCGGCCTCGATCCGCTCGCGCAGCTCGGCGGGCGTCGCGGCGTGCGCGGAGAGCGGTGAGAGATCGGCCTTCTGCATCGCCTCTGAGCTTGCCACATCGAGCGTCGTTCGCGAGAACAACCCACCCTGGGTGGAGCTACCTCACACCCAAGTGGGAGAGGTGTGACCCAGGGGTCGAGGGCAACGCGATCGCGTCAGGGGATTGTGCTCACGTAGACCCACCCAAGGAGCCCCCGATGATCGCCCCGCCGCCCGCACGCCTCACCGATGACCAGCTCGTCCTGCGCTTCCGCCGCGGCGAGGACGCCGCCTTCACCGAGATCCACGACCGCTACCGCAGCGCCCTGACCGCGTTCGCGCGGCGGATGCTGGGCACGACCGGGCACGACGCGGACGACATCGTCCAGGATGCGTTCATCCGCGCGTATCGCGGGCTGCGCGTGACCGACCGTCCGATGGCGCTGCGGCCGTGGCTGTACATGATCGTCCGCAACCGCGCGCTCGACGCGCTGCGCGCGCCCCAGCGCTCGGACGTCTACGACGACGAGATCGGGATGCGCGCGGTGTCGTCGGAGTCCGATCCGGCGCGCTGCTTCGCCGAGGCCGACGAGATGCGCCAGATCGTCGCCGAGATCGGCCGCCTGCCCGAGCGCCAGCGGATCGCGCTCGTCATGCGCGAGTTCGACGGTCGCACGCACGCCGAGACCGCCCGCGCGCTCGACACGACCGTGCCCGCGACGAAGTCCTTGATCGTGCGCGCGCGCTGCAACCTCGAGACGGCACTGGCCGCGTAGCGATCGCGCGTGCCGGGCGAGGTGCGGGCGCCCGGCCGGGTCCGGCGGCGCCCGGTAGCCTGCCGCCCATGGACGTCAGCACGATCGAATCCGCGCTCGACCGCATCGGCGAGGGCCTGGAGGAGGCCCGCGCCGCGACGCAGCTGCTGCGCGACGGCGACTACAGCGCCGTCTCCGACCTCAACGAGGTCGTCGACGCGCTGGCGCTCGAGATCGCCGAGCTCAAGGCGAAGACCGGGGCCAGCTTCAGCTGACCCGCCGGCGGCGGCGCGCGGCGCCGCCCGCGATCAGCTCGGGCTCGAGATGCTCGTACCGGGTCCGTAGAGCTTCACGTACCCGGCCTTGCGCTTGGCGTCCTCCTTGAGGCGCTGGTAGTACGACTGCGGCTGCAGCAGCGCCGTGACGAGCTCGAGCGTCTTCGGGTCGAGCCCGTGGTTGCGCTTGGCGATCTTGATCTTGAGGATCTCGAGCTGCGCCCTGCGCTCCTCGTCGACCTGGGGACCGGTGCGAAAGAACGCCTTCGCGCGGACCTTCGTCATGTTGTGGCGCGCTCCCGTGACGCCTTCGCCGTAGAGCATCTCGTCCTTCGCCCGCGCCGTGCGCTCGGCGATGTCGGCGCGGTAGTGCTGCACCATCGCGCCGCCCGAGTCCGAGAAGTACTCGCCGACGCCGAGACCGGAGACGCCCTCGCTGATCCGCGTGCCGACGTTCTTCGTGGCGACGCCCTGGTGCTTGATGATCTTCGCGCGCAACTTGGCGTTATCGGGGGTCCCGTCGAGATCGGCCTGCGAGATCCCGAAGACCTGCACTGCCTGCAGCGCCGCGACGTCTCCTCCGCGCGCCTTGCGCAGCAGGTTCTCGGCCCGTTGCTCGCCGCCGTAGCGCAGGACGTACTCGGCGGACTCCTCGGCGTCGCCGTGGTACTGCGCCTCGAACTCCTTCTCGACGACCTGGCCCGCCTGGTAGCTGTCCTTGGTGACGCTGACCACGGTGACCGCGGCGCCGATCGCGGCGCCGACGATCTTGAGGATCGGGCCGGCCGGCGTCGCGAACAGAAAGCTCCCCATCGCGCTGAGCGTCGACCCGACGGACTTCCCGGACGCGATCGCCGCCTTGAACGCGGCGACCTCGGCGGCGCCCCCGATCGCGATGTCGCGGGCGCGATCGCGGTCGCGCTCCGAGCTGCCGATCTCCGACAGCTCCGCGCTGGCCATCCCGTGCATCGCCGCGACCTTGAGGTGCATCACCGCGGTCATGATCGAGACGGCGCCGCCGAGGGCGCTCGAGGCGATCCCGAGCGGCTTGACGAGCGCGTCGTCCGCGGAGCGGCCGTGAGCCCAGGCGGCGTATCCGAACTGCGCGCCGCCGGCGGACAGCTCGATCGCCTGCTGGAGCGTGATCTCCGGCACGGCGCCGCCGAGGACGCCCATCAGGGTCCACCCCGGGACGGCCTCGCCGGCGTCCTCCTCGGGCAGGGAGGCCTTGAGCGCGCGCTCCTTCGTCACGAGGGCGCGGTCGCGCCGGTCGGCCGCTTCCGCGGCGACGGCACGCGCCCGCACGCGCTCCTCCTGGAAGGCCGCGCGGTTCGCCGAGACCTCGGCGCCGAGGACGCCGCTGCGCAGCGGCCGCATGTCGACGGGGACGCCGGACTTCTCCCAGACCGCGGCGCGGGCGCGGTTGGCGGCGGCCTCCTGCTGGGACTTGGTCGCGCCGGCCGAGGTCGCGTCGAGGACCGCGATCTTCGCGGTGATGTCGGCGACCTGCGAGACGAGGCCGATCGTCGTGCCGGCGGCCTGCAGCTGCTGCGGGGTAGCGGCGGCTGTCGGAGCGATCGCGGCGGCGCCGGGCCGCGTCGAGAACATCCTCCCGAAGCCCTTCGAGACGGCTCCTCGATCGGCCTGCTTGTAGCGCTCCAGGACGCTGAAGATCTCCGGGTTGACGAGCCTGCCGTCGACGGCGGCCGGTGGCGCGGGAGCGGGGGGCGGCGTGGGTGCCATGGCCCCGCGTGATGCCGGACGCGGCGGCAGCGGCGGCGCGGCGCGAGGGCCGCTGCCCGGCCGCGGCGGCAGCGGTGGCGGCGAGGGCCGCGCGCCGGGGCGCGGCGGCGGTGGCGGGGGCACCACGCGCAGCGCGGGTCGTGGCGGCGGCGGAGGCGGGGGCCGCCGGGGCACGGGGATCGGGCCGTCGGGCATACCGCCACGCTACGCCCTCGCGCAGCGGATGGATACCGGTCGCTCCGCGATCACCCCAAGAAGTGGACGAACAGGCAGACGCGAGCCCTCACATCGACCGCACGAGCTCGTGGAAGCGACCGAAGTCCGCCTCGACGGTGAGGCGGCCGAGCTTCGCGTACTCCAGCGCGACCGCCCGGACGAGGTGTCGCATGGCGATCCGCGCGCCGTCGTCGACGGCGATCACGGCCGCGGCGAGGGCGACGTTGCGGATCGCTCCGCCGGACAGCTCGAAGCGCTCGGCGAGGAAGTCGCGGTCGATGTCGGCCTCGACGGGTGCGTCGGCCGGGATCAGACGGTCCCACAGCAGCCGTCGCTGCGCGGCGTTGGGGAACGGGAACTCGACCACTGCGGTGAAGCGGCGCAGGAACGCGGTGTCGATGTTGCCCAGCAGGTTCGTCGCCAGGATGACCGCACCCTCGTGCTGCTCGAGGCGCTGCAGCAGGTAGGAGACGCCGATGTTCGCGTAGCGGTCCCGCGCGTCCCCGATCGCCGAGCGCTTGCCGAACATCGCATCGGCCTCGTCGAAGAACAGCACCGCGCTGGAGCCCGTCGCCGCGTTGAACACGCGATCGAGGTTGCGCTCGGTCTCGCCGATCCACTTCGAGACCATCGTCGAGAGATCGACGCGATAGAGCTCGAGCCCGAGCTCGCGCGCGACCACGAGCGCGGCCATCGTCTTGCCCGTGCCGGACTCGCCGGTGAAGAGCGCCACCATCCCCCGCGACCCGCCCGCGCGGCGCGCGTATCCCCACTCGCCGAGGACGCGCTCGCGGTGGCGCATGAACGCCCCGAGCGAGCGCAGCACGGCGAGCGGGCGCGGTGGCAGCACGAGGTCCTCCCAGCTCAGATCGCCCGCGATGCGCTGCGCCGTCTCGCCGAGGCGCGCCGCCGAGGCGCGGCGGGCGGCGTCGGCGAGGCCGGCCGCGTCGGGACCGACACCGGTCGTGGCGACGGTCGCGACGACGTCGCGGATCGAGTCGTCGATGCGGGCGATCGGGAGCCGGTGCAGCGCCGCCACCTCGTCGAGCCCCTCGATCTCGCCGAGTCCCGCCGTCCAGGCGGCGACGCGCTCCTCGTGGGAGGGCGCCGGGACGCGGACCTCGGTCAGCGCGATCTCCTCGAGCGCTCCCAGGTCGCGCGGGCCGTGACCGAGCAGCAGCGGGCGCGGCAGGTCCGCGAGCCGGCCCGCGAGCCTGCCGGCCTCGCGGGGCTCGACGGCGTCGAGCTGGTCGACGACGAGCACGCGCTGCTCGAGCGTGCTCGCGACGGCCGCGTCGAGGCACAGCAGCGGATCGGACAGCTCGCTCGCGGCCACCAGCAGCAACCCGCCGCCGCCGGCAGCCGCGAGCAGCAGGTCGGCGTCCGGACCGTGCAGGAACGGGGTCGGCCCGTCCGCGAGCGCGATCAGCTGGCGCAATCGCGCGACCACCTCGTCGCGTCCGAGCGGCAGATCGGGCGGATCCAGTCGCCGCAGCCGTCCCGCGGACGTCGGGTCGTGGACGTCGGCCGCGAGCAGGAAGGTGGCCACCGCGGCGGCGCAGGCGATCGGGCCGTCGACGATCGGGCCATCGGTCGACGGCTCCACCATGCGTATGGCGCCGGCGCGCCGAAGCCGTCCGCGCGCATCGAGCGTGCGGTAGACGCGCCCCTCCGAGTAGCCGCCGCCGGCGAGCAGCCGCGCGACGACGCGCGGGGTCGTGCGCGTGGTGGCCACGGCGCCCGTGGCGCCGTGCCCGGTCGACGCGAGCAGCGTCCCGAGCTCCGGCGAGATGTCCGAGAACGCCGTCAGGGCGAGAACGACCCCCTCGAGCGGCTCGAGCGCGAGCCGCTCGCACAGCAGCTCGAAGCGATCCTCGAGCGTGCTCACCGCGTCGCCGAGCGACAGTCGCAGGTCCTCGAGCGCCGGCGGTCCGTCCTGCAGCGCGGCGTCCGAAAGGAAGGCCACGACCTGTCGCCACAGCGGCGCGCCGGCGGCCGGGAAGCTGGGTGCGCTCGTCATCGTGCCTCGCGCAGCGCCATCGCGATGTTCTAGCAGTCCCCCAGCGGCGGGCGACGCGGCGCCCGGGCGGACGGATGTCCGACGCCGACGTTTATCCGATGCCTACGTGCGACTCGCTACGGTTCGCCGACGGGCGCCGCGGTCTGACCGGCCTGGTGACTCGCAACTGACGAAAGGGACGCGATGCAGAGCGCCGCGAGCGCGCAGGAAGCCGGGTCGTCGGCACACGCCGCGGGCGGCCAGGACGCCAGCGCGGCGGGTGCCCACGCGCCGACCGCGCAGGATGTCGAACCGTGCCGCAACGAGATGGCCGACCGCATCGCGACGGGGATCGTCACCGTCGTCCCGGTGCTCATGCTGGGTATCGTCGTCTGGCAGGCGTGGGCGCAGTTCCTGCACTGGCACGACTTCGTCGTCTTCGCGCTGATGTACGTCGTCACCGGCCTCGGCATCACGGTCGGCTTCCATCGCCACTTCACCCACCGCGCGTTCGCGACGAGCACG
>DASXCR010000197.1:0-20326 GCA_036491075.1 Solirubrobacteraceae bacterium
GTTGGCGTGGATGTAGGACTGCACGGTGCCCTCGGACGCCTCGCGGGCGCCGAGCTTGGCGATCTTGTTGCCGAGCTGCACCTTCAGCAGCTCGAGCGCCGCGTCGGCGTCGCCGTCGGTCTCGACGAGCGCCCGCTTGCAGTCCATCATCCCGGCGCCGGTCAGGTCGCGCAGGGCCTTGACGTCCTTCGCAGCGATGTTGCTCACTTCGCGTCCTCTGTCTCGGTCGCGGCCGCCGCCTCCGGCGCGGCGGGCGCTTCGGTGCTGGCCACGGCGGCGGCCTCGGGGGCGGGCTCCGCAGGTGCCGCGGCGGCCGGTGCGACCGGGGCCGCTGCCTCCTTCTTCGGCGCCGTGGGCTTGGCCTTCGCCTTCTTCGGTGCGGCAGGCTTGGCCGCAGCCGCGGGCTTGGCCACCGCGGCCGGCTTCGGTGCGGCGGCAGGCTTCGCTGCGGCGGCAGGCTTCGCCGCTGCGGCGGATGGCGCTGCCGGCGCCGCTGCGACGGCGGCGACCGGCGTGGCCGCCGGCTCCTCGGCGACCGGCGGAGCGGCGGCCTCCGCGGCTGCCTTCGCGACCGCTGCGGCCTCGCGCTCGGCCGCCTCGCGGGCCTGCTTCTCCTCCGCCTCGCGCTGGGCGCGTGCCTCGGCGGCGGCCCGCTGGGCCTCCTCGGCCTCCTTGCGCGCCTGCTCCTCCTGAGCGCGGAACACGGCGGAGCCCTCGCCGACGACATCGCCGATCGCATTGATGATGAGCGCGCACGAGCGGATCGCGTCGTCGTTGCCCGGGATGACGTACTCGATGCCGTCCGGGTCGCAGTTGGTGTCGACGAGGCCGATGATCGGGATCCGCAGGCGCTGCGCCTCGCGAACGGCGATCTCCTCGACCTTCAGGTCGATGACGACCATCGCGTTCGGCGGACGCGTCATGTGCTTGACGCCGCCGAGGTTCGCGCGGAGCTTGGTGAGGTCGGCGAGCGCCGCCATGCGCTCGCGCGTCGGCAGCAGCGCGAGCTGGCCGTCTGCCTCGTAGCGCTCGAGGTCGTGCAGGCGCTTGATGCGCTGGTTGATCGTCTGGAAGTTCGTCAGCAGCCCACCGAGCCAGCGGTGGTTGACGTACGGCATGCCGGACGCCTCCGCCGCGCTCTTGACGGCGTCGCGGGCCTGCTTCTTCGTGCCGACGAACAGCACGGTGCCGCCCTTGTGCGCGACCTGGGACGCGAACTCCTGTGCCTGGCGCAGCAGCTGCTCGGTCTTCAGCAGGTCGATGACGTAGATGCCGCCGTTCTCGCCGTGGATGAAGCGGCGCATCTTCGGATTCCAGCGGCGGGTCTGGTGGCCGAAGTGCACGCCGGCCTCCAGCAGCTCTCTGATCCCGACTTGGGCCATGGGTCCTGCTCCTTGATTGACGCTGCGTGAGGGTGCATCCCACCGGCACGAGGCGGGACCCGGCCGCGGAGGCCGGGCAGGACCGCGTCGCAGACCCCGGTGGGGTCGTTTGACATCGAGCGGTCAGTTTACGCAAGGTTTCGTGGCGGCCTTCGTTTGGAGGTCGTGCGGGACGGGCCCGCCCTTCCCCTACCTCCGGTGGGCCCGCCTCGCGCAGCGGGCGTTGGCGGGGCAGCCTTTGGACGGGCCGCCCCGCCGCTCCTCGCCCTGCCGAAGCCGCGATGCCCGGCGCGAGCCGTCGCGATCGACCGCTTCGTCGCGATCGCGGTGAGGTCCACGCGAGGGCGGGCATCCTTCCCTCATGCGCATCGTCGTCACCCGCGACCTCGACGAGTTCGTCGAGCGCGTGGCGCCGTTCCTCGCCGCCGCGGTCGAGCGCAACATCCTGGCGACCGTGCTCGAGCACGCGCGGCGCGGCCGCTACGCCGCCACCGGGCCGTTCGCCTACGTCCTCGACGACGGCGGCGAGGTGCGCGGCGCTGCGCTGCGCACGCCCCCGGGTCCGATGCTGGCCTGCGACCTCGACGACGACACGGCGGACGCGCTCGTCGCGCTCTGGCTGTCGGAGGATCCCGCCCTCGCCGGTGTCTGCGGGAAGGTCGCCACGGCGCGTGCGGTTGCGGTCGCGTGGGCGCGTCGCACCCGGGGCCGCGCGCGCTGCCACATGCGCGAGCAGATGCACGCGCTGTCGCAGGTCACGCAGCCGCCGCGTCCCGCCGCGGGCGAACTGCGACTCGCGAGCACGGAGCAGCGCGCGCTGCTGATCGCGTGGCAGCGGGCGTTCGACGAGGAGCTCGGCCTGGCGGAGCGCGGGATGGCGGAGCGGTCGGTCGATGCGCGGATGGCCGGTGCGGGCTGCTCGTCTGGGACGACGGCGGTGCGGTATCGATGGTCGGGCTCGCACCGCAGGTCGCCGGGGTCGTGCGCATCGGCCCCGTCTACACGCCGCCGCGGCTGCGCGGGCGCGGCTACGCGAGCAGCGCCGTGGCGGCGGCCTGCCGTCGGGCGCTCGCGGCGGGCGCACGGCGCTGCGTGCTGTTCACCGACGTCGA
The DNA here is from genome assembly GCA_036491075.1 of Solirubrobacteraceae bacterium. Taxonomy (GTDB): domain Bacteria; phylum Actinomycetota; class Thermoleophilia; order Solirubrobacterales; family Solirubrobacteraceae; genus CADCVQ01. The sequence goes on from DASXCR010000197.1 coordinate 2,495, forward strand.
CAACCCGACCTCGAACAGGATCTACGCCTCGGTCGGCTTCCGCCCCTTCGAAGACTGGGAGGACCACCGCTTCGAGCAGCGCTGAAGCGCCGGCATCGCGCTACGCGGCGGCGGCCGCCACGAGCGCGCCGGCGAGGTCCGCCGGCAGCGGCGACGTCACGTCGACCGGCTCGCCGGTGACGGGATGCGGGAAGGCGAGGCGCGCGGCGTGCAGGAACTGGCGCGTGAGGCCGAAGCGGCCGGCGCTCCCGTAGTCCGGATCGCCGCAGACCGGATGGCCGATCGCCTGGAGGTGCACGCGGATCTGGTGCGTGCGACCCGTCTGCAGCGAGACGCGCAGCAGCGTCGTCTGCGCCAGCGCGCGTTCGATCTCGAAGTGCGTGATCGCCGGCTTCGGCGCGTCGGTGTCGGTGGACATCCGCGTGCGGACGCGCCGATCGCGGCCTATCGGCGCCTCGATCGTCCCCGTGCGAGCCGGCGGGCGCCCCTCGACGAGCGCGAGGTACTCGCGGCGCATCGTGCGTGCCGCCAGCGCCGCCTTCAGCGCGCGATGGACCTCGTCGCTCTTGGCCACGACGAGCAGGCCCGACGTGTCGCGGTCGAGGCGATGCACGATCCCGGCACGCCCCTCGTCCTCGCCGCCGGCGATCCGGCCGGCGAGCGCCTGCGCGAGCGTGCCCTCGCGATGCCCGCGGGCGGGATGCACGACGACGCCGCGCGGCTTGTCGACGACGATCAGGTGCTCGTCCTCGAACGCGATCTCGAAGCGAGCCGCGGCGGCCGCGTCGCCGGGGGCGGCCGCGGAGCGCTCCTCGCCGAGGATCGTGATCTGCTCGTCGCCGCGCACGCGCTGGCCCTTGCGCGCCGTGTCGCCGTCGACGACCACGCGGCCTGCGGCGATGAGGCGCGCCGCCTGCGAGCGGGAGCCCAGCGGCCGCGCGAGGAACGCGTCCAGACGCTCCCCCGCCGCCTCAGCCGGAACGTCGATCCGCATCTCCGAGCTCCATGACGAGCACCAGCACCACGACGCCGATCGTGATCGCCGAGTCGGCGAGGTTGAACGGCGGCCAGTGCGGCAGCTTGAGGAAGTCGATGACTGCGCCCTCGCGCACGCGGTCGACGACGTTGCCCAGCGCGCCGCCGAGCAGCATCCCGGTCGGCAGCCAGATCCAGCGCCGCGTCGCGTGGCGTGCGAAGTAGACGAGCAGCGCGATGACGGCGACGGCGATCACGACGCTGACGAGCGCGCCGCCGTTCTGCAGCTGCCCGAAGGCGACGCCGTCGTTGCGGACGTTGACGAGCTTGATCGTGGAGCCCACGACCCGTCGCTCCTCGCCGCGCGCGATCGCGTGCGTGACGAGCGCCTTGACGACCTGATCTGCGATGACCACGACGGCGAAAACGGCCGCCGTGCGCGCCCACGCGATCCGCGAAGAGGTCGGCTGCGTCCCGGCGCTCACCCGTGGACGAGGCTGACGATCAGCCCACCGCCGAGCACGAGCACGAGGATCGCGACCAGAGCGCTGATGTCGATCGGGCCGATCGGCGGGATGAAGCGCCGAAACAGCCCGAGATACGGCTCGCAGACGTCGCGCAAGAAGCCCAGCAGCGCGCTCGACCAGCCGGCGTAGGGCATCCGGCCGCCGAAGGAGAAGTACAGCGTCGACAGGATGTACGCGAAGATGATGATCCAGTAGACGGTGATCAGCGCGTTGAGGAAGCCCGCGATCTCCACGCGAGCCGAGGCGGCGATCGGGACGATCGCGCTCATCGCGCGAGCACCGCCTGCATCGCGTCGTCGAACGCGGCCCGCACGCCTGCGTGCTCGAGCGCGGAGAGGCCGCGGGCAGTCGATCCGCCGGGCGAGGTGACGGAGCGACGCACGGCGAGCGTGTCCATCCCCTTCGCCTTCAGCAACGCCGCCGTGCCCGCGAGGTTGCCCGCGACGAGCTCGCCGGCGACATCGGCCGGCAGCCCGGCACGCACGCCCGCGTCGACCTGCGCCTCCGCGACGAGCGCGATGTAGGCGGGCGCGTTGCTCATCAGACCCATCGCGATGTCGATCTGGCCCTCGTCGACCGTCACGACGGGGCCGACGCGACCGAACAGCTCGAGCGCGAACGCCTCGAGCTCGGGGTCGGCGTCGCGGTCGCGGGCGTGGCAGCTCACGCCCTGGCGCACCTCGACGGGCACGCTGGGCAGCATCCGAACGACGGGCGTGCCGCCGTAGGCGGCCTTCAGCGAACCGAGCGTGACGCCGCCGAGGACCGAGATGACGCCCTTCGCCGCGCCGCCGAGCGACGTCGCGACGCGCTCGAGGCCGTGCGGCTTGTGGCACAGCACGATCACGTCGCAGCGCTCCGCGAGCTCGGCGTTGGACGCGAGCACCTCGCCGCCGACGTCCGCGACGAGCGCGTCGGCGCGCGGCCGGAAGAGGTCGCAGACGAGCACCGGCTCGCCCCATCCGCGCGCGAGCGCGACAGCCATGTTCCCTGCTCCGATGAGCCCGATCTGCATGTTCTTGAGTATGAAGGAGCCTCAGCCGCGCAGCGACGCGCGGGCGCCGGTGGCCGTGGAGCCGCGAGCGGCCCTCACGACTGGTTGAAGAAGCCCTTCTCGATGAGCTCGGCGCGTTCCTCTGCGCTGATCTGGACGTTGCGCGGCGTGAGCATGAAGACCTTGCTCGCGATCCGCTGCATGCCGCCGTCGAGTGCGTAGGTGAGACCGCTGGCGAAGTCGATGAGCCGCTTGGCGAGCTCGTTGTCGGTGCCCTGGAGGTTCAGCACGACGGGGATCGCCTGCTTGAACTTGTCGGCGACCTGCTGGGCGTCGTTGAAGGACTTCGGGATCACGAGGTGCACGCGGACGTCGCCGTTGCGCGGGCGCTCGACCGGGCGCAGCACGGTGGTCGGTCGGCGGCTGCGCGGCTCGTCGTCGGGGAAGATGTCGTCGAAGTCGTCGCGGCGCGGCCGGCGCGGCGCGAGACGGCGGACGTTCGGACGCTCGCGGTACAGATCGTCCATGTCGTCCTGCGGCTCGGGTGCGGGGGGACGCTCGCGTTCGCGCTGGCGCTCCACCTGCTGGGCCCGGTCGCGCTCCTCGGCGAACTCGTCGACGTAGGCACGCTCCTCGGCGAGGCCGAAGTACACGAGCGAGCGGTGCCAGCTGTCTCTTAACGCCATGGTCGCAGTGAAGGTTAGACCCCGGGCATGATTCTCCTGCAAGCTCAGCGAAACAAGGTGGTCCCGATCCGCACGTGCGTGGCACCCTCCTCGACCGCGACCTCGTAGTCCTGCGTGGTCCCCATCGACAGCGCCGCGAGGTCGTGGTGCGCGGCGAGCTCGCGCAGCGCGGCAAACCAGCGCCGGCTCGCCTCCGGGTCGTGCGCGCGCGGTGCCATCGTCATCAGCCCGGCGACGGCGACCGGGCAGCGCTCGAGGAACGCGCCGAGCTGTGCTGGATCGACCCCGCTCTTGGCGCCCTCGCCGGCGACGTTGACCTCGACGAGCACGCGCAGATGCGCCGGCGCGTGGCGTGCGAGCTGCTCGAGCACGGAGTCCGAGCCGACCGAGTGGATCATCCGGACGAGCGGCGCGACGAGCTTCACCTTGCGGCTCTGCAGGTGGCCGATGAAGTCCCATGTGAACGCGTCGCCGTGGGCCGCGACCTTCGCCTCCAGGTCCTGCGCGCGGTTCTCACCGACCACGGCGACCCCCGCCTGCGCGAGCACGCCGAGGTCCTCGACGGCCACGTACTTGCCGGCGACGACGATCTCGACGCCGGCGGGGTCGCGCCCCGCGCGCGCGGCAGCGGCGGCGATCCGCTCGCGCACCTCGGCGAGGTTGCCGCGCACGCGCTCGGCGGTGAGGCCCGCGATCAGATCGGCCATGCGCCACCGTCGTCCGGCTCGCGCCACGCGACGCCGGCCTGACGGCCCGTCGCCGCGCCGTCGCGGCGGTGGGAGAACAGCAGTCCCGGCGGGGCGCACAGCGTGCAGATGGCGACGTCGTGGACCTCGGCGACGCCAGCGCGCTCGAGCTGGCGCCGGGCGACGAGCTTGAGGTCGGCGTTGTCGCCGCGGCGCGCCCGCGGCCCGTAGGAGGCAAATGCCGCGTGGACCTCGCGGCCGGTCTCATAGCAGCACGGGCCGGCGCCCGGTCCGATCGCGGCGTGCACCGGACCGGCGGCGCCGAGCTCGCGCAGCGCGCGCACGCCCTCCCCGAGGATGTCCCCCGCGAGGCCGCGCCAGCCCGCGTGCACCATCGCGACGGCGCCCCGCGCCGCCAGCGCGACCGGCAGGCAGTCCGCCGTCAGGACGAGCGCCGCGACACCTTCCAGCGAGGTCGCCTGGCCGTCGGCCTCGGCGAGCGGCGTCTGCGGATGCGGCAGCTCGCGGACGCGACGGACGTGCGTGGCGTGGACCTGCCTGCCCTGCAGGGTGCGGCCTCGCGGGATGCCGATCAGCGCGGCGAGCCGGTCGCGGTTGGCGCTGACGGCGACCGGATCGTCGGCGCTCACCAGCGCCAGGTTCAGGGTGTCGTACGGCGCCTGCGAGACGCCACCGCGGCGCGTCGTGAAGAGCGCGCGGCCGCCGGGCATCGCGATCGCGATGTGCTCACCGGCCCAGGCGAAGGGCGCCGGCAGGTCGAGCCGCACGGCGGTCTGCCCGGCGTGCGCCGGCAACGAGGCCATCGGGCTGTTGTAGCAGGAGCCGCGGCCTGGACGGGCCCGCCGGTGGCGGCGCGGTCGAGCGGCCGTCCGCGGCGATCGTGGCGATGTTGCTGCGCGTGGCGAGGCAACGCCGCCACGACTCCGGGTCCGCGGCCGGCGACGGGACCGGGCGGACGGGGCGGGCGCGGCGGGCCGGGACGAAGTTGCTGCGGATAGCGAGGCAACGGCGCCACGACTCCTGTCTCCGCGGCCCCGGGGCCCCGCGACCGAACCAGCGGGGTGAGCCGGCCATGGTGGCGAAGTTGCTGCGCGTCGCGAGGCAACGCCGCCACGACTCCGGTGCCCGGAGCCCCGCGACCGAACCAGCGAGGCGGGCAGGCATCGTGGCGAAATTGCCGCGCATGGCGAAGCAACGCCGCCACGACTCCGCCCCGCGACCGGCCCGCCGCCGACCGACCGCCCGTGGCGGCCGGCGTCAGTCAAGCGCCGTCGCCGGCGGTTGCAGCGCCGCGCGCAGCTGCGCGGCGGGATCGTCGTCGAGCTCCCCGTCGAGGCGGCGCTCGAGCGTCGCCGCGAGGCGGCGGCCGATCCTCGGACCGCGGCGCACGCCGGCCGCGAGCAGGTCGTCGCCACCGATCGCGAGCGCGACATGGCGCAGCTCGTCCAGCCAGCGGCGCACCGGCTCGGCGGCGCCGCTCGCGCCCGCCAGCGCGACCGCCTCGACCGGCAGCCCGCGCAGCACCGCCGCGAGCTGAGACGGACGCCGCGCGGCCGTCGCCGCAACCGCGATCGCGGGGGCGCGCGCCGTCGCGCGCAGCACCGCGCGCTCGGCCGCCGTGAACTCGAGGCCGGCGAGGCGCCGGTCGGCGTCGCCGGCGACCTCGGTCAGCGACGCGCCGAGCACGACGAGATCCGCCCGCCCCTCGGCCGCAGGCAGGAGCGCCAGCGCGGCCGCGACACGGGCGCGGTCGGGCGCAAGCCACGGCGCGAGGCCGAGGCCGACCGCGCTCGCGAGCGCGGCGACCGGATCGGGCTCCGCGAGCGCGAGCCGCAGCTCCCTGCCGATCCGCGCCCCCGAGACGCGCTCGACCGCGCCCGCCGCGACCGCCGCCGCGGCGAGGCGCGCCGTGTGCGGCTCGAGCTCGAACAGCAGTCGCGCCGCATAGCGAGCGAGCCGCCACAGGCGCGTCGGATCGTCTTGGAAGCTCGCGTCGTGCAGGACGCGCAGGCGCCGCTTGTCGAGGTCGTCGAGCGCATGGTCGACCGCGCGCAGCTCGCCGCTGTGCAGATCGAGCGCGATCGCGTTGACCGTCACGTCGCGCCGGCGCAGGTCGTCGTCGATCGCGGCCGGCCGCACGTCCGGCAGGGCGCCCGGACGCGCGTAGACCTCGGCGCGCGCCGCGGCGACATCGAAGCGGCAGTCCCCCGCCGTCACGGTCGCCGTTCCGAACCGCGCGTGGGCGGTCGCCGTCTCGCCGAGCGCCGCGACGAGGGCGTCGGCGTCGCCCTCGACGACCACGTCGAGCTCGCGCGGGACCCGCTCGAGCAGCAGGTCGCGCACCGCTCCGCCGACGAGATGCACGCCGTCGAGACCGGAAGCCACGTCGAGCAGCCGCCGCCCGCAGGGCAGCGCGCGCAGGCGCTCGCGCAGATCGTCCATCGCGACAGTCTCGCGTCTGGCGCCGATCGCCGACCGGCGGACCTTCGCCTGCCAGCGACTAGCATTGCGCGCGTGATCGCACCGCCCCGCCGCGTGCAGGCGCTGGCGCGGCTCGCGCTCGGGGTCGTGGTGCTCGTCCTGGTGGCCGCACCGCTGGTGTTCGGCCACGACGGCGACGTCTCGAATCCCGACGTCGCGTTCCAGGCGACGACGCAGAGCACACCGGCCTCGATCGCGCGCTCCGGCAAGCACCTCGAGGACGACGGCTTCGAATGGCCGGTCTACGGCTTCACGAAGTCGCGCACCCATCACCTGCCGCTGAACACCACGCCGCACCCGCCCTACCGTCAGATCTGGGCTTACCGCGGCAAGGTCCTGCTCGAGTTCTCTCCCGTGCTCTGCGGGCGCAAGATCTACATCCTGAAGAACAACGCGGCCCTCTACGCGCTGTCGCGCCGGACGGGCAAGCCGCGCTGGAAGCGCAAGCTCGGCACGCTTGCGGCGTCGTCGCCGGCATGCAGCCACGGGGTCGTGTACGCGGTCATCCTCGATCGCACGCGGACGTCCAAGGGCGGACGTGTCGTGGCCGTGACGGCGAAGAACGGGCGCACGCTGTGGTCGCGCAAGCTGCCCAGCCGCGCCGAGTCCTCACCGCTGATCGATCGCGGCAGGCTGTTCCTCGGCACCGAGGACGGGACCGTGTACTCGCTGCGCGCGTCCGACGGCACCGTGCGCTGGACGTACAAGGCGGGCGGCGCGGTGAAGGGCGCGATCGCGCTCGACGCCGGCAAGCTCTACTTCGGCGACTACGGCGGCGACGTCCAGGCGATCCGGCGCTCCAACGGCCACAAGGTCTGGAAGGTGAGCGCGGGCAGGCGCCTGTTCGGCATCGGCTCGGGCCACTTCTACTCGTCGGCGGCGGTCAACTACGGCCGCGTCTACATCGGCAGCACGAACGGCGACGTGTACTCGTTCTCGTCGTCGGACGGCAAGCTGGCATGGCGCAGGCACACCGGCAACTACGTCTACGCCTCACCGGCGGTCGGCTCGGTCGGCAACGGGCCGCCGACGGTCTACGTCGGCTCCTACGACGGTCGCTTCTACGCGCTGAACGCACGTAGCGGCGCGCCGCGGTGGGTGCGCTCGCTGGGGACGAAGATCTCCGGCGCGGCGACGATCGTCGGCGATCTCGTGTTCGTCTCGGACCTCGGCAAGCACACGACCTGGGCGCTGGGCACGGCGCACGGCACGACGGTGTGGAAGACCCACAGGGGCGGCTTCAACCCGGTCATCAGCGACGGCCGGACGATCTACTTCACCGCGTTCACCTCGTTGTTCGCGCTCGAGCACGGTCATGGGTCGAGCGCGCCGGCCGCACCGTCGCACGCGGTCGCGCGGGCACAACGCGGCGCGCAGCGCGCAGCGCAGCGCCGGGTCGACGCGGCGCGCCGGGCGCGCGCCGCTGATCGCGCCGCCGCGGCGCGACACGCGCGCTACGTCGGCCGTCGTGCCTACCTGCGCAGCCACCCGGCGGCCGCGCGACGCGATCGCGCACGGCGGGCGCGGGCGGCCCGCCACGCCGCGGCGGTGCGACACGCGCGCGCGATCCGGCGGGCCCGCGCCAGGCGCCACGCCGCGAACGTCCGGCGTGCGCGGGCGATTCGCCGCGCCCGCGCGCAACGCCACGCGAAGGCGGTGCGCCACGCGCGTGCCGTGCGGCGCGCACGGGCGGCTCGCCACGCGCGAGCCGCGCGACGCAAGCGCGGCTGAACCTGAATTCCACGCCGGGTCGTCGGGGAACGCCGAGGCGGCGACGCTGCGGCGTGGACGGCCGGACGCAACCGGCGAGGGTCAATCGAGCCGTGGCGCCGCCAGCGCCCAACCGCGCTCCTCAGCGGCGGACGGCGATGCCCGCGGCGGCGAGGTGCGCCTTCGCCTCACGGACGCGAAACGTGCCGTAGTGGAAGATCGAGGCGGCGAGCGCGGCGTCCGCGCCGGCCTGCAGCGCCTCGGCGAGATGGTCCAGCGTTCCCGCTCCGCCGGACGCGATGACCGGGACGCCGACCGCTTCGCTGACGGCGCGCGTCAGCGCGAGGTCGTAGCCGTCGGTGGTCCCGTCGGCGTCCATGCTCGTCAGCAGGATCTCGCCCGCGCCGCGCTGCACGGCCTCGCGCGCCCACGCGACGACGTCGATGCCGGTCGGCGTGCGCCCGCCCGCGACGAAGACCTCCCAGCCCGATCCGTCGGGACGGCGCTTGGCGTCGATCGCCAGCACGACGCACTGCGCGCCGAACACGTCGGCGAGCTCGCCGACCAGCTCGGGGCGCGCGACCGCGGCGGAGTTCACCGAGACCTTGTCGGCACCGGCGTCGAGCACGCCCTGGGCGTCGGCGGCCGAGCGGATCCCCCCGCCGATCGTGAACGGGATGAAGACGTCTTCGGCGACGCGCCGCGCGAGCTCCACGACGGTGTCGCGCTTGTCGCTCGTCGCCGTGATGTCGAGGAAGACGAGCTCGTCGGCGCCCTCGGCGTCATAGCGCGCGGCCAGCTCGACCGGGTCGCCGGCATCGCGGATGTCGACGAAGTTCGTGCCCTTGACGACGCGGCCGGCGTCGACGTCGAGGCATGGAATGACGCGCTTGAGGTGCACGCGTCGAGACTAGAGCAGCGCCCCTCAACGCTCGGGGGTTCGCTGCCGATACACCGGACACAGTGCGGACCGTCACGTCCAAGAGCCCGATCACCCGGACACGGCGCGCAGCGACGGTGGCCTGTGCCCGCGTCGCGTTCGCGGTGCCCGTCATCGCCGCGGCCGTCGTCCTCGTGGCGCCGATCGTGCTGTGGGCGTCCTTCGGCGACGGCAACGTCGTACGAGCTGTCGAGATCGCCGCGGCGGCGGCGCTGCTGTCATGGACCGTCGTCCGCCGCGCGGAGGATCGCAATGGTGCGCCCGTTCGCGACGTGGGCCGCTCCGGCGCTCGATCCGCGACGACGCCCGCTCGCTGCAAGCTCGATCGCCGTCAGGCCGAGCCGGCGAAGCGGCTGCGCCGCGACGTGCGCTGCGCCAAGGCGCAGCGTCCGCTCGAGCGCCGCCCGGCGCGCCGCCGCAGCCGCCCCTGATCGAACCCCGCGCCGCCGCAGCCGCCCCTGAGCCAACCGCGCCCGCCGCAGCGCACCGAGCGACCGCGCCCCGTCACCGCACCGCTCCCGCCGCGCGGCTCGCGGAGCAGGCCCGTCGGCACGCGCCGCGACGCGCACCCCGCGCTCGGGCTACTCCCCGTCGAGCGCGGCCTGGCCCTCGGCGACCGTGAAGCGCCGCTCGTACAGCGCTTTGCCCGCGATCACGCCGCCGAGGCTCGTCTCGCGCAGTCCGGCGAGCGCCACGAGGTCCTCGCGCGTGCCGATCCCGCCCGAGTAGATCAGCTCGCCGCGCACGATCTCCGCGATCCGTCGCACCTCGCCGACATCGGGCCCGCCGAGCAGCCCGTCCCTGTCGACGTTCGTGAAGACGAACGTCTGTACGCCGCGATCCTGCATCGCCGCGATGACCTCGGCGGCCGGCATCGTCGTCGTCTCGGTCCAGCCGGCCGTCGAGACGAACCCCCCGCGCGTGTCGATCGAGACGACCGTCCGCTCGCCGAGCTCGGCCACGACCTCGTCGAGGAACGCGCCGTCGGCGAACGCCGCCGTCCCGAGGATCACGCGTGCGGCGCCGGCCGCGATCGCGTCGCGGACCGCGCCGATCGACCGCAGGCCGCCGCCCGTCTGCACCGGCACCCCGAGCTCGCCGGCGATCCGCTCGAGGTGGTGCAGGTTCTGCGGCGAGCCCGTGCGCGCGCCGTCGAGGTCGACGACGTGCAGGTAGCGCGCGCCCGCGGCGACCCAGTCGCTGGCCGCCCGGAAGGGATCGTCCTCGTAGACGGTCTCGGCGGCGAAGTCGCCCTGCACGAGGCGCACCGCCCTGCCGCCGGCGATGTCGATCGCGGGATACAGGATCACGGCGCGGCGTGCACCGTGGCGCAGATCGCGGCGAAGTTGCGCAGCAGCGCGAGGCCGTCCGTCGAGGACTTCTCGGGATGGCACTGCGCCCCGAAGACGTTGCCCTGCGCGACGAACGACACGAACGGCGAGCCGTACTCCCCGATCCCGAGCACGATCGCCGGGTCGTCGGGCTCGACCACGAAGCTGTGCACGTGGTAGAAGGCGGCGGGGTCCGGCAGCCCCTCGACGAGCGGCGACGAGCGTTGCCAGCCGACGGAGTTCCAGCCGATGTGCGGCGACTTCAGCCCGCGCGTGTCGAGCGCCACGACCGTCCCCGCGAGCAGGCCGAGGCCCCGCGATCCCTCGTGCTCGTCGGAGCGCTCGAAGAGCAGCTGCATGCCGAGGCACAGCCCGATGACGGGCACGCCGGCAGCCGCGCGCTCGCGCACGACGTCGTCGAGGCCGAGCGCGCGCAGGCGCCGCATCGCCTCGGGGAACGCGCCGACGCCGGGAACGACGAGGCCGTCGGCCGCGCGCAGCTCGTCGTGGTCGGCGGTCGCGACGAGCTCCGAGCCGTTGTGGGCGAACGCGCTCAGCACCGAGCGCCGGTTGCCCATCCCGTAGTCGACCATCGCGATGCTCATCCGGTCAGCGTCCCCTTCGTCGACGGCACGCCTGTCTCCGTCGGGTCGATCGCGATCGCGGCGCGCAACGCGCGGGCGAACGCCTTGAACGCGACCTCGATGATGTGATGGGCGTTCGTGCCGGCCTGCACGTCGACGTGCAGGGTCAGGCGCGCGTTGTTGGCGACCGCGCGGAAGAACTCCTCGAGCAGCTCGTGCTCGAAGCCGCCGGTCTCGCCGGGCGGCAGGCCCGGCGCGTCGACCGCGCAGTACGGCCGGCCGGAGACGTCGATCGCGCACAGAGCGCGCGCCTCGTCCATCGGCACGACCGCGTGGCCGTAGCGGTAGATGCCGGCGCGATCGCCGAGCGCCGTGTCGAGCGCCTGCCCGAACACGATTCCGACGTCCTCGACGGTGTGGTGCGCACCGGTGTGCAGGTCGCCGGTCGCGGCGACGTCGAGGTCCAGGCGCCCATGTCGCGCGAGCAGGTCGAGCATGTGGTCGAGCAGCCCGACCCCGGTCCGGCGCGCGCCCGCGCCCGAGCCGTCGAGCGCCAGCGCGAGGCGGATCCGCGTCTCCTTCGTCTCTCGCTCGTGCTCGGCGGCGCGCGTCATGACGGCGGATTCTCCCCCACGGGCGCCTCGACGCGGGCCTCCATCGACTCGGCGTGCACCGCGAAGCCCTCCGCACGCGCGATCGGCGCGCCCGCCGCGGCGAGCTCGGGCGCGGCGCCGCCGACGTGGACCTCGCTGAAGCGACGGCGAAACTGGCGCGCCGACAGGCCCGATGCGAAGCGCGCCGAGCCGCCGGTCGGCAGCGAGTGGTTCGAACCGGCGACGTAGTCGCCGAACGCCGTCGCCCCGGACGCGCCGACGAACACGCAGCCCGCGCTGCGCACGCGGCGCGCGAGGCGCTCGGCCTGCGGGCCGACGAGCTCGAGGTGCTCGGGCGCGAAGGCCTCGGCGAACGCGAGCGCGTCGCGCAGCGAGGCGGCGTGCGCGAGGACGAACGCCGCGGGGTCGGAGTGCGGCCGGTCTTCGATCAGCGCCGCTAGCTGCTCGGCGAGCGCGTCGAGAAACGCGCCGTCGTCGCTGACCGCCACGACCGGCGCCCCCGGCCCGTGCTCGCCCTGGGCGAGCAGGTCGAGCGCCACGAGTCGCGCGTCGGCGCTCTCGTCGGCGAGCACGAGCACGTCGCTCGGGCCATAGAAGCCGTCGATCCCGACGCTGTCTGACACCTGCCGCTTGGCCTCCTGCACGATCAGGCTGCCCGGCCCGGCGATGACGTCGACGCGCTCGATCGTCTCCGTGCCGAACGCGAGCGCGGCGATCCCGTGCGCGCCGCCCATCGCGTAGACCTCGAAGACGCCGCACAGCGCGCAGGCGCCGCGGATCACGGGGTCGATCGGCGGCGGCGTCAGGACGACGACCTCCTCGACGCCGGCCGCGCGCGCCGTGACGACGCCCATCACGAGGCTCGACGGGTACGGCGCTCGCCCGCCGGGGACGTAGACCGCGGCGCGGCGCACCGGCACCTCGCGCAGGACGACGCGATGGCCCTGCGGGAGGTCGACCTCGACGTCGTCGCCGCCGATGCCGGCGTCCGCGACGAGCGCGACGTTCGCGATCGCGACCTCCAGGCCGGCGCGGACGTCGTCGTCCAGCAGCGCGACGTCGAGCTCGCCGGCAGCGACGCGCAGCGAGTCGGGCGGCGCCTCGCCGCCCGTGTCGAAGCGCGCGACGAGCTCGCGCAGCGCGCGATCGCCGCCGTCGCGCACCGTCGCGACGATCTCCGCGACGACGGCGCCGACGGACTGCGGCGCCGGCGCGAGCGCGCGCACGCGCGCCGCGGCGGCTACGGGATCGGTACCGACCTCGATGCGCTCAAGGCGCACGCAGCTTCTCCAGGATGGCGTCGATCGCCGCTGCCTTGAGCTTGTGCGAGACCGGGTTGGCGATCAGCCGCGCGGTCGAGACGTAGAGCATCTCGCGGATGACGAGGTTGTTCTCGCGCAGCGTCGTCCCGGTCGCGGTGAGGTCGACGATCGCCTCGACGAGACCGGTCAGCGGCGCGAGCTCGACCGAGCCCTTGACCTCGACGATCTCGGCCTGGCGGCCGGTCTTCTCGAAGTACGCGATCGCGGTCTTGTAGTACTTCGTCGCGACGCGCATGACGCCGAGCCGGCGCAGCGCCTCGACCGACGGGTCCGGGCCGTCGATCGTCGCGAGCACCATCTCGCAGCGCCCGAAGCCGAGGTCGAGCAGCTCGTAGACGTCACGCTCGGGCTGCTCCATGAGCACGTCCTTGCCGGTGATCCCGATGTCCGCGGCGCCGGCCTCGACGTAGGTCGGGACGTCGGACGGGCGCATCGTCACGACGCGGATGTCCTCGAACAGCAGCTTGCGGTCGTTCGAGCGGACCTCCGACGTGTCGAGGCCCAGCGTGTCGAGCAGGTCGAGCGTCTCGCGCATGAGCGCGCCGCGCGGCACCGCGATCGTCAGGCCGAGGCTCACTGCCGGACACCCCGCTCCTCGCCCGTCAGCGCGATGTGCAGGCGGTCGATCGTCAGCGCGAAGCCGACGGCCGGCAACGGACGGCCGAAGCGCCCCAGCAGGTCGTCGTAGCGCCCGCCGCGACCGAGCGGGGCGCCGAGCGCGGGGTCGTAGACCTCGAACACCGCGCCCGTGTAGTAGTCGAGGTCGTGTGCGAGCCCGAGATCGAAGATCACCCGATCGGCGACCTCGGGAGCGAGCAGCGCGTGGACGCGGCGCAAGCCCGCGACGGCGTCGGCGACCGGGCCCGCCGCGCTGTCGAGCACGTCCCGACCGCCGCGCATCTGGGGCACGCGCAGCAGCAGCTCGGCGTCGGCGTCGTCGAGGCCCAGGCGTGCGAGCGTGGACTCCAGCGCGACGAAGTCCCGGCGGATCAGCGCGCCGACGAGCTCGTCGGCGACGGCCTCGCCGATTCGCAGCGAGCGCAGCAGCGTGCGATACAACGACGCGTCGCCGAGGCCGATCCGGTAGTCGCGCAGGCCGACGGCATCCAGCGCGTGGCAGAGCACGGACAGCGCCTCCGCGGTCCCGTCGGGCGCGGGGCTTCCGACGAGCTCGATCCCCGCCTGCAGGAACTCGCGGTTCTGACCGCGGTGCGGGCGCACCCCGCGGTAGACGTGACCGAAATAGCAGAAGCGCAGCGGTGGCTCGGTGGCCGGATAGCGCGTCGCGACCAGCCGCGCGATCGGCACGGTCATGTCGGTGCGCAGCGCGAGCACCTCGCCGTGGTCGTCGAAGACGCGGTACGCCGGCGCGGCGCCCCCGCCGCGGGCGAGCACGCGCTCGTACTCGAGCGCCGGCGTCCAGACCTCGCCGTAGCCGTCGAGCTCGAAGACCGCGCGCACCGCTTCGGTGATGTCGCGCAGCTCTCGCATCTCGTCGGGCAGCACGTCGCGCGTGCCCGAGGGAATCGGGTGGATCGTCGTGCCGGTGTCGATGTGCGCTCCCACGGTTGCACTCAATGTATTCGGGCGCCTGCCGGCGTGACCGCCCGGTGCGGATGCGGCCGCCGGCGTGGCGCGGCGCGGACGGCATCGGTCGGCTGCGCGGCGCCGGGCCCGGTGGGCGTCGTGCTCGTCGCGCCGCTCGGCTCGCGCGATCGGTCGCTCCGCCGTCGGGCTTACGCGTGGACCGGCTCTGTCGCCACGCGCTGGATGCGCGCCCCGAGCTCGCGCAGACGCTCGTCGATGCGCTCGTAGCCACGGTCGATCTGGCGGATGTTGCCGATCTCCGAGCGTCCCTCCGCGCACAGCGCCGCGATCAGCATCGCCATCCCGGCGCGGATGTCCGGCGACTCGAGGCGCTCGCCGCGCAGGCGCGAGTGGCCCGAGACGAGCGCGCGGTGCGGGTCACAGAGGGTGATGTCGGCGCCCATCAGCACGAGCTTGTCGGTGAAGATCATGCGGTTCTCGAACATCCACTCGTGGATCAGCGCCGTGCCGTTGCACTGCGTGGCGAGCGCCACGGCGATCGAGGTCAGATCCGCCGGGAACGCGGGCCACGGCCCGTCCTGAACGGTGATCTTGTGCTCGCCGACGTCGCGCGCCATGCGCAGATCCTGGTCGCCGGGCACGATCACGTCGTTTCCGTCGAGCTCGGTGTGCAGTCCGAGGCGCTTGAAGACGAGGCGGATCATCCGCAGGTCGCCGGGGATCGTGTCGCAGATGCGAAGGGCGCCGCCGGTCGCGCCGGCGAGCGCCATGAACGACCCGATCTCGATGTGGTCCGGGCCGATCGTGTGGTCGCAGCCGTGCAGGCCCGCGTCGCCGTTGACGGTCAGCACGTTCGAGCCGATCCCCTGGATGCCGGCGCCCATGTTGACGAGCATGCGCGCGAGGTCCTGGATGTGCGGCTCGCAGGCGGCGTTGCCGATGACGGTCATGCCGGGCGTCCGGGCCGCGGCGAGCAGCGCGTTCTCCGTCGCCATCACCGACGGCTCGTCCATGAAGACGTCGCCCGCCCGCAGCCCCCCGGGCGCGTGCAGCTCGATGTCGCGCCCGTGCACGACCGTGGCGCCGAGGGCCTGGAAGGCGTCGAGATGTGGATCGAGCCGCCGCCGGCCGATGACGTCGCCGCCGGGGGGCGGCATGCGCACATGTCCGAAGCGCGCGAGCAGCGGCCCGACGAGCAAAAACGACGCGCGGATGCGCTCGGACAGCGCACGGTCGAGGACCGCCTCCGCGCTGAGGTCCGCGGCGCACAGCGCGACCTCGTGGTCGCTGAGCCAGCTGACGCGGACGCCGAGCGACTCGAGCAGCGACAGCATCGTCGCGACGTCCTTGATCTTCGGGACGTTGCGGACAACGACCTCGTCCTCGGTCAGGACCGAGGCGGCGAGGATCGGAAGGGCACCGTTCTTGTTGCCGGCGGGCACGATCGTGCCGGACAGCGCGGTACCTCCGTCGATGACGAACTTCTCCATGAGCAGACGCCTTCCGGCGGCGCGATGAGGGCCGGAGGGCTGGGCTAGGGTAACAGCCATGCCGTCCCGGATTTCGCGCGAGGAGGCCGGGGCCCTGCTTGCGGATTGGGTTCAGTCGGTGTCGCTGCGCCGGCATTGCCTTGCCGTGTCGGCGGCGATGGCGGCGTACGCCGAGCGGGGCGGCGCAGATGTGGAGCTGTGGGGCGTGACCGGGCTGCTGCACGACGCCGACTACGAGCGCTTCCCCGATATGGACGACGCGGTCGCCGGGCATCCACGCACGATCATGGGCGAGCTCGAGCGTCGCGATGCCCCGCCCGAGATGGTGCGCGCGATCGCCGCGCACGCCGACTATCTCGGCGTGCCGCCGGAGTCCGCGCTCGAGCGCACGCTCGTCGCCGTCGACGAGCTCTGCGGGTTCCTCGTCGCTTGCGCGCAGGTCCGGCCGGAGGGCATCCACGGACTGACGCCGAAGTCCGTTGAGAAGAAGCTCAAGCAGCCGTCGTTCGCGGCCGCGGTGTCGCGTGAGGACGTGCGCCACGGAGCCGAGCTGCTCGATGTGAACTTCGACGAGCACGTCGCGTTCGTCGTCGCGGCGCTGGAGGCGCGGGCGGACGATCTCGACCTGCACGGTCGCGCCGCCCCCGCGGGCGGGTAGGCGTTCGGGTTCGGCAGGCCGCCTCGCTGCAAGATCTCATGCAAGGCGCCGCCGGAGGCGGCGATCTCGGGCCTCGGCGCCGCATCGGGATCGATGCCGTCCGATCCGCGATGTAGCATTACGAACACATGTTCGCTGCTGCTCATGCCGTCATGCGCCGCCTCATGCGCGCCGCACGCCTCCTGCGGGCGTTCGCCCTGCTCCAGGATCCGTCTCCGTCGACGACTCCTCGGGAGCGGACCCCGCCGCGCGATCACACGTCCGTGCGCTCCGACGGGGGCGGCGTGGTGGCCACGCACCCGGACTGCTCCGGTGACCCTCCCGCCTCCGCTCCGGCGGTGCGCCCCCCGGCCCACCGGCTGACGCTCGACCGGGCGTGGCATACGCGGCGGGCCGGCGCCACGCCGCCCCGTCCGAGCGTCTGCCTCACCCCCCTGGCGCGCCGCGACGGCAGCTCGCGGGGCGCGGGCTCCGGCGCGGTGCGCCGCGAGTACCGCTGAGTCTGCGTCGTCGTCGCCGCCGGTGTGGACCGCGCGATCCGTGCCGGCCACCGTGGTAGGTCCTCGCAAATCGTGGGCCGTGGTCGGATGGGTGGCCCGCGGTCGGCTCCGACGATCTCCGCGGATCATCGCGGACGCCTCGCCGGCGGCCTGGACGAGCGTCGCCACGCCGCTGGGTGCCGGCCCTGTCGCCGGCTGCAGGAGGCCTCGAAGCTTACGTTGCGAGCAAGTACCGTCGGCGGCGCGATCGACTCCACAAGATCGCCTCCGCCAGCGACCGCCCGATCTCCCGCCCAAGCTGGATCCACCGCTGACCGTGGACGAGGCCGTGTTGCCGGGATGGACCAGGCTCGATCGGCGAGCACGCGCCAAACGGAACCCTTCGAAAGCCGCCGACCGGCCCTCGCCCGATGGCGGGCGGCCGAGGTCGCCGCGAGGATCGGTGATCCGGGCTCACAGCGCACCGGCACGCGGGCGCGGCCTCGACCAAAGCGGTCGTGGACGCACGCACAACGCACGATGGGCCACCCGAGGGCGGCCCATCGATGATCAAGAAACCGGCGGCGTCCTACTCTCCCGGGCCCTTGCGGGCCAAGTACCATCGGCGCTGAGAGGCTTAACTGCTCTGTTCGGAATGGGAAGAGGTGTTTCCCCCTCGCCGTAGCCACCGGAAAACGTTGAGAGTCTCCCTGAGGCCCTTCAAAACTGCACAGTAGCCACTGTTTCTGAGCGACGAGTATCAAAAAGTCATCCGTCAAGCCCTCG
>DASXCR010000198.1:0-5266 GCA_036491075.1 Solirubrobacteraceae bacterium
CAGGAGGACAAGGAGCACCTCTTCGACACCGTCGACACGCTCGACCTGTGCCTCGCGTCGGCGGCCGGGATGATCCGCGGCGCGGGCTTTGACCGCGACCGCATGTCCGCCGCCGCCTCGGACGACCTCATCGCCGCCACCGACGTCGCCGACCACCTCGTCAAGCGCGGCGTGCCGTTTCGCGAGTGCCACGGGATCGTGGCGGGCCTCGTGCGCGTCGCGGTCGACTCCGGCCGCACGCTCGGCGAGCTCAGCGACGGCGAGCTCGCCGCGGCGTCCGAGCAGCTCGATCCGGCGGAGTTCCGCGCGCTGCTGGCGCAGAGCTCGTGGCTGGAGTCTAAGGTCAGCTTCGGCGGCACCGCCCTCGGACGCGTCCGCGAACAGCTCGAGCTCGCTCGCGCCGCGCTCGCACTGCACGCCGGGTGAACGCGACCGGTGAGCGCCACCTGCGCGCGCTCGAGCTGCCCGCCGTGGAGGCGGCGCGCGTGCTCGTCGGCTGCACCATCGCCTACGACGGCTGCAGCGGCGTCATCGTCGAGACCGAGGCCTACCACGAGTCCGAGCCCGCGTGCCACGCGTTCGTCGGCCTCACGCCGCGCACGAGGCCGCTGTTCGAGGCTCCGGGGCTCGCCTACGTGTACCGCTCGTACGGCATCCACGCCCTGCTGAACGTCGTCGTGGAGCCGGCCGGGGTCGGGGCGGCGGTCCTGATCCGCGCGCTCGAGCCGCTGACGGGGCTCGACGACATGTTCGTCCGCCGCGCGCGCCCGCTGGACACCGAGCTCTGCTCGGGGCCGGGCAAGCTCACGCAGGCGCTCGGGGTCGACCTGGAGCTCAACGCGACGTCGCTGATCGACGGGCCGATGCGCCTCGGCCCGCCGCCACCGGATCGGCCGGATCCGCCGGCCGTCGTGACCGGCGTGCGGATCGGCATCTCGCGGGCGGTCGAGCTGCCATGGCGCTTCTGCCTCGCGGGCAGCCGCCACGTCTCGCGACCCTGGCCTCCGGCGTTGCTCGCGCCGCGGCGCTGACCGCCACGGGCGCAACGCGATGCCGGCGGCGGGTGCGACGGCGATGCCGGCGGCGGCCGCGTCCACGGTGCGTCGCATCTCGCCGCGGCGGGTCCTGCGGCGGCGGGTTCTGCCGCGCCGCGTCCTATGGCGCGCTGGTCCTCCGCGCCGCGTCCTACGGCGCGCGGCGCGTCCTGCGCGCCGCGTCCTACGGCGGTGCGGCCCCGCCCGACGGCGTGGCTCCACCGCCTTCGGTGGGCGGGGTCGGCGTCTGAGCCGGCGGCGTGGCGGGGACCGGCGGCGGGGTGGCCGGCGGAGCGGTCTGGTCGCCGGTCGCGCCCGGGTTCTGGGCGGCCTGCGGCGCATTCGTCGCGGCGCCCGGCTTCGCCGGCGTGGGCTTGGTGTCGGCCGGCGTCGTCGCCGTGGCGTCCGAGGTCGCGGTCGACGGCGTGGTCGTCGTGGCCTTGTTCGGGTCCGGCACGACACCCGCCTTGATGCAGCTCTCGGGGGGCGGAGCATCGGTCTTGTCCGCGATCTTCTTCTGGTCGAGCGTGCACTGGTGCTCGAGCCGCGTCTTGTCGATCTGCAGCGCGGACGCCATGAAGTCGTGCCAGATCAGCGCGGGGAAGGTGCCGCCGGCGACCGGCGCGCCGCGGTACTCGGTCAGCATCGGCTTCAGCCCGTTCGGATATCCGACCCAGACCGCGACGGTGAGCTTGTCGGTCGCGCCCGCGAACCACGCGTCGCCGTAGTTCTCGGTCGTGCCCGTCTTGCCCCACTCGTGGACGTCGCCGAGCTGCGCGACGGTCCCGGTGCCGATCTTGATCACCGATTCGAGGATGTGCGTCGTCTCGTCGGCGATGTTCTGCGGCAGGATGCGCTTCTTGATCGCGTGGTTGCGCCCGCGCACCTTGCCCGAGCCGCGCAGCGTCACCTTGCGGATCCCGACGGGGCCCTTCTTGCCGGCGCCGAGCGTGCCCGTCACGCGCACGCCGCCCGTCGCGAAGGTCTCGTAGGCATGGGCGAGGTCCAGCGGCGTCACGCCCTGCTTCAGGCCGCCGAGCGTGATCGCGTAGTTGTGCGACACCGGCGTCCGGATGCCCATCCGCTCGGCGGTGCCGGCGATCCGGGCGACGCCGGTCTTGATCCCGACCTGCGCGAACACCGAGTTGTCGGAGAAGGTCGTCGCGCGGGCGAGCGTGCTCTCGCCCGAGTAGTCGTTGTCGTCGTTGTTGACCGTGAACTTCTCGGTGCTGTGCGGGACGTCGATGACGAGCCGCTTGGAGGCCCACACCGAGCTCGGCGAGATCCCGCGGCGCAGCGCGGTCGCGAGCACGAAAGGCTTGAACGCGGAGCCCGGCTGGCGCTGGCCCTGCGTGGCGAGGTTGAACGGCGACTTGGCGTAGTCCGTGCCGCCGACCATCGCGCGGATCTCGCCGGTCTTGTTGTCGATCGCGACAAGCGCCGCCTGCGGCCCGAGCGGCGGGTCGCCGAGCCAGCGCTTGATCGCCTGGTCGGCGGCGCGCTGCAAGCCGAGGTCGAGCGTCGTCTGCACGCGCAGACCGCCCTCGAGCGCGGTGCGCGCGCCGTAGCGGTCTACGACCTGCTGGCCGACCCAGGTCGTGAAGTACGCCGCCGACTTCGTCGCGGCCTGGACCTGCGGCGGGGAGATCTGGTCGGCCGGCGGCAGCGGCGCGGCGCGGTTGGCCGCGTACTGCGCCCGCGTGAGGTAGCCCTGCTCGTACATCTTCTCGAGCACGAGGTTGCGCCGGCGCTTGGCCGCGGCCTTGTTCGCGACGGGATCGAAGCCCGTCGGCGACGCGACCATGCCGGCGAGCAGTGCCGCCTCGTCGGGCTTGAGCTCGGCCGCGCATCGGCGCTCGGGCTTGCCGCAGCCGAGATGGTCCGGTGCCTGGCCGAAGTACGTGCGCGCCGCCGACTCGATGCCGTAGGCGCCGTTGCCGAAGTAGATCGAGTTCAGGTACTCGGTGAGGATCTTCTTCTTGGACCACTTGCGCGTGAGGTGGTAGGCGAGCGCAGCCTCGCGCACCTTCTCGAGCACGGTGCGCTTGTCCTGGGCCTGTTCGGCGTTCTTGACGAACTGCTGCGTGATCGTTGAGCCGCCCTGGACGGCCTCGCCGCCGTGCGCGATGTCCTCCCACAGTGCGCGCCCGATGCCGCGCAGGTCGACGCCGTCGTTCTGGTAGAAGCGCTGGTCCTCGATCGCGATGATCGCGTGCTGCATGACCGGCGCGATCTGCTCGGCCGGGATGATGATCCGGCCCTGGTCGGCGAGCGTCGCGAGATACGTCCCGTTGACGTCCGTGAGCAGGGAGTTCTGCGCCTTCTTGAACTCCTGGCGGTTCTCGAGGTCGGGCAGGTCGGACGCTACCGCCATCATCATCCCGAAGGCCGTCGAGACGAGCGCGAGCAGCGACAGGCCGAGCAGGATCAGGCCGAGGCGCAGGCGCTTGAGCCGGGGGCGACCGAGCGGGGGGTCCGAGAGGACGAGGATGTCAGGGCGTTCGGAGTCGCTCATGCGGCGAGGCCAGGAACGTCGGCGTCCATGCGGCGTACGCACCCGGGGCACCGTGGAGACGACCAGCGCCGACCAGCGCCACGGGCGGCCTGGACTCTAGCATTGGGCCCGTGACGGGATCCCCGGCAAGCGACGCCGCCTACCTCGCCCGCGATGCCGTCGACTGCCTCCCCGAGGGTGGCCTGCAGCGCAAGCTCGCGAGCGGACGGCCGCTGCGCGTCAAGCTCGGCCTCGATCCGACCGCGCCCGACGTGCATCTGGGCCACACGGTCGTCCTGCGCAAGCTGCGCGAGTTCCAGAATCGCGGCCACGTCGTCGTGCTGATCATCGGCGACTACACCGCTCGCGTCGGCGATCCGAGCGGGCGATCGACGACCCGGCCGGTGCTGTCGGGTGAGCAGATCGACGCGAACGCGCGCACGTACGTCCAGCAGGCAGCGAAGGTGCTCGACCCCGACCGCATCGAGCTGCGCCACAACTCCGAGTGGCTGGACATGAAGATGGAGGAGCTGTTCGCGCTGACGCGCACGACGACGGTCGCGCAGCTGCTCGAGCGCGACGACTTCTCCAAGCGCTACGCGGCGCGCGAGCCGATCTCGATCCTCGAGCTGCTGTACCCGCTGATGCAGGCCTACGACTCCGTCGCGGTGCGCGCGGACGTCGAGCTCGGCGGCACCGACCAGAAGTTCAACCTGCTGCTGGGTCGCGACGTGCAGCGCGCGTACGGCATCGACGAGCAGGTCGCGCTGACCATGCCGATCCTCACCGGGGTCGACGGGGTGCGCAAGATGTCCAAGTCGCTGGGCAACCACATCGGCGTGAGCGAGCCCGCGCAGGAGATCTACGGCAAGACGCTGAGCCTTCCCGATGCCGCGATGGACGGCTGGTATCGCCTCTTGCTCGGGGAGCCCGCGCCCGCGGACATGCCGCCGCGCGATGCCAAGCACGCGCTCGCGCGCACGCTCGTCGAGCGTTTGCACTCCGCCGCAGACGCCTCGGCGGCCGCGGCGCACTTCGACCGCGTCTTCGTCCAGCGCGCGCTGCCGGACGAGATCGCCGAGGCGTCCTTCGACGGCTCGGCGGCGTCCGTCCATCTCCCCGCCGTCATCGCGTCGGCCCTCGGACGGTCGCGCTCGGATGCCAGGCGCCTCCTCGACCAGGGTGCCGTGCGCCTCGACGGTGTCGCGCTGTCCTCCGCCGACATCGACATCGCCGCCGAGCGCCTCGACGGAGCGGTCCTGCAGGTCGGCAAGCGCGGCTTCCGGCGCCTGCGGCGCGCCGGCTGACCGGTCCTCGCAGGGCCGGGCCACGGACTCGCGACGGTTCCGTCCGGCGGACCTGTCTATACTCCGCGCTGCGCCGGTCACTGCGCCTTCGAGCCGCGCCCTTCAAATGGGCACCCTCGGAGCGCTATACTGGCGCGTCCTGTCTGCGATCGGCCTCGGCCGCTCGCTGAAGCGCAGGCCCGGAGGAGTCCCCTCCACGGGAACGCGCGACGGTCTTTGAAAACTCAACAGCATGCGCACTTGGATCGCGCCTAGCGATCCGGTGTGCGTCCAGGTTCGACCCCTCGTGCCCCAGCCGGGCAGCGAGGGGCCTGAGAAATAGAAATAACCCGTCATCGACCGCGGCACCTCGTGTATTGGTGTCGCACTATGGTCATGACAGCTCTACGTGACGGGGCCGGCAGATCTTTGAGCAGTCGGCTCCAGCAGTT
>DASXCR010000199.1:0-3425 GCA_036491075.1 Solirubrobacteraceae bacterium
ATGCAGCGCATCGGCGACCGCCTCACGCTGTCGGGCGACGAGGACTTCCAGTTCCTCATCGATCTCATCAGCGCGACGTTCACGCGCGGCATCGAGTTCGGCGCGATCGAGGTGGCCGCCCAGCAGATCGAGGCCGGCGCCACGATCACGCCGGTCGTCGAGATCGTGCACGTCGACCTGCCGTAGCTCGCGGGTCACCGCAGAGACGAGTTGCGCTTCGTCGCCGCGCCAGGCTATGCTTGCGCGAAGAAGCGCGGACTTCCGACTATCTGGAGGCCGACGACCATCATGGCGACCACCCATCACCCACCGACGACCGAGGCCGAGTGGCGCGCCGCCTACGCGCTCGCGCCCGAGCGCGACGCCGCATTCACGACGCTCAGCGGCGCCCCGGTGCAGGCGCTCTACACGAAGGCCGACCTCGCGGGCGGCGGCCAGGGCGACGGCTATGACGGGCGCCCCGGCGTCTATCCGTTCACGCGCGGGGTCTACCCGTCGATGTATCGCGGGCGCCTGTGGACGATGCGCCAGTTCGCCGGCTTCGGCACCGCGGAGGAGACCAACGAGCGCTTCCGCTATCTGCTCGCAAACGGCCAGGACGGGCTCAGCACCGCCTTCGACATGCCGAGCCTCATGGGCTATGACTCAGACCATGTCCTGAGCGAGGGCGAGGTCGGGCGCGAGGGCGTGGCGATCGACACGCTCGACGACATGGCGACCCTGTTCGCCG
Organism: Solirubrobacteraceae bacterium; assembly: GCA_036491075.1. Lineage (GTDB taxonomy): Bacteria > Actinomycetota > Thermoleophilia > Solirubrobacterales > Solirubrobacteraceae > CADCVQ01. Next base: position 731 of record DASXCR010000199.1, read on the forward strand.
GCATCGACCTGTCCGAGATCTCCGTCTCGATGACGATCAACGCGCCGGCGGTCGTCATGCTCGCGTTCTATGTCGCCGCCGCCGAGGCGCGCGGCATCCCGGCCGACCGGCTGCGCGGCACGATCCAGGCCGACATCCTCAAGGAGTACATCGCCCAGAAGGAGTGGTGCTTCCCGGTCGACCCGGCGATGCGCCTGTGCGGCGACATGATCGAGTGGTGCACCGCGCGGATGCCGCGCTGGCATCCGATCTCCGTCTCCGGCTACCACATCCGCGAGGCCGGCTCGACGGCCGCGCAGGAGCTCGCGTTCACGATCAAGGATGGGCTCACCTACGTCGAGCAGGCGATCGAGCGCGGCCTCGACGTCGACGACTTCGCGCCCCGGCTGAGCTTCTTCTTCAACGCGCAGATCGACTTCTTCGAGGAGGTCGCCAAGTACCGCGCCGCGCGCCGCATCTGGGCGCGCGAGCTGCGCGAGCGCTTCGGCGCGACCGACCCGCGCTCCTGGCGGATGCGCTTCCACACGCAGACGGCGGGCGTGTCGCTGACCGCCCAGCAGCCGCTGAACAACGTCGTGCGGACGGCGATCGAGGCGCTCGCCGGCGTGCTCGGCGGGACGCAGTCGCTGCATACGAACTCCTACGACGAGGCGCTCGCCCTGCCGACCGAGCAGGCGGCGAAGATCGCCCTGCGCACGCAGCAGATCATTGCCCACGAGACCGGGGTCACGAACACGATCGACCCGCTGGGCGGCGCGTACTTCGTCGAGGCGCTGACCGATCGCCTCGAGCGCGAGGCCTACGACTACTTCGCCCGCATCGACGAGCTCGGTGGGATGGTCGAGGCCGTCAAGGCGAACTTCCCCCAGCGCGAGATCGCCGACGCGGCGTTCACCCTGCAGTGCGAATACGACTCCCACGAGCGGATCCTGGTCGGCGTCAACGACTACGTCGACGCCGGCGACGAGGAGATCCCGCTGCTGCGCATCGATCCCGAGCTCGAACGCAAGCAGGTCGGCCGCCTGCAGGCCGTGCGCGCTCGTCGCGACGCCACGGCCGTCGAGCACACGCTGACCGTGCTGCGTGCCGGCGCCGCGCACGACGGCCACAACCTGATGCCGGCGTTGCTGGACTGCGCGCGCGCCCACGCCTCGGAGGGCGAGATCGTGGCGGCCCTGCAGGACGTCTTCGGCACCTATCGCGAGACGCCGGTCTTCTGAGGCGTCTCGCCGCGCCGGGAGTTGTCCGTGGTGGCGAATGGGGTAGGTGTGGACCTGTACTCTGGGCCATACCAAGACAAGGTCTCATGCGATGCGCACTCCTTCACATCCGTCCGGTCTTCTGAAGCGCAGGCGGGCCGCCCGGCGCTGCCGCGCCCTGGATCGCGCAGCGCTGCGCGCCGAGTTCGAGCTCGATCCGCCATACGGTCTGCGCGCGCGGCTGCGGGCATGCGCGCGCAGCGTCAAGAGCCTCGAGCCCACCCGCTTGCACGCGCACCTCTGGGCCGGCCGGCCGCGCGCGGCCGCGGCACCGGCGTCCGCGCCCGTGCCGGCGTCCGACGTCGCGCCGAAGCGCACCGCCTCGCACTGACGCATCCGTGCAGACCGACGCCGGGCCGCGCGCCGGGTGCGAGCCGGCGCCGGGCCATATGATCCACCGGCCCCTCGGGCAGCTCATGGCCGATCCTCCATCCACCGCGCACAAGATCCGCGTCGTCGTCGCCAAGCCCGGCCTCGACGGTCACGACCGCGGCGCGAAGATCATCGCCCGCGCGCTGCGCGACGCCGGCATGGAGGTCATCTACACGGGCCTGCACCAGACGCCCGAGCAGATCGTCGAGACCGTCATCCAGGAGGACGCCGACGCCGTCGGGCTGTCGATCCTCTCGGGCGCGCACATGACGCTCGTGCCGCGCATCGTCGCGCTGCTGCACGAGCAGGAGATCGACGACGTCGTCGTGACCGTCGGCGGCACGATCCCGAGCGACGACATCCCCGAGCTCAAGCGGCTCGGCGTTGCCGAGGTCTTCGGCCCCGGATCGAGCACCGAGGCGATCGTGGACTTCATCCGCGGCGCCGTCGCGACCGCCGCCCGCTGACCGCGGCCGACGTCGTCGAGCGATGCGATTGACTGGTCAGTCAATCGGTTATCCTGCGCCCATGCCACGTCCCACGGGTCCCCCGAAGGAGGCCGTCCGTTGAAGATCTGCGTCCTGGTGAAGGAGGTGCCCGACGCCGCCGTCGAGAAGCGGATCAACCCGCAGACCGGCCGGATGGATCGCAGCGGCGAGCGCAACCTGAATCCCTACGACACGCACGCGATCGAGGCCGCGATGCAGGTCAAGGAGGGCGGCGTCGTGCAGGTCGACGAGATCGTCGCCGTGACGATGGGCCCGAGCACCGCCGTGCGCGCGCTGCACAAGGCCGTCTCGCTTGGCGCCGACCGCTCCGTGCACCTGTCCGACGACGCGCTCGCGGGCTCGGACGTCGCCGCGACGGGCTACGCGCTGGCCAAGGTGCTCGAGCGCGAGAGCCCCGACCTCGTCCTGCTCGGCCAGCAGTCCGACGACGGCGAGTGCTACACGATCGGCGCCGTCGTCGCCGACCACCTGCGCATGCCGTCGCTCACGCAGGTCATCAAGATGGACGTCTCCGAGGGCTCGCTGCGCTGCGAGCGCCAGGCCGAGTACGGCTAC
>DASXCR010000200.1:0-3521 GCA_036491075.1 Solirubrobacteraceae bacterium
CTAAGTCCGCGCCGCCCGAACCTACGAACGATGCCGGCACTCCATGAGCCAAGCCCTTTGCGAACATGGTTTTTTTCGGCACAATGAGGGCTCGTGTCGCGCCGCGCTTCGGGCCGCCTTCGTGACGTCCGCTGTCAGGAGAGCAGCAGGGCGTGAAGTTCCTCTGCGACCGCTGCAAGACTCGCTACTCGATCGGCGACGACCGAGTGCGCGGCAAGATCCTCAAGATCCGCTGTAAGAACTGCGCGAACGTCATCACCGTGCGCGAGGGCATGGCGGATCCGGGGCCCGTCGCCGACAGCGGCCCGCTGCGCCGCAAGCAGCCGACGACGATGTCGCCGAGCCCGTCGCACACGTCCCCGGCCGCCCAGGCGACGGGCGCGCGCGGCAACGGCGCGCTCGCGTCGGCGTTCGCGTCGCAGATGACGAAGCCGCCAGCCGCGCTCGAAGAGGAATGGTACGTCTCGATCGACGGCGAGCAGTCCGGCCCGTTCGCCCTGGCCGAAGCGCAGCGCTGGATCGCGAGCAAGGCGTTCGACGCCGACCTGCACTGCTGGAGCGAGGGCTTCGACGACTGGCTGCCGGTCGACAAGGTCAGCCACTTCCGCGGGCTGCGCAAGAAGCCCGCGCCCGCACCTGCGCCGCCGCCGTTGCCCCGTGTCGCGCCGCGGCTCGCCGCGGTGCCGGTGATCGAAGAAGCAACGCCCAAGCCGCTGTTCGCGGCGACGATGGCCGCGCTCGAGAAGGGCGCGAGCGGGTCGCTGCGCGTGCCGGCGGGTGTTCCGGCCGTGCCCGCGATCGCGAAGACCAACGGCTCGGGCGCCGCGCCGATCCCGGTGTCGGCCAAGGGCACGGCGAGCGGGCCCGCGGTCGGCAGGAAGGTCGACAGCGCGCCGATCGCGACCACGCCGGCGCCACGCACGCTCGCGCGCGGCGTCACGAAGCCGGGCCTCGGCGCCGCGGCCACTCCGGGTGCGCAGGCGCTCGCCGCCGCGTTCGACGTGCCGGCCGCCGAGGAAGGCGATTCGCTCACCGCGGTCGAAGCGCCGGCGTTCACCGACGAGCTGATGCCGGCGCACGCCGCGTCGCGCGCGGCGCCCCGGCCCGCCGAGCCGGACCCGTCGAGCGATGACGACTCGCTGGAGATCGGCGAGGTCTCGCGCGTCGTCAACCTCGCGGATCTGGCGCGCAGCGCGCCGCCGCGCAAGACGTCGCGCGCGCCGCAGCTGCGCACGACCGCGTCGACGCCGAAGTTCCATCCGTCGGAGGTGATGCCGGCGGCCGGACTCGCGGCCGGCGTCCCGAACGTGACAGGCCCGTTCCTGCCGCTCGACCTGGCGCAGAGCGAGGGCGTGGTCGCGCCGGCACCGGCCGCCGCGTCGCGTCGCGGCTTGATCCTGATGCTCGTCGGCGCCGGCTTGCTGCTCGCCGGCGTGCTGGCCACGATCGTCTGGATCGCGACGTCGAGCGACGACAGCACCGAGCAGGGCGGCCTCGGCCGCCAGCGCGACTACGACATGTCGCGCCCCGACGAGGTCGTCCAGCACATCCACGACCAGGCGACCGGCTCGGGCTCGGCCGCGACGAAGCCGCAGATCCACCACTGGACCGGGGCGCAGATCATGAGGCCCGGCAGCAATGGGCCCGACGAGGTCACCGATCCGACGAAGCGCGAGCTCGACGCCGTCGAGGTCGAGGATATGGCCGCCAAGCAGGGCGACGGCACGAACTTCTGCTACAAGCGCGCGCAGCGTGGCGCGCTCGGCCTCGAGATTCAAGATCTGAGGAAGATGGAGGTCACGCTCACCGTCGACAAGGAAGGCGCGGTCGGCGACGTCCACCTGTCGTCGCACGCCGCCGACAGCTTCGGCATCTGCCTCGCGAATCGCATCAAGGGCTGGAAGTTCCGGCAGTCGTCGGGCGCGAAGACGTTCCAGATCACGCTCGTGTTTCAGAGTAGCTGAGCCCGCTCAGCTCGAGCGCGACGTCGGCGAGCGTCCTCGCGGCGGTGTCGACGTCGGCGGTCGTCGTGTCGAGCCCGAACGAGAGCCGCACCATCCCGTGATCCTGCGGCAGGCCGATCGATTCGAGCACCGCGGATTTCTTCGCGCCTGCTTCGGCGCACGCCGAGCCGGTCGCGACGTACACGCCGCGGCTCGCGAGCACGCTGCGCAGCGCGCCGGCCGGCACGCCCGCGACGCCGAGCGCGAGGATGTGCGGTGCGCGCCGGTGATCCGGCACGAGCTGGCGCGCCGGCACCTTGCGCTCGGCCAGGTGCGCGATCACGCGGCCCGCGAGCTCGAGCCAGCGCGCGCGCGCCGTGGCGAGCGCGGCGACCGCACGCTCGGCGGCGAGCCCGAGGCCGGCGGCGGCGGGCGCGTCCTGCGTACCGCCGCGCAGCCCGTGCTGCTGGCCGCCGCCGATCCACAGCGGCTCGAGCTCGGCGCCGCGCGCGAGTAGCAGCGCGCCGACGCCCTTGGGCCCGTGCAGCTTGTGGCCGGCGATCGCGATCGAATCGGCGCCGAGCGTCGCGACGTCGATCGCGATCTTGCCGAGCGCCTGCGCGGCATCGACGTGGACGTGCGCGCCGGGCGCGACCGCGCGTACCGCCTGCGTGATCGCCGCGACCGGCTGCACGGTGCCGATCTCGTTCTGCACCGCGAGCAGCGCGATGACACCGGCGCCGGTCGCCGCGCCCGCGACCTCGTCGGGATCGAGCACGCCGCCCGGGCCGGCCGCGACGCGCACGACCTCGCGGCCTTCGCGCGCGAGACGATCCGCGAGCGTCGCGATCGCCGGGTGCTCGAGCGTCGAGATCACGATCTTGCCCGGATGCGTGCGCGCCGCGCCGAGCACCGCGAGCGCGTTCGCCTCGCTGCAGCCGCTCGTCCACACGACCTCGGCGCGCGCGCCGCCGGCATCGCCGACCGCCCCGAGCAACCGCGCGCGTGCGGTGTCGAGGTAGCCGCGCGCGGCGGCGCCCTGCGGATGCTGCGAGCTCGGGTTGCCCCACGCGGTGCGCATGACTTCGGTCATCAGCGCGACCACCTCGTCGGAGACCCGGGTCGAAGCGGCGTTGTCGAGGTAGATTGCGGGCACTTGCTAGGTGTCTACGTCCATTTCCCGTGGTGCCGCAAGGTGTGCCCGTACTGCGATTTCGCGGTCGAGACGGGCGCGCCTCCGCACGACGCCTACCTCGCGGCGATCCTCGCAGAGCTGGATGCGCGCGGCCCGCGGTTCGCGGGGCACGAGCTGGCGTCGATCTATTTCGGCGGCGGCACACCGTCGCTGTGGCGCGTCGCGTGCGTCGCGCGCGCGATCGAGGCCGTGCACGCCCGGTTCGGGCGGTCGATCGAGGTCACGCTCGAGGCCAATCCGACCGATTGCACGGCGGAGCACCTCGCGGCGTGGCGCGCCGCGGGAGTCTCGCGCGTCTCGATCGGCGTGCAGTCGTTCGACACGCGCGAGCTCGTCATGCTCGGCCGCGACCACCGGTTCGGCGACGGCGGTGCCGCGATCGA
>DASXCR010000201.1:0-3876 GCA_036491075.1 Solirubrobacteraceae bacterium
CGGCGCGTTCCTCGGGTCGGTGTTCGGAGCGATCCTCTTCGGCCTGATCGTCAACGGCTTCTCCGTTCCGGGGCAGCACGCGACCGACCTCGGGACCGTGCTCGAGGCCGTTCCCGGCGCGATCATCGGCGTCGCGGTCGTCTACGTGATCGGCCTGCGCCGCGAGGCCAAGAACCCCCCGCTCGGCGAGCTCGCGGCGTAGCGGGAACGCCCGGCCGGGCCGCCCGCCCGGTGCGCCTGGTCGGGAACCTGGTGCGTTCCGTCCATCGCGGCGCGTAGCTTGCGCGATGTGCAAGCCGAGCCCAAGCGCCTGAAGATCGAGCCCTGCGACGTCGCGGCCGTGCTCGCGCTTGAGCGCGAGCTCGCCGTCAGCCACGTGCTCGCGCAGGTGCTCGCCCGCCGGGGCTTCGCCGACCCGAGCGCCGCGCGAGCGTGGCTCGCCGCCGAGGAGCGCCACGAGCCGTCGCAGTTCGCCGGCATCGAGGACGCCTGCGACCTCGTGCTGCTGCACATCGAGGCCGGCGACCGGATCACGATCCACGGCGACTACGACGTCGACGGGGTGAGCTCGACGGCGATCCTGGTCGGCGTGCTGCGGGAGCTCGGGGCCGACGTCGACTGGTTTCTGCCGAGCCGCGCCGAGGACGGCTACGGGCTCTCGCTCGCGACCGTGCAGCGCCTCGCGGCGCGCGGCACGAAGCTGCTCGTGACGGCCGACTGCGCGATCACCGCGGTCGACGAGGTCGCGGCGGCGCGCGAGGCCGGCATCGAGGTCGTCGTCACCGACCATCACAGCCCGCGCGCCGACGGCGTCCTGCCCGACGCGCAGATCGTCCACCCGGCCATCTGCGGCTACCCGTGCCCCGACCTCTGCGCGGCCGGGGTCGCCTACAAGTTCGCGGCCGCGCTGCTGGCCGCGGCCGGGCGCGATCCGGCACGAGCCGACGCCGACCTCGACCTCGTCGCGCTCGCGACGATCGCCGACTGCGTGCCGCTGCGCGGCGAGAACCGGCGCCTGGTGCGCGCCGGGTTGCGGGCGCTCGCCGCCACGAAGCGGCCGGGGCTGCGCGCGCTGATGAAGGTCTCGCGCGCGGACCCCGCGCGCATCGACGCGCGCGCCGTCGGCTTTCGCCTCGCGCCGAGGATCAACGCCGCCGGGCGCCTCGAGCGTGCCGACGCCGGCCTCGAGCTGCTGCTCACCAACGACGAGACGCGTGCCGCGCAGATCGCCGACGAGCTCGACCGGTTGAACTCCGAGCGCCGCCACACCGAGACGCGGATCCTGTTCGAGGCCGAGGCGCAGGTCGCTCAGCTCGGCGAGCGCTCGGCGTACGTGCTCGCCGGCGCCGGCTGGCACAAGGGCGTCATCGGGATCGTCGCGTCGCGGATCGCCGAGCGCCACCACCGCCCGACGGTCCTGATCGCACTTGCCGCGACGGCGGGGGCAGATGCCGACGCGCCCGGTCCGGCGGACCCCGATGCCCGCGGCACCGGCTCGGGCCGTTCGATCCCGGGCTTTGACCTGCTCGCCGGCCTCGACGCGTGCGCCGCGCACCTGCTGCGCCACGGCGGCCATCGCGCGGCGGCCGGCTGCGAGATCCTCGCGACCGAGGTCGAGGCGTTTCGCGCCGCGTTCGAGGCGCACGCCCAGGCCACGCTGCGCCCGCAGGATCTCGTGGCGTCCGAGCGCGCCGACGCCGTCGTCGCGGGCGACGAGCTCGGCCTCGCGCTCGCCGAGGAGCTCGAGCTGCTCGCGCCGTTCGGGATCGCCAACCCGAGCGTCTCGCTGCTGCTGCCGGGCGCGCGCTTCAGCGACGCGCGCACGATGGGGGAGGGCAAGCACGCGCGCTTCAGCGTGCAGGCGGGTGGGGTGCGGGCCGGCGCGGTCGCGTTCGGCGTGTCGAAGGTCGACTGCGACGTGCCGCTCGACGCGACGTTCTCGCTCGAGCTCAACGAGTTCAACGGCGCCGTGGAGCCGCGGCTCGTGCTGCGCGACGCGCGCCCGTGCGCGCCGCCGCCGATCGTCGTCGTCGGCGAGCCGGACGACTACCTCGCCGCGGTGCTGGACGAGCTCGTGCGACCGCTGCCCGAGCTCACGTACGCGGGCGCGTGGGCCGGCGAGCACCCGTGGAGCCTCTTCGAGCCGGCCGCGGCGGCCGTGGCCGGCGCCGGCGCGGGCGCGCAGGCCGGCCCGCCGCGCGACCGTCGCGGCGGCGCCATCGCCGGCGCCGCCGCCACTGTTGCCGGCACGCGGCCCGGCCCGCCTCGCGACCGTCGCGGCGGCGGTATCGCCGGCACCGTCGGCGCGCTCGTCGCCTCCGGCGAGCCGGTGCTCGTCGTCGCGGCCGACGCGATCCTGCGCGCGCGCCACCTCGCGCCGGTCCTCGGCGGCATGCACCTGTGCTCCTACGACGCCCTCGATCGCGACCCCCACCTCGCGAGCGCCTACGCGCACGTCGTGCTGCTCGACCCGCCCGCCGGCCCGCTGCCCGAGATCGCCGCGACGACGCACCTGGTATGGGGCCCGGCTGAGCTACGCTTCGCTGAGCACATCCATGAGCGGCAGTACGACCTTCGTGCAGCGCTCACCGCGACGTATCGGGCCCTGCGGGACGCCGGCGGAGCGGGGGGCGGGGAGCTCGAGGCGCTGCTTCGCGGTGATCCGCAGACGCCACGGCCGGCGACGCTGGCCGGACGGGTGATCAGGGTCCTCGCCGAGCTTCACCTCGTCAGCCTCGACCCCGACAGCAGGACCCTGACCGTGCCGCGGGCCGAGCGCACCGCGCTCGAACGATCGGCGGCGTTCAGGGCCTACCAGCAGCACTACGAGGACGGAAGCAGATGGCTGAGAGGGGAGAGGGCAAAGGCGGCGTGAGGGCTCCGGCCCGTGCGCGCGCGAGCGCTCGCCGCTCGCCGGTCGACGAGCTGCCCGGCGAGCCCCGCGTGCCGGTCGAGCGCGCCGACCTCACTGCGCTCGAGCGCAGCCTGCTGTCCGACGTCTTCGCGATCGTCGAGGAGCACGCCGACGCCTCGGCCGTCGAGATCGATCGCGCGAAGGTCGAGTCCGCGTTCGTCTTCGCCTGCGAGCACCACGCCGACCAGCGCCGGCTGTCGGGCGAGGACTTCATCCACCACCCCGTGGGCGTCGCGAAGATCTGCGCCGGCATGCGCCTGGACACCGAGACGCTGTGCGCGGCGCTGCTGCACGACACCGTCGAGGACACGTCGGCATCGCTCGTCGAGGTGCGCCAGCAGTTCGGTGACGAGATCGCGAACATCGTCGACGGCGTCACGAAGCTGACGGGGATCGTCTTCCAGTCGCGCGACGAGGCTCAGGCCGAGAACTACCGCAAGATGATGGTCGCGATGGCCAACGACGTGCGGGTCATCCTGATCAAGCTCGCCGATCGCCTGCACAACATGCGCACGATCGAGGCGATGTCCAAGCAGAAGCAGATCGACAAGGCGAAGGAGACCCTGGAGATCTACGCGCCGATCGCGCACCGGCTCGGCATCCACGCCATCAAGTGGGAGCTCGAGGACCTCGCCTTCCAGGCACTGCATCCGCGCAAGTACACCGAGATCAAGGGCCTCGTCAACCAGCAGCGCACCGAGCGCGAGCGTTACGTCGAGGAGGCCGGCGCGTACCTGCTGCACGAGCTGCAGGCGCTCGGCATCGACGCCGACATCTCCGGGCGCGCGAAGCACTTCTACTCGATCTACTCGAAGATGACGAAGAAGGGCCGCGAGTTCAACGAGATCTACGACCTCACCGCGATGCGCGTGATCGTCCAGTCCGTCAAGGACTGCTACGGCGCGGTCGGCGTCGTGCACTCGCTGTGGAAGCCGCTGCCGGGCCGCTTCAAGGACTTCATC
>DASXCR010000202.1:0-15981 GCA_036491075.1 Solirubrobacteraceae bacterium
CGACAGCGCAAGCGGCAAGCAGCCAACGGCGGCGGCGAGGCGCCGCGCACCGACCGGGTCGTCGTCGCGGCCGGTCTGCTCGAGCAGATAGCCGGTGGCTGTGTCCTCGTCAAAGACGTCGATGGTGAGCAGCGGCGCGTGCTGGCGCAGACGATGGTTGCGTGTGGTGATCAACAACCGGCCGTTCCCCGAGTGCGGACAGCAGCGCGCAAGCTGCCCGGGATCGGTGATGTTGTCTAAGACCAACAGCCAGCGCTCGCGGGCGTGGTTAAACCAATGCAGCGCGAGGTCGGCCCGCTCGGCCGGCGTCAGTCCCAGGACGGGCTCGCCGAGCTGTGCGGCTAGCGCGGACAGGTCAAGCGTCGCGTCGTCCTCGGCACGGATCCACGCGACGACGTCATATGCGTCAGCGCGTGTGTGCACGTAGCGGGCCGCGAGCTGGCTCTTGCCGACGCCGCCAAGGCCCGCGACGGCTTGCGTGATGACGACCTCGTCGGTTACGCCCAGCGCGCGCTGCAGCGCGCCGAGCTCGGCGTCGCGTCCGGTGAACCCGACCAAGCGCGGCGGGATGTTAAACCGGACGTGCCGACCGCGCCCTGCACTGCCAGCGTCGACGGGCGGAGCTATCCCGAGGTGCACGGCTAGATTGATCGTGTCTGCGCGCGCGATATTGACGAGCCTGTCGACGTGTCCGCCCGACACGATCGTTGCGAGCTGCGCCGGGGCATCCGCGTGCGCCGCGATGTCGGTCAGCCATTGGCGCAGCGGCTGCTCACCCTGGTCGGGGGTCAGCGCCAGCTGGCCCAGCAGCCGGCCGAGCTCGTCATCGCCACCACCACGAGCTGTGGCCTGGATGGCACGCCACAGCTCGACCGCGCCGGCGTTGTCATCGACGTTCACGTCCGCTGGGGCCCCTTTAGAGGTTGATGTCGCGGGCCTGGTTGACATTCAGGATCGTGCCGACCTGCGCGTTACCGAAGACCTCGGTCACGAACTGGCCGCCGACAACATCGCCTCGGATCTCCTCGACGAGCCGCGTCAGCTCATCAGCAAATGCGCTGTCGGCTGCGGCGCGCTGATCGATGACCGCGGCGAGCGCAGCGACACGCGCCGGACTGTCCGGCGTGTCCTGGACGCGATCAAGCGCGCCGGCGGCGACCGAATCACCTGACAGGCGACCGCGAACCCAGCCGACCAGACGCTGCAGCACTCCCTCGCCAGCATCGACGACACCGTCCGCCGCACGCTCCTGCGCCTTCGCGAACGCCGCAGCCGCGATCGCGCCCAGCGTCATCGAAACCGGTTCCACAACCCACCTCCTCCACGCCAGTGAAGCCACAGCGTGCGGCTGCCCGCAGCGCACGTCAAGGCCAAACCCCCCTTCAGCTCGACGGATCGCGATCGCAAGCGTCAGAATCGGAAGCTAGCGCGGTCGACAACTTGCTGATTGCAGGCAGGTTGTCATAAGGCACATTTTGGCGCGTCCGTCAGTCGGCAGCACGAACTAGCGCAGAACGAGCCGCCGAGTCCAGCGCGGGCGTCGTGCTCTGCGGCCGACGAGTAGCTTCATCGCGGCTATGGCCAGTGACCAGCCGAGCGAGCAGTCCCGGCACCGCGGGCGCGCCGAGCGGATCACGTCGTTGGCGTGGACGGAGCTGCCGGCGCCTGATCGCCAGCTCTTGGTGAGCATCGGGGCGTCGCAGTGGGAGGTGGGGACTCAGGCGCTCGGGCGCCGCGCGAGCGATCTGTTGAGCTCGGCGGGCATGGTGCCTTTGCGCACGCAGGCGATCGCCGATCTGGACCGGGCTGCCGGCGTATGGATCGCGGACCTTCGCGTCGTGCTGATCAACTGCGCGCATCCGGCCCTGGAGGATCTCGACGCGCGCACGTACGAGGCGATGCTCGCGCACGTGGCCTGGCATGAGTGGGCTCATGCACTGGCTGTCGCTCGTGCCGGCTGGGATGACGTCGCCGCCGGCGAGCGCCTCCTCGAGCTGGCGCCCGAGGGCGTACGGGATTTCATCCGGCAGGCCGGTTACCGTCGTGGCGAGTACACCCACGAGCTCGTCGCCGAGATCTACGCTTTGCTCATGTCACGTCGCCGCCGCGGCCAGACTGGGCAACCCGCGTGGCTTGACGACGAGATCTACGAGCTCGTCAGGAGAGTGAGCGGATGGAGCGAGTAGAAGCACCGAAGGGCTATGTCCTCAAGGACAAGGCGGCCGTGCAGCAGATCATGGCCGTCGAGGCTGAGCTGCTGCGCAGCGAGGGCATCGATCCCGAATGGCCCGGGTTCCCGGAGACCAAGCGCGACGCGGACGATCCGAAGTAGCGCCCCCGGCCAGCTCTCTTGAGACGGGTCTCAGTGCCTGCAAACCTGGTCATTGCAGGCAGGTTTACATAACAAGCGCATTATCGCGCGGTCGGGCAAAGCACTGGTCAGCGACCACCCCTCTCACTGACATCGAAACTAAGTCCGCCGCAGCGGCCGAAATTCATCGACCGGTTCGAAACGGCTGTCGCGAGCGGTCAGTCGCAGCGCCAGTACGCCCGTGCCGCGTCGGCACCGGCGAGCTCGGGCACCTGTGCGCTGAACCAGCACGCGAAGTCCCCCAGCGCCTCGCGCTGGCCCTCGTTGAGCAGCCCCATCCGCTCGTCGAAGCGCGCGCGCCCGGCGTCGTCGGCGGGTGGCGTCAGCACGTCGAAGACGCCCTCGTCGAGGCCGTCGACCTCCTCGTCGCCGGCGAGCGTCATGTGTGCAAGCGCCGGTACGTAATAGCGAAACGCCTCGGCTGTCAGCGACCACAGGTCCAACCGCACGGCACGCGCGTCGTCTGCGGTCAGCTCGCCCGCGTCCTTGCCTGCCAGAGCTGTTTCGACGTCGTCTTGCGTCGGACCCCCACCGTCCGTGAGTGGCGGCGCGGCGCGCGGCACATCTGCGAAGGCAGCCTCGATCTTCTCCGCGAGTCTGCGCCGGTCGTCGGCGTCCGTCATCGTCAGCAGCGCTTGGAGGCGATCTTGTTCGCACAGGTATCGACGGCGTTGCCGACGGTCCTGATCTGATCCTTGTGACCGGCATCGGAGTTGCCGCCGAAGCACTCGTCCTCGATCCCCTTGCGATCCGCGTGACACTGCACGGCGACCGCATGCCGGGCGTTCAGCTCGGGACACGGCAGGTTCTTCGCGCACGAGAACGGCTGCTTGCACGTCAGCTTCATGGCCGTGTGCAGCACGTCGAGACGCTCGTCCGAGCATGTCTGGCCGGGGTACTTCAGGCGCGCCAGGATGGCGCCCGGAGCCCGCGGGGCGCTCGCGCGGTCCTCGACGGCGGAGCGCAGGAGGTGCCCGAGCGCGTCGTCGGGAGCCTCCGGCGTCTTGCCACACGTGCCGCCGCAGGTGCATGCGCCCGCGCAGCGGGCGAGGGCCGGCCGGGCAGCAGCCGCGACGGCAGCCCGGGGCGCCGGGCGCACGGTGGGAACCTGCTGGGCGGCTCTCGTGGCGAGGACGAAGGCCATGGTCGCAGTGCAGCACTGCGCGCGAGCGCTGTCAAGGGGGTGTGCGACGAACACGATCTCCGTCGCGAGCAGGAGCGTGTCGGCGGTGATCTCGCGCAGGCACTCGAGCGCTCAGCAGCGGTGCGGCGCGTGGTTGGGCACGCGAGTCGTCCGGCTCGTCAACACGCCAGGCCGGGGTTCGCCGCCGCCACGTCGCACGCGATCTCGTCGAGCCCGTCGCCCACGAGCGCCGCCGGCAGCGACCCGTCGCCGGCCCGCACGCGTGCCAGCATCGCGCGCTTCTCCTCGCCCGTCACCAGCAGCAGCGTGAAGCGCGCGGCGCGCAGCACCGGCAGCGTCAGCGTCACGCGCTCCGGCGGCGGCTTGGGAGCGTCGCGCACGGCCACGCACGGCGCGTCCACGCAGGCGAGCGCCGGATGGCCGGGGAACAGCGACGCCGTGTGACCGTCCGGGCCCATGCCGAGCAGCACGATGTCGAACACGCAGTCGGGCACCCGGTCGCGGATCGCCAGTCCGTACAGCCACGCCGCGTCCTCGGGGATCTCGGGCGACTCCAGCACATGCAGCGACGGCGGCTCGGCACGCGCGTTGGCGTACAGCGACTCGCGGATCATCTTCGCGTTGGAATCCGGGTGGTCGTCGGGCACGCAGCGCTCGTCGCCGAGCCACAGGTGCACGTGCTTCCACGATCCCTCGATGTCCGCCAGCAGCTCGTAGGCGCGCTGCGGCGTGCGACCGCCGGCCAGCGCGATGTGCACCTCGCGACCCTTCTTGCGCGCGTCGCCGATCCGCCACGCCAGCGCGTCGGCGGCGTAGCGCGCGACGGCCTCGCCGTCGTCGAACACGCGAACCTTCGTTCCGGTCATAGGCCCTCCCGTCGCGTCGCATCCAGTGGCTGTGTCCGCAGGGAGATCCGGTGGTCGGCGCGGATCACGTGCAGGCAGGCGTTGATCAGCGCGAGATGCGTGAACGCCTGCGGGAAGTTGCCCAGGTGCCGGCCCGACAGCGGGTCGATCTCCTCGGCGTACAAGAGCAGCGGCGATGCGTAGGACAAGAGGCGCTCGCACAGCGCTCGTGCCCGGTCGTCCTCGCCGATCTCGCTCAGCGCGGACACGAGCCAGAACGAGCAGATCGTGAACGTGCCCTCCTCCTGCGAACCGAGGCCGTCGTCGGTCTGCTCGACGCGGTAGCGCAGCACGAGCCCGTGCACGGTGAGCTCGTCGCAGATCGCGTTCACCGTGGCGACGATCCGCGGGTCGTCGGGCGCCAGGAAGCGCACGAGCGGCGCGAGCAGCAGCGACGCGTCGAGCGCGTCCGTCCCGTAGTGCTGCGTCAGCACACCGCGCGAGTCGACGCCGTGCGCCAGCACGTCGGCGTGGATCTCGTCCGCGGCCGCCTGCCAGCGCTCCACGCGCGCCGTGTCGTCGCGCAGCCGCGCGAGGCGCGCGCCGCGATCTGCCGCCACCCAGCACATGATCTTCGACGAGGTGAAGTGCCGCGGCTCGCCACGCACCTCCCAGATCCCGCGGTCGGGCTCGCGCCAGTGCGTCAGCGCCTTCTCGACCTGCTTGCAGATCAGCGGCCACGTGCCCTCGCGCACGCCGTCGCGCGACTTCGTGTGCAGGTAGAACGAGTCGAGGAAGCTGCCCCAGACGTCGTGCTGGCGATGCTCGTAGGCGCCGTTTCCGATCCGCACGGGTCGCGCGCCCTCGTAGCCCGTCAGGTGGTCGAGCTCGTGCTCGTCGAGTCGCAGCTCGCCGCCGATCCCGTACATCACCTGCAGGTCCTGCCCCTCGCAGACCTCTGCGAGGAAGTCGAAGAAGTCGTC
The DNA here is from genome assembly GCA_036491075.1 of Solirubrobacteraceae bacterium. GTDB lineage: Bacteria > Actinomycetota > Thermoleophilia > Solirubrobacterales > Solirubrobacteraceae > CADCVQ01. Next base: position 5,344 of record DASXCR010000202.1, read on the forward strand.
GGCCTCCCAGTCGAAGCCGAGCGTGTAGAGGCTCCACAGCATGAACGTCGAGTCGCGCACCCACGTGTAGCGGTAGTCCCAGTTGCGGTTGCCGCCCGGCGTCTCGGGGAGCGACGTCGTGGCAGCCGCCAGCAGCGCGCCGGTCGGCGCGTAGGAGAGCCCCTTCAGCGTCAGGGCCGAGCGCTGCAGGTGCTCGCGCCACGGGTGGTCGGGGAACTCGCCCTGCGCGAGCCACTCGTGCCAGTAGTCGGCCGTGCGCACGAGCCGCTCGTAGGCGTCGGCGAACGTCTTCGGGCCGGGATGCGCGCTCCAGCTCAGGGCGACGTACGCGAGGTCGCCGTCGTGCATCGTCGTGCGCGCTCGCACCCGCGTTCCCTCGATCCCGAGCCGCAGGTCGGAGGTCAGCGTGAGCCCGACGTCGTCGAAGCCCTCGAACGTGCCCGCGCACTCCTCGTAGCCGTCGCCGGTGTACTCCCACTTCGCGCGGGCGCGGCCGTAGTCGTAGATGGGGTCGCACTCCATCGACATCTGGACCGTTCCGTTGACGCAGCGCAGCGTGCGCAGCAGGACGTGCTCGGCGTCGTAGTCGGTCGGCGAGCGCCGGTGCGAGTGCGAGCGCTCGCGGTCGTGGCGCCAGGGGCCGACGAGCAGCACGTCGCGGACGATCAGCCAGCCGGTCTTCGTGCCCCACGTCGTCTCGAGGATGTTCGTCCCCGGCAGGTAGCGCCGCCCGGCGGGGACCACCGCGTCGGCCGGCGAGAGCGTGAACATGCCGGCGTCGCGATCGAGCATCGCGCCGAACAGGCTCGGGCTGTCCATCCGCGGCACGCACATCCACTCGACGTTGCCGCCGGGCGCGACCAGTGCGGAGCTCTCGCAGTCCGACAGAAAGGCGTAGTCGGCGATCGGCGGGAACGGACTCCCCCCAAGCGGGATGTCCGACAGGATCGCCTTCATGCGAGCAGGTGCCGGGCCGCGGCCAGCGCCGGCGCGTAGGTCGAGTCGGGCAGCAGCGCGTGGCGGATGCCCTCGCCGAGGATGCCGGCCTCGCCGCGCGACGCGCCGAGCACCGTCCACGTGCGCTCGGTGCCCTTGTGCTCGCGGCGGCGCGCGGTGAGCCCGCCCTCGCCGCGCTCCAGCGAGAGCGTCGATCCGTTGTCGCTGCGCAGCTCGAGGCCCGCGAGCCCCGGCACCTGCAGCACGCCGATCGGCTCCAGGCGCAGCTCGACCTCGCCGCGGCGCCCGCGCGCGCGACCGCGCAGCAGGTCGTCGTGGCGGTTCAGGCGCTCGGGCCGCCAGCCGAGGCGATCGCACATCCAGCCGACGAGCAGCAGCCCCGAGACGAGCGAGTTCGAGCCGTGGCGCACCGACAGCTTGGACAGCGTCTGCAGCTCGGGCCGCCGGTCGGCGGGGTCGTAGTGCGCGGCCAGGCGCTCGCGCCATGGCGTCACGCGCAGCCACGCGAGGTCGACGACGTCGACGAGCTCGGCGAGCGAGCAGACGCGGTGCAGCGCGTCGCGGACGTCGGGCTCGCCGGCGGAGTCCAGCAGCACGCACTGCGCCACCGGCCGCGACCCGCCGACCGGGCGCACGAGCGAGTCGACGGCGTCCGGATGGCCGTGCGGCGACCAGACGACCGTGGTGAGATCGGTCACGACGAGCGGGTCGACGATCCGCGCGAGGTAGGGGAGGTGTCGCTCGCCGACCGACACCACGACGGTCTCGCGCATGAGCGAGAACTCGCCGGGGCGCGGATCGGCCTCCGAGGCGACCGTCGCGAGCGCGTCGATCGTCGTGCGGCCGGGGTCCACCGAGCAGACGACGGTGCGCGACGCGTGGTAGCGCCCGACGCGCCGCAGCCGGTTGGCGATCTCGCCGCTGTACTCGGCGTCGACGATGCAGACGAGGTTCAGCGCGCGCGCGGCGACGTAGCCCTGGTTCTCGCGATGGCGCTCGTCGACGAGCGTGCGCAGCGCGGACTCGATCGCCGCGGGCGTCGTGTCCTGCGCGCTCCAGACCGCGTCGACCGTTGCTGGCGCCGGGCTCAGATCATCCTCCACTCGCGGCCGGCGTCGAGTAGCGCGTCGGCCTCCTGCGGGCCCTGCGAGCCGGCCTCGTACTGGGGCAGCGGGCCGGGCATCTTGTCCCACGCGGCGAGGATCGGATCGCAGATGCGCCACTGCGCCTCGACCTCGTCGTTGCGGGTGAAGAGCGTCGCGTCGCCGCGCATCGCGTCGAGGATCAGGCGCTCGTAGGCCTCGGGCGACTGCGACAGAAACGCCGAGCCGTAGGAGAACTCCATCTGCACCTGGCGGATCGCCATCCGCGTGCCCGGGATCTTCGCCCCGATCGACAGCGACACGCCCTCGTTGGGCTGCACGGTCAGCACGAGCACGTTCGGCCGCACGCCCTGCGCGCCGCCGTCCTCGCGAAACGCGAGGTGGGGGACCGGCTTCAGGATCACCGCGATCTCGGTGACCTTGCGCGCGAGCCGCTTCGCCGTGCGCAGGTACATCGGCACGCCCGCCCAGCGCCAGTTGTCGACCTCCAGGCGCAGGGCGGCGTAGGTCGCGGTCGTCGAGTCCTCGGGGACGCCGGCCTCGTCGAGGTAGCCGGGCGCCTCGACGCCGGCGACGTTGCCGGCGCTGTACTGCGCGCGGATCGCCATCTGCGGGACCTCGGCCTCGGTCGGCGGGTGGATCGCCCGCAGCACCTTGACCTTCTCGTCGCGCACCTCGTCGGCGGAGAAGTCGACCGGCGGCTCCATGCACAGCAGCGTCAGCAGCTGCAGCATGTGGTTCTGGACGAGGTCGCGCAGCGCGCCGGCCTTGTCGTAGTAGCCGGCGCGCGTGCCGATCCCGATGTCCTCGGACGCGGTGATCTGCACGTGGTCGATGTAGTTGCGGTTCCACAGCGGCTCGAACATCCCGTTGGCGAAGCGCAGCGCCAGCACGTTCTGGACGGTCTCCTTGCCGAGGTAGTGGTCGATGCGGAAGACCTGGCGCTCGGCGAACACCGACAGCACGGTCTGGTTGAGCTCGCGCGCCTCGGCGAGCGTCGTGCCGAACGGCTTCTCGATGATGACGCGGACCTCGCTGTCGTCGTGGTCCTCGAGGTCGTGCGCGCCGAGCTGCTTGATGATGATCGGGAAGAACTCGGGCGCGGTCGAGAGATAGAAGCAGCGGTTCAGCCGCTGCCCCGCCGCCTCGTCGACCTCGGGCAGGGTCTTCGCGAGGGTCTGAAAGACCGCGTCGTCGCCGAACGAGCCGCTGATGTAGCGCACGTGCTCGAACAGCTTCGCGAGCACCTTCTCGTTGGGCTCGCGGCGCGAGAACTCGCGCACGGCGTCGACCGCCATCGTGCGGAACTCGTCGTCGGAGTACTCCGAGCGGGCGTTGCCGACGAGCGCGAAGTGCTCGGGCAGCGCGCCCTCGTGGGCGAGGTTGTAGAGCGCGGGCAGGAGCTTGCGCTTGGCGAGGTCGCCGGTCGCGCCGAAGATGACGAGCACCGTCGGATGGACGGGCAGGCGCTCGAGCGCCTCGACGAGCGGGTTGGGCTCGTGGTCGGGGGCGGGAGCCGGGGGAGTCACCCGTCGGTCGCCTTCTTCGTCGGGTGGCCGCCGAACTGCGCGCGCAGCGCGGCGAGCATGCGGTGCGTGAAGTCGCCGTTGCCGCGGCTGTAGAAGCGGGCGTACAGCGACGCGGTGATGACCGGCGTCGGAACGTCCTTGGCCATCGCGTCCTCGATCGTCCAGCGTCCCTCGCCGGAGTCGGCGGTGTAGGGGCTGAGCGCGGCGATCTCGTTGCCCTCCATCTCGAAGGCGCGTGCGGCGAGCTCGCAGAGCCACGACCGCACCACGGATCCCTGGTTCCAGAGGTGCGCGATCTTCGCGTTGTCGAGCTCGTACTCGGACTTGTCGAACAGGTCGAAGCCCTCGGCGTAGGCCTGCATGAGGCCGTACTCGATGCCGTTGTGGACCATCTTCACGTAGTGCCCGGCGCCGGACGGCCCGAAGTGCCCCCAGCCGCGCGGGCCGATCGCCTTCGCGCTGAGCTCGTTGGTCTCGGGGGCGAGCACGTCGAGGATCGGCGCGAGCCGCGCCACGGCGGGGTCGGGACCGCCGACCATCATGCAGTAGCCGACGTCGAGCCCCCAGACGCCGCCGCTCGTGCCGACGTCGACGTAGTCGATGCCGTGTGGCTCGAGCGTCGCCGCGCGCGCCTTGTCGTCGGTCCACTTCGAGTTGCCGCCGTCGACGATCATGTCGCCGGCGTGCAGCAGTTCGCTCAGCTCGTCGACGGTGCCCTGCGTGGGCCCGCCGGCCGGGACCATGATCCAGACCATCCGCGGAGCGTCGAGCTTGCCGACGAGATCCGCCAGCGAGTCCGCGGCTACCGCGCCGGTCGCGTCCGCGATCCGCGCCACCGCCGCGGCGTCGCGGTCATACGCGACGACGCCGTGGTCGGAGTCACGGCGGATGCGCGTGACCATGTTGCCGCCCATGCGTCCGAGCCCGACGAAGCCGATCTGTGCCAAAGCGCTCTCCGCGTTTCGATGTGGACCCCCGAATGCCGTGCGATTCGGAGGATAGGCCGGTCTCTCTACCCCAGGCATTGTCCGCTTGTGACATTCGCATGACGATTCGTTGGCCCGGGTGTGCGGCGGGTCGCGCGCGCCGGGGGTCGCGCGCGGGGACAGCAGGCATGCTCGCATGCCTGCTGTCCCCCTGTTCCGGCAGCCGCCACACGGGCAGACTCACGCTCATGTCCACCGTGTCCGCGAAGGGATCCCCATGAAGCTCGTGCTGCTGTTCGTCCTCGCCCTCGCGATCGTCGTGGGGGGCGGGCTCGCGCTCGTGCACTTCGTGTTCACCGAGAAGTCGGTGCGCACGCACGCCGTCGCCGGGACGGTGCGCCAGATCGTCGTGCGCGACGGCAGCGGCAACGTGCGTCTCGTGCCGAGCCGCGGTCACGTGTCCGTGCGCGAGACGCGCCACTACGTCTTCAGCAAGCCGACCTACCGACAGCGCGTGAAGAACGGCGTCCTGACGATCGACAGCGACTGCGACGGCTTCGCGTTCGAGTGCTCGGCGGACCTGCGCGTGACCGTCCCCGCCGGCATCGACGTGGTCGTCGCGGCGGACTCGGGCGACGTGCATGCCGATCGAATCGCGGTGCGCAGCGCGCATCTGCAGTCGGGCTCGGGCAACGTCGGCGTGCGACTCACCGGCAGCCAGCGGCTCGTGTGGGCGTACACGGACTCCGGCGACGTGCGCGTGGACGCCGCGAACGCCGCGGCGATCGAGGGGCGCACGAGCTCCGGCGACGTGGCGGTCGATGCCGCCGGCGGCGCGCTGCGGCGGGTGGTGGCGGTCACGAACTCCGGCGACGTCGACGTCGCGGTGCCCGGCGGCGACTGGGCGCTCGACACGAACACGGACTCCGGCCACGTCGACGTCGGCGGGATCGGCCGTGACGCCCACGCCGGGCGGTCGATCGACGCGAAGACGGACTCTGGCGACGTGACGGTGCGAGCGCGCTGACGGCCGGCGTCAGCGCGGGCGCCTCGGGCGGCGCGGGCGGTGGCGCCGGCGACAGGTCAGCGCGGGACGACGCCGGACGCGGCGACGACGACCCACGGCAGGCGCGGGTCGTCGGACAGCGCCAGCGTCCAGCGCTGGCGCGTCGTCGTGCGGCGGCGCTTGCCGCCAGCGAGCACCTCGGTCGTGTCGCGGTCCTCGACGTACTGAAAGCCCGCGACCTCGAGCTCGAGCGTCACCTCGGGCGCCGGCCCCGGGGTCACGGCGACGATCGTCGTCGCCTTGACGTCTGCGCCCCGGATGACGAGGCGCGCCCGCTGCGAGCCGGTCGGGTACAGCAGCGCGCTCAGTGCCTGCGGGGTGGTGCGCGCGGTGAGCGGTGCGTCTGGTCCGTCGATCGCCTGTGCCCACGCGTCGACGACCTCCCCCACCGCGGTCGCCAGCACATCGGGGGCGAAGCGCCCATCGACGAGCGACAGGTCCAGTGCGGCGGCGCGCGCGTCGCCGGAGAAGCCGGGCGACAGCAGCTCCCCGGCCTGCCCCGCCGAGACGCCGTCGGCGCTGGCGACCTCCATGACCGCCTCCGCGCGGATGCGTGCCGCGTCGCCCTCGGGCGCGGCCACGAGCGGGGACGTGAGGTGGTGGCGGCCCTCGCGCTCCTGCTCGATCGACGCGACGATCCACGCGCCGGCGCGCTTGCCGAGCGTCCAGTACTCGCTCACGCGCGCGGTCTCGCCCTCGTCGCTGGGCAGCACGTGCCCGGCGCGATCGACGACGACGTCGCGCAGGCGAGCGGTGATCTTGACGACCGCGCGATCCTCGTCGTCGCCGGCGCGGTTCGTGATGGCGACGTAGCGCACGTCCGGCCCGTCGAGCACGTCGACCGTGTTGCGCCAGCCCTTGCGGCGGAAGTCCGCCAGGCGCGCGTCCCACTCGACCATGAGCTCCGTGCCGACCATCCGGCGCAGCGCCGTGACGTCGTCGATGCTCCAGGCGCGCTGGATCGCGACGAAGAGCGCGGCGGCGCGCTGCTGGACGACCTCGGCGTCGAAGAGCGGGTCGTCCTCGGCGGCCTCGACGGCCGCGAGGCGGACGGCCTCCTCGCGATCGGGCTTGGACCCGCGGCGGCCGCCGCCGAACAGCGACCGCAGGCCCATGCGTCAGGAGCCGCGGTTGCGGCGACTGCGCGAGACGAGGAACAGGACGATCACGACGACGATGATCAGCACCAGGAAGCCGCCGCCCCCGCCACCACCGCCGAAGAAGAAGAAGTGATGCCCGCCGCCGAAGCTGCGCCCGCCGCCACCGAAGCTGCGACCGCCGCCCGAGAAGCTGTGCGAGCCGCCACCCGCACGGGCGAGCGCGTCGGCCGGCAGGAGTGCCAGCAGCGAGGCGACCAGCAGCAGGATGCGGCGATGCACCGCACCGAGGTTACGCCCCGGGCGATGCCGCGGTGCGCGCGGGACAGGCGGGGCGGCGGGCGGGCGTCGCAGGGAGCAGACGCTGCGCGGGGTGGATCGAGCCATCGCGGGTAGCCGCTACGCGCGCAGCGAGGCGTCATCCATCGCGATGCCGACGACGCCGGCGACACGAGCGAGATCGCCGTCGCAGGCGAGGAGCGCCGCGCCGGCGCGCCATGCGACGGCGGCGATCATGCAGTCGACCATCCCGCCCGGCGTCACACCCGCTGCTCGACACCGGCGATAGATCCGCGCGGCACCGTCGGAATCGATCACAGCATCGAACGCCAAGAGCCGGTGAGAGAGCAGCAGCCGCCGGAGCTGCTCCTCGCGCCGGTCGTCCTTCGCAGGCTCCCTCAAAACGAGGGTCATCCTCACGGCCGGCGCGGATCCGGCCCCGGGCCGGCTCAGCCGAGCAGCCCGCTCACGCGCGCCGTCAGCTCCCGCAGCGCGCCCGCGGCGTCCGCACCGTCGAGTCGCAGCTTCTGCGCCGCCAGCCCGTGTGCGCGCAGCGTCTCGAGATCGCCGGCCGCCTGGGCGTTCTTCAGCGTTGCGAACGTGAACGGGCGACCGGGGATCGACACGTCGTCGGCGCCGTCGTGGACGAGCACGAGGAAGCGCCCGACCTTCGGACCGCCTTTGTGGAACTGGCCCGTCGAGTGCAGGTAGCGCGGCCCGTAGCCGAACGTCGTCGTGAGCTTCGTCGCCGCGCGGATCGCCGACCGCAGCTCGGCTGCGGCGGCCGCGACCTCGGGCGACGGCGTCACGAACGCGAGGATCGCGACGTACCCGCCCGCGCCCGCGTCGCCGAGCAGCGCCCGCAGCTCCTCGTCGGAGGCGTCGTCCGGCTCGATCAGCGCGCCGCCCTCGCCGATGCCCTCGAGCACCCGCGCCGTCGCGTCCTTGGCCTCCTGCACGTTGGGCTGGTCGAAGGGATTGATGCCGAGCGCCCAGCCCGCGACCGCGGTCGCGAACTCGGCGAAGAAGAAGATCCGGCCGAGATCCTCGGGTCCCGCCGCCGACAGCGTCACCGTCGGCTGGTCGGCGTCCGCGAGCGCCTTCACGGCAGCGTCCAACGCCTCGCTCGGATCCTCCGAGTCGCGCAGGTACACGAAGACCCGATCGTTCCCGTACACCTCAGGCGCTCCGAGCGGCTCGTCGGCCACCGGCAGCACGCCCATGCCGAGCTTGCCCGTCGACTCGGCGACGAGCTGCTCGGCCCAGATCCCGAACGATGCGATCGGGTCGCCTACGACGAACGTCAGCTTGTCGCGCGGGTGGGTGGGATGGGTCGCCAGCGCCCCGAGCGCCGCGCCGAGCCACAGGCCGCTGTTCTGGTCGGGCGGGTGGTAGCCCGCGCAGGCCTCGGCGGCGACGCCGGCTCCGTCGAGCAGGCGCTGCAGGTCGACGCCCATCAGCGCCGCCGGCACGAGCCCGAAGAACGTCAGCGCGCTGTAGCGCCCGCCGACGTCGGAGTCGTTGAGGAACGTGCGCCGGAAGCCACGGTCGGCCGCGAGCATCGCCAGCGACGAGCCCGGGTCCGTGATCGCGACGTACTGCGAGCCCTCGGGGCACAGCGACCAGAAGTGCTCGTACAGCGACATCGTCTCGATCGTCCCGCCGGACTTCGTCGAGACGACGAAGATCGTGTGCTCGAGCGTGAGCGACGACTGCACCGCGAGCACGGCGCCGGGGTCCGTCGAGTCGAGCACCTGCAGGCGCAGGCGACCGTGCCGGCGCTCGCCGAAGCTCAGCCGCAGCACCTCGGGCGCCAGCGACGACCCGCCCATCCCGAGCAGCACCGCATCGGTGTAGCCCTCGTCGGCGAGCTCGCTCGCGAACGCCTCGAGGTCGTCGATGTGCTCGGCATAGGTCTCGGGCGCGTTCAGCCAGCCGAGCCGGTTGCCGACCTCGGGCTGGTCGCGCGGGCCCCACAGCGTCGGGTCCTTCTTCCAGATGCGCCGCGCGACCTGCTCGACCTCGGCGCGCTTGACGAGCTCCGCGACCGGCCCCTCGAGCTCGAACGGCAGCGACGCGTCGATCGTCGCCGGGCGGCCCGTGAAGATCGCCTCGCGCTTGGCCTCGATGCCCGCGAGCAGTTTCTCCATCGGGGTCACGAACGCGTCGATGCCGTCGCGCAGCAGCTTGTCGGTGACGTCGTCGAGGTCGATGCCCGCCTCCTCCAGGGCGGCGAGCGCCGGCGCGGGATCCTTGTGCAGGGTCGCGCCGCTGACCTCGAGGCGCTCGGCGCAGGCCATCATCGTCGCCATCGGCATCGTGTTGACGGTGTCCGGGCCGACGAGCTCCTCGACGTACTTCGTCTCGGGGTACTCCGGGTTCTTGACGCCGGTCGACGCCCACAGCGGCCGCTGCACCGGTGCGCCGGCGGCGAGCAGCGCGGCGAAGCGCTCGCCGCGGAAGATCTCCTCGAAGCGCCCGTACGCGGCGAGCGCGTTGGCGACGGCGGCGGTGCCCTGCAGATCGCTGCGTCCGAGCTTGTCCAGGCGCTTGTCGACCTCGCTGTCGACGCGCGAGACGAAGAACGACGCGACCGACTTCACGTCGAGCGACAGGCCCTCCGCGTGACGGCGCTCGAGACCGCGGATGTACGCCTCGGCGACCTCCGCGTACGGCTCGACGGCGAACAGCAGCGTGACGTTGATGTTGATGCCCTCGAAGATCGCCTGCTCGATCGCCGGCAGGCACTCGGGCGTGCCCGGGACCTTGATCATCAGGTTGGGCCGGTCGACGCGCCCCCAGTACTCACGCGCCTGGGCGATCGTGCGATCGCTGTCGAACGCGAGGTCGGGGTCGACCTCGAGCGACACGAAGCCGTCCGCGCCGCCGAGCTCGTCGTAGACGGAGCGCAGCACGTCGGCCGCCTCCTGCACGTCCTGGATCACGATCTCCTGGTACACCGAGCGCGTGTTGAGGCCGTCGCGCGCGAGCCGCTCGATCTGCTCGTCGTAGTCCTGCGAGCCGAGGATCGCCTTCTCGAAGATCGCCGGGTTGGAGGTCTCGCCGCGCAGGGCGTCCTCGTCGACCAGACGACGCAGCTCACCGCCCTGCGTGAGCGAACGGCGGATCTGGTCCAGCCACACCGCGGTGCCGGCCTGCGTCAGCGCGGCCAGGCGCTCGTTGACGTTCAAGACGCTGCTCACAGCTTCGACTCCAGTCCATCGCGTTCCAAGATCGAGACCTTCCCGAGGCGGCGCACGTGGCGCTCCTCACCACTGAACGATGCGCCCGCGAACGCCTGCGCGAGCTCGGCCGCGACGGCGGGGCCGATCACGCGGGCGCCGAGGCACAGCACGTTGCAGTCGTCGTGGCTCACGCACTGCGCGGCCGTGTAGTGGTCGTGGCAGGTCGCTGCCCGGATACCCGGGATCTTCGATGCCGCCACCGAGACGCCGGCGCCCGAGCCGCAGACGAGGATCCCCCGCTCGGCGGTGCGCTGCGAGGCGATCGCGACGCCGACCGACAGCGCGACGTTCGGGTAGTCGTCGTGCTCGCCGAGCTCGACGACCTCGTGCCCGCCGGCGACGAGCGCGTCGTAGACGGCGTCGTGCAGCGGCACGCCGGCGTGGTCGACGGCGAGCGCGATCCTCATCGCAGCGCGCCCGCCGCGTGCGGGTGCAG
>DASXCR010000203.1:0-11515 GCA_036491075.1 Solirubrobacteraceae bacterium
CAGCGGCGAGTTCGCGTCGTCGTGGATCAGCTTGTCGTACGTCGCCGCGTCGTCGAGCTGGTTGGGGTCATAGCCGGGCACGCTGACCATGACGCGCACCTTGCCCGTCGCCGGCTCGATCGCGACGATCGAGCCCTTGCGTCCGGCGAGCTGGCTGATCGCGAGCTTCTGCGCGGCCGGATCGAGGTTCGTCACGACGTTGTCGCCGACGCGCTGCTTGCCGCGCAGCTGGTCGATGATCGACGTCAGCTGGTTGCGCTTGCCCGACAGCGCGTCGTTGCGCTCGCGCTCGAGACCGGCGCGCGCGAGGCGCAGGAAGTCGTAGCCGATGACGTGCGCGAACGTCCCGCCCGCGGGCGTGTACGTGCGCCTGTAGAGGTCGTTGGACCCGAGCGTGGAGCGCGCGAGCACCGTCCCGTCGCGCGCACGGATGACACCGCGGTGGACCTGCTGCTCCTCGATCTGCGGCCGCGCGTTGAGCGCGTTGGCGCGGTACGCGTCGGCGTGGATGACGCTGTTGTAGCTCGTCATCGCGATCAGGGCCGCGAACAGCACGAGGACGAGCCCGAAGAGCTTGAGGATCGGGGCGTTCAACGCGCCTGAGCTTCGCGCCGCGCGCGGTCGGAGACGAGCAGCAGCAGCGCGAGCAGGATGAAGTTCGCGACGATCGAGGAGCCGCCGTAGGAGATGAACGGCAGCGTCACGCCGGTCAGCGGGATGAGCTTCGTGACGCCGCCGACGATGACGAAGACCTGCAGCGCGAGCACCGTCGTCAGGCCGGTCGCCAGCAGCTTGGAGAACGAGTCCGTGGCGAGCATCGCCGTCTTGAAGCCGCGCTCGACGATCAGCAGGTAGACGAGCAGCACCGCCGCGCCCCCGACGAGGCCGAGCTCGTCGACGATCACCGGGAAGATGAAGTCCGTGTGCGCCGCCGGCAGGATCGGCGCGTTGCCGCCGAGCTGGATCGTGGCCTGGCCGAAGCCGCGTCCGAAGAGACCCCCGTCGGCCTGCGTGAAGATCGACTGCGCGATCTGGAAGCTGCCGCCGACGGGCTGGTGGTAGAGCTTGTCGCTGAACGGATGCAGCCAGTCGTCGACGCGATTTTGGATCGTCGGGCGGATCGCGTAGAGGATGCGCGCGCCGACCGCGAACAGGCCGAGGCCGATGACGACGAACGAGATCCGGTTCGTCGCGACGTAGACGAGCGCGAGGAACGCCCCGAAGAACATCAGCGACGAGCCGAGGTCCTGGATCACGAACAGCAGCACCATCGCGGTGCCCCAGACGGCGAGCAGCGGACCGAGGTGCTTCAGCGGCGGGAACGTGATCCCGAGGAAGCGACGTGCGCCGACGACGAGCACCTGGCGCGTGTCGCGCAGGTAGGACGCGAGGAAGACGACGATCGCGATCTTCGCGAGCTCGGCGGGCTGGAAGGCGATCGGCCCGATGTGAAACGACAGGTACGCGCCGTTGACGGGCGCGCCGAGGCGCGGCAAGAGGAGGAGGAGGATCCCGATCAGGGCAATGCTGTAGCGGTAGCGCTCGAGCACGCGATGGTCGTGGCGCAGCGCGACGATCGTGCCGGCGAAGCAGATCAGGCCGACGACGAACCACTGCGCCTGGTCGCGCGCGAAGGTCGCGTTGAGGCGGTAGAGCATCACCAGGCCGAAGCAGGCGAGCACGGCGACGAGCGGGAACAGGTACGGGTCCGCGTCGGGGAGCGTGACGCGCAGCACGAGGTGCGCGGCAAGGCACAGCCCGAGGAAGATCAGGCCGTACGTGAGCGAGACGTTCGAGAGGATGTCGTCGCGCTGGATGAAGACCGCCGCGAAGCCCGCGGTCACGAGCAGCGACGCGGGAATCAGCGCGAACAGCTCGCGATTGCGGGCGCTCACGACGCGACCTTGTTGCGCTCGAGCTCGCGCACGAGATCGGTGGCGTCGTCGTGCGAGCGCAGCTTGTTGTCGAGCAGCTGCTTGCGACGCGCCGGCGCGAGCGAGTCGACCGGCACGCCGGAGACGTAGGTCGGGCTGTAGAGGTTCACGCCCGCGGGCAGCGAGTAGGGCAGGCCACGGTACAGCGTCACGAAGCCGTCGCTGTCGGCGCCGACGAAGTAGACGGCCTGGTTGGCGATGTAGCCGCCGAGGCCGAGCGGCACGACGATCAGCACGAGGACGACGAAGATCGCGGCGAGTCGACGCCCGCGGCGACGGCCCTTGCCGCGCCCGTCGGCGGGGCTCGCGGGCGCCGTCGGTCGCAGCCGTCGCGGCGACGCGGCGGCCGCGGCGGGCTCGTGCGGTCCGCGCGGCGGGTCCTGCAGCGCGGCGACCGGCGCGCCGGCGTACGTGCCCGTGCCCTGCGCGAGCGCGGCCGGGATCGCCATGCCGACGCTCGTCGGCTGCTCGAGCGCGGGATCGGAGCCGCCGACGTCCTCCAGCGCGAACAGCACGACGGTGATGTTGTCGCGCCCGCCCGCCGCGTTGGCCGCGTCGATCAGGGCCTGCCCCGCCGCCCGCAGGCTGGCGGCGCCGCGCACGATGTCGGCGACCTGCAGCTCGGGCACCATCGACGTCAGGCCGTCGCTGCACAGCAGGAAGACGTCCCCGGCCGCGCCGCGCCAGGAGTACGTGTCGACGAGCACGTGCGGCTCGGGCCCCAGGGCGCGCGTGATGATCGAGCGCTGCGGGTGCTCGTCGGCCTCCTGCGCGGTGAGCTGGCCGCGGCGGCGCATCTCCTCGACGAGCGAGTGGTCCTCGGTCAGGCGCGCGAAGGTCTCGCCGCGCAGGCGGTAGGCGCGCGAGTCGCCGACGTGCGCGACCGCGACGTCGTCGTCGCCCACGTAGGCCGCGGTGATCGTCGTGCCCATCCCGGCGCGGTCCTGGTCGGCCTGCGACATCTCGTGGATGCGGGCGTTCGCCTCGAGCACGCGCTCGGCCAGCAGCTGCTCGGCGCTCGACGCGCCGACGTCCCCGATCCCGCGCTCGAACGCCTCGACCGCCAGCCGCGACGCGACCTCGCCGGCCTGCGCCCCACCCATCCCGTCGGCCACGACGAACACGGGCGCGCGCGCGAAGTAGGCGTCCTCGTTCGCCCGCCGCTGGCGGCCGGTGTCGGAGTGCGAGAAGGTGCCGGAGGCGACGCGGAGCATTTACTGGTCGTCGTAGATGAAGGTGCTGTCGCCGATGCGGACGCGATCGCCCGCGTGCAGCGGGCGCGGGCCGCGCAGCAGCTCGTCGTTGAGATAGGTGCCGTTGGTGGAACCGAGATCCTCGATCACGAGCATGGCACCCTGACGCGTGAGCTGCGCATGTCGCGACGACGCGAACGGGTCCTCGAGCTGGATCTCGACGTCGCCGCGGCCGAGCGTCGCCCCCTCGGAGAGGTCGTACGCCATCCCGCGCGCGAGGCCGGGCACGGAGTCGACGACCAGCCGCGGGGCAACGTCGCCGTCGCCCGGCAGCACGTCCAGGCTCGACGCGGCGTGCATCCCGGTCGCGTCGCCGGCATGCTCGACCGCGCGCGGCGTGCCGCCGAACGCGCCGCGGCGCAGATCCTTCAGCACGCTGCGCGAGACCCACAGCAAGAACAGGTAGAGGATCGCCAGGAAGGCGAACTTCAGCCCTACGGAGACCGGCTCGAGCATCGTCTCAGCAGCCCGCCGCGCCGCGACTCATTCGAGCTCGAACGCGATCTCGGCGGTGCCGAGCGCGATGCGGTCGCCCGCGGCCAGCGGATGCGGGCCCGCGATCTGTCGCCCGTTGACGAGCACGCCGTTCGTCGAGCCGAGGTCGGCGATGGCCCACGTCCCCGCCGCGCCGGGAATCAGCTCCGCGTGACGGCGCGAGACGTTCGCGTCCGCGAGCACGATGTCGCAGTCGCGGCTGCGCCCGATCGTCGCGCCGCCCGCGGCGACGACATGGCGGCGGCCCTCGGCGAGCACGAGGGCGCGCGTCGGGCGCGTTCCCTGCGCCTCCTGCACCGGCCCGCGGATGCGGCCCGCGGTCGAGTAGATCATCGTGTTGCCGTGGTCGGCCTGGACGGCGTACGCCGGATCCGGCTGGCCGCTGGCGACCGGCTCGTCGGAGGGTGCCACGACGCGCGTCTGGATCCCGAACTCGCCGAGCGACAGGCGCTCGTCCGTGCGGAACTCGATCTGCGGGCGCGACAGCAGCGCGAGGCGCTCGCGACGGGCATGCTCGAGCAGGTACCCGCTGAGCTCCTCGATCAGCGAGCCCTCGACCTCGCCGAGCAGCTCGCGATCCTCCGGCGACAGCCAGACGATGTACTCGTTGGGCACGTAGGTGCGCGAGACGGAGACCGTCTTGTGCTCGTCCATCTCGCGAGCGAGCTTGCGAGCGAGCTCGACCGGCCGGACCTCGGAGCGAAAGACGCGGCCGAAGGTGCCCTCGACGAGATCGGCGAGCTTCGTCTCCAGATTGCGCAGCACGCTCATCGATGGCGCTCATGCTACGGACATGCAGGGTGTGGCAACGGTGACAAACGCCCGCGCGCGAGCGCGGCGCGCGCGCGAGATCCGCCATCGCATCGAGCGGATCATGCGCGGCCGCGCGCGGCGCGCGCGGCGACCGCGGCGACGGCCCCGGCGGCGGCACCCACGACGAGCCCGCGCGGCGCGCCGACGGCGAGCGTGCCGCCGAGCGTCTGCGTCGCCGCGGCGAGCGCCGCGGCCCAGCCCGTCGCGGCCACGAGATCGCGGCGCGCCGAGCGGCCGCGGACGAGCAGCGGCAGCACCGCGGCGGCCAGCGCCCACAGCGCGGCGATCGCCAGCGTGCCGCCCGCGACGAGCGGTGCGATCGCGTCGCGGACCGCGTCGACGATCGAACCGTCCCACGCCTGTGGCGCCAGGACGGCGTCCGGCTGGCCCGTCAGCAGGCGCCGCGACGTCATCGCCTCCGCCAGGACGAGCCACAGCCCGCCGAGCGCCCCGAGGATCGCGCGCGTCGGCCAGCGGCGCGCCTGCCCGGCGAGCGCGGGCCACGCCCCCGCGAGGCCGATCACGCCGAGCAGCGGCGCTACGACCGGCAGCGACCACGCACTTCCGCGGCGTGGCAGGGCCAGCGGCACGGGCACGGCGGCGAGGACGACGAACGGCACGAAGCCCGGCCCGCTGCCGGCAAGCCAGCCGACGAGGAAGGCGACGATCCCGATCCACGCCAGCCGGGGCAGCACGAGCACGGCGAGGCCCGCGGCGGCTGCCGCGGCGGTTGGGGCGACCGGGGGATCGGGACCCAGCCACGCGAGCGCCGCGCCGGTCAGGGCGGCGCTCGCCAGGGCCCCGCCGGCGCGGGCGCGCAGCAGGCGCACGGTCGGCGGGGCGGGGCGTTCGCCGAGCTTGTACTCGGACCGCGCGCCGGCGTCGAGGGCGCGGCGGTCGGTTGCGCTGCGATCCAGCGAGCCGCGGGCTGATGCGGCGCCGCCGTCGCGCGCGGCGCGCTCCGGTGCGCGGCGATCGGGCGAGGCGCGGTCGCGCGCGCGGCGGCGCGCAACGCCGAAGCGCTCGTCCTCCTCGAACGGCAGCTCGGGGCGCCCGAAGCGCGGCGCTCGCGAGACCTCGCCCGGCGGCGGCTGGTCGAGCTCGGGGACCGCGGTCGCCGGCGGGACGTCGCGGCGGGCGCGCAGCGCGGTCGCCGGCGGGCCCTCGCGGCGCTGCGCGTGCGCGCGCGTGCGGCGCGTGAGCTGGCGGGTCGTCTGCGCGAGCCCGGCGTCGGCGTCGATCGGGCCGGCCTCGTCGCTGACGCGATCGGCCGCGTGGGTCAGCGCCAGGCGCAGCAACCCCAGGCCCGCGCGCTGCTCGGGCTCGGGCACGACCGCGGCGTCGATCGCGCGGCACAGCCCGGCCGGCAGGTCGCGGCGCACGCGGCGCAGCGCGGGCAGCGGCTTGCCGACCCGCTGCGCGGTCGCGGCCGGGTTGCCGGCCCGGATCGGGTTGACGCCCGACAGCCCTTCGAACAGGACGACCCCGAGCGCGTAGACGTCGGCGGCCCCCGTCACGCCGCGGCCGCGCGCCTGCTCGGGCGCCATGTAGGCGAGCGTGCCGAGGATGTCCCCGGTGCGCGTCATGACGTCGCCATCGGCCATCAGGGCGATCCCGAAGTCCGTCAGCTTCGCGACGCCCCCGCCCTGCTGCGGGCTCTCGGGGCAGATCACGTTGGACGGCTTGACGTCGCGGTGGATGACGCCGCGCGCGTGGGCGTGCTCGAGCGCGTCGCACAGCGTGACGCCGATCGCCACGACGTCGCGGTCGGAGAGGTCGCCGGCGCGGATCAGGTCCGCCAGCGTGCGGCCGCGGACGAGCTCGGAGACGAGGTAGACCGCGTCCTCGTCGCGGCCGGACTCGTACAGCGCGACGATCCCCGGGTGCGACAGCCGGGCCGCCGCGATCGCCTCGCGCTCGCCGCGGCCGTCGGGATCGAGCTCCGCGGCGATCCGCTTGACGGCTACCGCGCGATCGAGCTGTTCGTCGTGGGCGAGGTACACGACGCCCATGCCGCCGGCGCCGATCCGCCGCACCAGCCGGTAGCGATCGAGGACGATCTCGCCCGCGTGGGCGGCGTGTGCGGGCGGCTGGACGTGGGTCACCGGCTCTGCATTCGGCACCGTCGACATGGCCTCCTTGCACCCACAGGCAGGAAACCGGGGCTTGACGGGAAAGTTGCACGGTGACCCAGGCGCGCGCGCCCAGGTCATACTCAGCCATCCTCGACCCGCCAAGGATCGGACTCGTGTCCTTCTTCGACGATGACGAGCCGCGCACGACCCGCACCCGGCCACGCAATCCCGTGGCGTCGGGGATCGGACCCGGCGTGGATCCCCAGCAACTGCTCGTGCGGCGCCTCGTGGCGGCGGGCGTCGGCGTGGTCGTGCTCGTCGTGCTCGTCCTGATGGTCAAGAGCTGCGTGTCCGGCCACAAGGAGCAGGCGCTCAAGGACTACAACAGCAAGGTGTCGAGCGTCGTCCAGGACGTCAACTCGAACACCGAGCAGTTCTTCACGGCGCTGACGACCGGCGGCACGTCGGCGATCGAGGTGCAGACGCAGATCAACCAGTTCCGCGGGCGCGCGAAGGCGCAGACCAAGCAGGCCGAGGGACTCGACGTTCCCGGCGACATGAAGCCGGCGCAGCGCAACCTGCTGCTCTCGCTCGGCCTGGTCGAGGAGGCGATGGGCAAGGTCGCCGACAAGATCCCCGGCGCGCTGTCCAACGACTCCGCGACCGCCGAGCCGGCGGTGATCTCGCTGACGGCCGAGATGGAGGCGTTCCTCGCGGCCGACGTCGTCTACAAGCGCCGCGCCGTGGCGCTGATCAAGCAGGTCCTCGACGACCAGGGCATCACCGACCAGACGATCCAGGACTCCCACTTCCTGCCGAACATCGGCTGGCTGGACCCGGGCACCGTCGCCAAGCGCATCCACGCCGACGCCGCGCGCGCCGCGGGCAACGACGCCTCGACGAAGCCGATCGCCACCGGCACCCACGGCCACGCCCTGATCGGCGTCAGCGTCGGCACGACCACGCTGCAACCCGGCACGAACGCCGCCAACCGCCTGACATCCGCCCCGGGCCTCGTCTTCCAGGTGAAGATCGCCAACCAGGGCGAGAACGCCGAGACCGACGTGCCGGTCGTCGTGACGATCAGCCCGATCGACGGCAGCAAGGCGATCACGACGACGAAGACCGTCGACCAGACGCAGGCCGGGACGCAGGTCGTCGTGCCGGTCACGATCGACGGGACCCCGCCGGTCGGCGCGGCGACGATCAAGGTGCAGGTGCGCAAGGTGCCGGGCGAGCAGACCACCACCAACAACTCCCAGGAGTACCCGGCGATCTTCTCGAAGTAGCGATCACCCCTACCCTGTCTGTCATGGGTGCCGACCTCAGCTCCACCGTCGGGATCGTCGCGGTCGTCGCGGCGGCGCTCGCGCTCGTCGCGGTCTGCTTCGGGCTCGTCCTGTTTCGCCAGCTGCGCCGGCTGCGCGCCGACCAGCGCGCCGTGCTCGGCGAGCAGCGCGCGCAGGACCTCGTCGCGCATGCCGCGGCGCTCGACGCCTCGTTTCACGCGTTGAGCGACTACGTCACGCAGACCGCCGAGCGCCTCGACGACCGCCTGTCGGTCGCCGAGCAGCGCCTCGACGGCGCGATCGCGCACTGCGGCCTGATCCGCTACGACGCCTACAACGAGATGTCCGGCCGCCAGTCGACGTCGATCGCGCTTCTGGACTCCAGCCGCTCGGGCGTCGTGCTCTCCTCGATCCATCATCGCGACCAGGCTCGGCTGTACGCCAAGCAGATCTCCGAGGGCAGCGCCGAGCTGCGCCTCTCGCCCGAGGAGGAGGAAGCCCTCCGCCTCGCGCTGCCGTAGGGCGCTCGTGGGTGCCTCCGTGCAGGAACGCGAGCTGCGGTTCGCCTACCTGGGGCCGGCCGGGACCTTCTCCGAGGAGGCGGCGCGGTCGTCCGCCGGCGCCGGTGACGCCGAGCTCGTGGCGATGCGCACCGTGCGCGACACCGTGCTCGCCGTCGCCGACGGCCGCGTCGACCGTGCGATCGTCCCGATCGAGAACTCGCTCGAGGGTCCGATCGGCGTCACGCTCGACACGCTCGCCGAGGAGCACGACGTCACGATCGTCGGCGAGCTCGTGCTCGCCGTGTCGCCATGCCTGATCGCCCGCGAGACGATCGAGCTCGGCGCGATCGAGCGGGTCGTGTCGCACCCACAGCCGCTCGCGCAGTGCGCGCGCTTCCTGCGCGACAACGTCCCCGCCGCCGAGGTCGCCGCGGTCGCGTCGACCGCCGAGGCCGTGCGGATCGTCGCCGCCGAGCGGGCACCGTGGGCCGCGCTCGGCACGCGCCGCGCGGCCGAGCTCTACGGCGCGACCGTGCTCGTCGACGGTGCCGAGGACGAGCCGGGCAACGAGACGCGCTTCGTCTGGCTCTCGCGCACGCCGGCGCCGCCCGGCGCGACGCCGCCGACGAAGACCTCGCTCGCGTTCTGGGGCCCCGGGGACGCGAGCCCCGGCTGGCTCGTGCGCTGCCTGTCGGAGTTCGCCTTCCGCGGGGTGAACCTGACGAAGATCGAGTCGCGGCCGATGCGCGCGCAGCTCGGCCACTACCGCTTCTTCGTCGACTGCGAGGGCGATGCCCGCGAGGGACCGGTGTGCGAGGCGGTCGCGAGCCTGCGCGCGCATTGCGAGCGAGTGAAAGTGCTGGGCTCCTACCCCGCTGGGGGTTAGTATCCGCGCAGCTCATGGCCACACAGGCCCCGCCACCAGGCCCAGAGGGGTTCGCGCCGCATCCGGAGCACCGGCGGCGCGGACGTGACTGTGGCCGTGTGCTCGTCCTGAATGCCACGTACGAGCCGATCAACGTCTGCACGGTGCGCCGCGCCGCGGTGCTGCTGCTGAAGGACAAGGCCGAGATCGTCGAGCACGCCGTCTTCGAGCTGCGCTCCGAGCGCGCGGCGATGCCCCGCCCGGTCGTCATCCGCCTCGTGACGTTCGTCAAGGTCCCGCGCGACACGCACCGGCGCAAGATCACGCGCCGCGCGGTCTTCGCCCGCGACGGCTGGGAGTGCCAGTACTGCGGCGCGCGCGCCAACCTCACCGTCGACCACGTCATCCCGCGCTCCAAGGGCGGCCCGTCGACGTGGGAGAACATCGTCGCGTCGTGCGCCCCGTGCAACCGCCGCAAGGGCGATCACCTCCCCCAGAAGATCGGGATGCATCCCCGGCAGGCGCCGCGCGTGCCGCACCCGCAGGTCTTCATCCACGTCGCCAGCCCGACGATTCCCGTCGCCTGGCGCCAGTGGCTGCCCGAAGCCGCCTGAGCTCGCGGGCGCCGGCACGCGACGCCGGTGCCGGGTGCCGGTGCCGGTCAAGCACGTCATCGGACCCGCGTGGCCTCTTGTCCTTCTGCGCGGGGTAGCCACGGCTACTCCTGGAGGAGTAGCGCACGCTACCCGTCGCAAAGAGACACCGTGTGTCCCGATCTCACCCGCGCGCGATCTCACCCGCGATCTCACCCGCCTCGAGCCGCCACCGGGGCGTGCCCCGGCCACGCCGCACCGCCACGACCGCGGACGGACGCGCAACGACGAGAGGCGCCCCGAAGGACGCCTCTCGCCATACCTGACTGGACTGAAAGCCCGAGCCGAACTACTGCCACCGGTGGGACCAGTCCGGCGTTCTGCTCGGGGGTGGCCCGGTGTGGATTCGCTGGTACGGAGCCAGCCTTCCCGACCTAGCGGCCGAGCACCTCCAGGGTCCCGCAAGAACTGTCGCTGATACGGACCACCTCCTTTCTCTGGTCCGTGCAATGTAGCGAACGGCGACAACGGCCGTTCGCTTTCTGCTCAGCTGGCGCCTTCGACCTCGCCGTCGGACCCGGAGAGGCCCCCGTGGCCGCCCTCCTCGGGGCCGTCGCCGGGCACGACGCCGCCGTTCTCGATCCCGCCGCCAGGCTCTCCAGAAGCCTCGCCACCGCCGTCCGCGGCGGCGGCGTCCCCGGTCGCGACGACCCCCGCCCCCGCCCCGCCGTCCGCCGCCGACTCGACCACCAGCGCGACCGCCGAGACGAGGTCGTCGTCCTTCATGTTCATCAGCCGCACGCCCTGCGCGAGCCGGCCATAGCGGCTGATCCCGCGTACCGCCGTGCGCTGCACCATCCCGCTCTGCGAGATGAACACGAGCTCCTCGTGCTCGCGCACGACGAGCGCGCCGGCGAGCGCGCCCTTGGCGTCCGTGAGCTTGATCGTCCCGACCCCCATCGCGCCGCGCTTGGTCTTGCGGTACTCGGCGATCGACGTGCGCTTGCCGAAGCCGTTCTCGGTGACGACGAGCAGCTCCTGGTCGTCGCGCGCGACATCCATCACGAGGACCGCGTTGCCGGGCTGGTCGACGTCCATGCCGCGCACGCCCGACGTGTCGCGCCCCATCGGTCGCGCGTCGGACTCGTTGAAGCGCACGGCCTTGCCCTTGCGCGAGACGATCAGGATGTCGTCGTCGCCGCTCGTGCGGCGGACGCTGACGAGCTCGTCGTCGTCGCGGATGTTGATCGCGATGATGCCGTCGGCCTTGATCGGCGTGTTGTACGCGAGGAAGTCGGTCTTCTTCACGATCCCGCGGCGCGTCGCGAAGATCACGTAGCGCCCCTCCGTGAAATCGCGCGTCGAGAGCACCGACTGGATGCGCTCCCCCTCGCGCAGCGGCAGGACGTTGACGAGCGCCCGCCCCTTCGCGGTGCGCGACGCCTCCGGCAGCTCGTAGACCTTCGAGCGGTACACCTTTCCTCGGTTGGAGAAGAACAGCAGGTAGTCGTGCGACGAGCAGACGAAGAGGTGCTCGATGTAGTCGCCGTCCTTCATGTCCATCCCGGTCACACCGCGCCCCCCGCGCTGCTGCGCGCGGTACGTCGTCAGCGGCAGCGACTTGATGTAGCCGGACTTCGTGATCGTGATGACCATCTGCTGCTCGGGGATCAGGTCCTCGATGCCGATCTCGTC
>DASXCR010000204.1:0-8271 GCA_036491075.1 Solirubrobacteraceae bacterium
ATCCGCTCCGCCTCGGCGTGCTCGCGCTTCGCCGTGACGTCGTCGCCTCGCAGCCGCGCGAGCGCCTCGAGCTCGTGACGGATCGGCACTTCGAAGATGCGTGCGCCGCTGGTCGTCACGATGCGCAGCGCGTCGCGCAGCACCGTCTCGATCCGCTTGCCGGCGGCAGCGCCCCGCGTCGCGATCAGGACCTGGGCGAGGGCGATCGGCGCGGCCAGCGCGCACGTCGTGAGGCCGCGCGCCTGCGCGATCTCGACGGCCTCCTCGGCTGCCGCGAGCGCGTCGCCCGGCTCGGCGAGCGCGAGCTGCGATCGCGCGATCGTGGCGAGCAGCAGCGGCTCGTAGTACAGGCCGATCCCGTGTTCGCGAATCGTCTCGAGGTTCGATCGCGCCCGCGCGAGCGCTTCGGCGAAGCATCCCGCGCCGGCGGCCGCGACGGCGGCGGGCGTGGAGCAGGCGATGACGTGGATCGCGTTGCCCGCCCGTTCGGCGATCGCGAGGCCCAGCTCGGCGCTGGCGAGCGCCGCCTCGATCTCCCCGACGTCCGCCAGCAGGAGCGCGCGGTTGGCGTGCGTGGCGGACTCCGTCTCGGGGTCCTCGTGCTCGCGGGCCAGCGCGAGCGCGCGGTCGAAGTCGTGTCGGGCCGTCGCGAGCTCACCCATGTAGCCCAGGCACTGACCGCGATGGCCGAAGGCATGTGCGAGCGGGCAGACGAAGGCCAGGCCCTTGCCCGTCCGCGGGTCGCCGCCTGCCAGCTCGAGCGCGTGGTCGAGCGTCTGCGCCGCCTCGCGCAGCGAGCCCGCGATCCAGCTCGCATATGCCACGCCCAACGACGCCGTCAGGGCGGCCCCGCGATCGCCGGCCGCGACGACCCGTCGGCCGAGTTTCCGGAAGCCGTCGAGCCCGTCCCGCTCGCGCCCGCTGTGCATGAGGCTCCCGGCGTAGTAGGCATCCAGGCGAAATCGCTCGGCGTCGGCGGATGCCCGCGCCGCGTCCCGCCGCGGGGCCTCGTCCGCCTCGGCGCGGATCGCCGCGGCCTCTTCGGGCGCGATCCCGAGTCGCCAGGACAGGCCGAGGATGCCGAGGCGGGCCTCCGTGGCCAGCTCGTCGCGCTCGGAGGAGGGGTGGCGGTCGCCGCTCACGAGATCGCGGACGCGGCGCCAGTGGCGCATCGCGTCCGGGGGTGAGGTGACCTGCGCCCAGGTGGCGGCGCGGGCGTGCCAACCCGCTGCCGCGAGCGTGTCGCCGCAGGCCTCGCAGTGGTGGGCCAGCAGAGCGGCGCGCGCGTCCAGCCCGCCGGCGTACGTGCGCTCGATCGCGCGGGCGACCGTGTGGTGCGCGCGCACCCGCTGCGCCGAGAGCTGAGACCCGTAGGCGACCTCCTGCGTCAGCGGATGCTTGAACGCGTAGTCGAGGCTGCCGCCCGACCCGTGCGGGACGACGAGCTGTGCGCGTGCGAGCACCTCGAGCACCTCGGCCATCCGGCGCTCGTCGAGATCGCAGACCTCGCGTAACAGCGGTCCGGGAATCTCGGCTCCGATCGCCGACAGCGTCTGCAGCAACGCCTTCTCGCGGCCCGGCAGCCGGTCGATGCGCGCCGCGAGCCCGGCCTGGACGGTCGCCGGCAGGACGAGCGCGTCCAGCTCGGCGGCGAGCCGGTACGCCGTACGATCGCCGGTGAGGTGGCCGTTCTCCACGAGCGCCCGGACGATCTCCTCGACGAAGAACGGGTTGCCGCCGGCGCGCGCTCCGATGAGCGCGGCGAGCCCGTCGACGGAGCGGTCGCGCCCGAGCAGCTCGGCGAGCAGCTCGCCGGTCGCGTCCGCGCTCAGCGGGCCGAGCACGAGCTGGGCGTGCGGCGCCCGCTGCATCCACGCCGCCGTGTACTCGGGCCGGCAGGTGCCGACGATGACCGTGCGGGTGCCGGCGATCGCCTCGACGAGCTCGTCGAGCATCGTGGCGCTCGCCGCGTCGAGCCACTGCAGGTCCTCGATCACCAGCACCGCCGCCTCGTGGCGGCTGCGCGCCTTGACGGCACGCGTCATGACCGCCAGCAGCCGGTCCCTGCTGGCGTCGGGATCCAGCGGCGCAAGCGGCCGCTCGAGATCCGCGACGCCGAGGAACTCCGACAGCAGCGCCACGTCGGCCGCGAACGCCGGATCGAGGGCCAGCATCGTGGCGCGGATCAGCTCGCGCGCGACCTCGGGCGTATCGCGCTCCCCGATGGCGAAGTAGTGCCGGCACAGCGCCAGCATCGGCAGGAACGGGACGTAGCGACCGTGCGCGACGCACGAGGTCGCGTGGACCGTGAGCCCGCGCGCGACGCAGCGGGCCACGAGCTCGTGCACGAGGCGGCTCTTGCCGACGCCCGGGTCGCCGACGATCGCGACCGCGCGTCCCGCGCCGGACAGGGCGAGCTCGAGCGTGGCCTCGAGCTCCGCGAACTCGTCATCGCGACCGACGAACCGCGACAGCCCGCGCGTGACGGCCGCCGCCGCCAGCCGCGTCTGCGCCGGTCCGGGGCCGACGAGCTCGAGCACGCGCTGGCGCGCCCCGGTGCCCTTGAGCTCGAACTCGCCGAGCTCGCGCAACTCGAACTCGCCCTCGATCAGGGCGGCGGTGGACGCGCTGATCGCCGTCGATCCCGCCGGAGCCAGCGACTCGATCCGCTTGCCGAGCGCGGTCGTGGTCCCGATCGGCACGAAGTCCATGTGCACGTCGTCGCCGATCGAGCCGACGATCACCTCGCCCGAGTTCAGCCCGCAGCGGACGGCGAACTCGACCCCGTCCGTCCGCGCCAGCTCGTCCGCCAGCTGCGCGACCTCGCGTTGCAGCGCGAGGACCGCCAGACACGCGCGCCGCGCGTGGTCCTCGTGCGCGAGCGGCGCGCCGAAGACGGCCAGCAGGCCATCGCCGGTGAACTGGTTGACGGTCCCCTCCAGCGCATGCACCGCGCCTGCGGCGATCGCGAGGAAGCGGTCCAGGACGGCGCCCCAGCGCTCGCCTTCCAGCGAGCTGGTGAGCAGCATCGAGCCGACGATGTCGGTGTACATCACCGTGACCTGCTTGCGCTCGCCCTGGATGCCCGCGCGCTGCGCGATGATCTTCGCCTCGAGCGAGCTCGGCGCTCGCAGCGGCTTGGCGCTCGGCGTCAGCGCGGCCCCGCACTGCTCGCAGAACCGAGCCCGCTCGGAGGCGCGGTGCCCGCAAGCGGCGCAGCGTCGCGATCTGGTCATGTCGCTCACGCGGCGCGCCGCGTGAGCGCGTCGAGGTCGAGCACGACGATGCGCCGGCGGTCGGTGGTGATCCAGCCCAGGTCTCGCATCGTGCGCAGCGCGGCGGCGACGCCGGCGCGCGAGGACGCGGTCCAGCTTCCGAGGTCCTCCTGCGTGACCGGGAGCCTGACCTGGATCCCCGTGTCGGTGCGTTCGCCGTAGCGCTCGCACAGCTCGAGCAGGCGGGCGGCGACCCGGCCGACGGTGTCGAGGTCGCCGAACTGGACGCGCTTGCTGTTGGCGTCGCGAAAGCGCTGGCCGATCACGTCGATGAGCGTCAGCGCGGCGGTCGGCCGCTGCAGGAGGTAGTCGCGAAACTCGGACGCCGCGATCGCCCGAGCCTCGACGGGTTCGATCGCGGTGACGTTGCTCGACCGCGGATCGGCGTGGCTGAACGTGAGCTCGCCCAGGACGTCGCCGGGCCCGCGAAAGCTGAGCACCATCTCGCGACCGCGCGAGTCGACGCTGCTCGCCTTGACGTGTCCGTGGAGCAGGATCAGGACGCGGTCCCCGGGCTCTCCCGCGTACATCAGGCACTCGCCGCGGGCGAACCTGCGCACGCCGCCGCGTGTCAGCAGCGCCCCACGGTCGCCGTCCGCGAGCAGGGCGAGGAACGTTCCAGGTTCAGACGACTGCACCGCCACCCGGCGATGCTACGGGCTATGCGCCCCCGACGCCGCGACTGCTCCGTCCGTGCGTGGCGAGGACCGGCGAGCCGGCTTCTAGCGATCGTGTTCGTCGGACGCCTCCTGCTCGGGATCGTCGTCGGGATCGCCGCGCGACGCGTCCGGCGTCGGATGGGAGAGGCGCGCGCCGCACCGCGCGCAGAACCGCGCACGCGCCGAAGCGGACTGTCCGCAGACCCGGCAGCGCATCGTGGCCGCGGGCTCCATCCCGAGCACGCTACGACGGCGGGCCGGGACCGACCACCCAATTCTGGGCCGGCGGGACGCCTACGACACGACGGCCGTGCCGGGGTGTGTCGTCCTACTCCGTCACAGCCCCAGCAGCACGACACACCCCCGCGTATCGACCGGGCCCGCGTGGCAGGCCCGCAAGACCGGGGGTTCACGAGGTCCGGCCAGGGGCCGCGACCGCGCCGCCCGCGGCGATGCAGCCGGCGCTGGCGGTGGTCGTCTGGTATATCCCGGGCATGCGCACGCCGGTAGCGCCGCTGTTGGTGAGCATGCTGCTCGTCGCTGGGTGCGGCGACGACGACTCGGACTCGCAGCGCAGGTCCAGCACCGCCGCGAGGCCGGCGAGCGTGGCCCCGGCGTCGTCGCGGCCGCTGCCGGCGAAGTGGTACGTGGACTCCGACGACAACGGGATCCCGGATTTCGTCGAACGCGCGCTCGGCTATGACCCGCGCGTCGACGACTGCACGCAGCGCCGGTGTCCGCTTCCCGCCGGCACGACGGCGGCACAGGCCGCACGTGGCCGCTCGACGGTGATCGCGCTCGACGCCTCGGGTTCGATGGCGGCATCGGCGGGCGGCGGGATCACCAAGATGGCAGCCGCCAAGCGCGCGATCCGCTCGTACATCCGCGAGACGCCGGCCGCGCTGGACCGCTTCGGGCTCGTCGTCTTCGGCCATCGCGGCGACAACTCCGCCGGCGGGCGCGCGGCCAGCTGCAAGGGCGTCGAGACGCTCGCGCCGGTGGGCAGCCTGCGCGGCGCAGAGATCTCGCGCGTGCTCGCCCGCTTCAAGCCGACCGGCTGGACGCCGATTGCCGCGGCGCTGACCGAGGCTGGGCGCAGCCTCCGCGCCGCGGGCTCGGGCGCGGTCGCGCGCATCCTGCTGGTCACCGATGGACTCGAGACCTGCGGCGGACGGCCCGTCTCGGCCGCGCGGAAGCTGCAGCGCACGGGCGTGCACGTCGTCGTCGACGTCGTCGGCCTCGATCTCGACGCCGCCAAGGCGCGACCGTTGCGGGCCGTGGCCGCAGCGACGGGAGGCCGCTACGTCGACGCTCGTACGACCGGTGCGCTGCTCTCGCGCTTCGAGGGCTTCTCGCGCGAGTCCAGGCGCTTGGCGGCGCAGCTGGGCTGCCTCGGGCGAAGCCGCGACAGGGCGACCATCTGCCAGGCGCACATGCGCGACGTCGCGACGATCGAGATGAACTCGCGGGCCGACCACCTGCGCATCGACGGGGACGCGGCAGGCGGCAAGGAGGTCGACCGGCTCGTCGCCGCGCTGCGAGCCCGAACCGACGACGAGATCGCGTCCGACCGCATGGCGCTCGACAGGCGCGCGGCGGAGGTCCAGCGCCAGCTCGACGCGATCGCCGAGCAGGCTCGCTGAGGCGGGATCACGCGCAGCGCGTCGGGACCGGCGAGCACCATCGGCGCCGTCGGGAGGGAGTCCGATGAGAACGAGCGCCCGGAAGCGCGGCGCGCAGGCAATCGCCTGTATCAACGGTAGTCAACCGCCGCGTTGGTTGGGCCACTCTCGAGCCCTGTTGGGTGGCGTCAAGCCCTTCAGCGCGGCTGACCGCGGTCAGCCTGGCGCTCCCACGCTGGTGCGGGTCGGTCTCAGCCGATCATGCCCGCGCCGACGGTGTCGTTGCTCGTCTCGTCGATGAGGATGAACGAGCCGGTCGCGCGATTGCGCGCGTAGGGGTCGAAGGCCAGCGGCTTGGAGGTCCGCAGCCGCACGCGGCCGATGTCGTTGAGCGCGAGCTCGCCGGCGCGCGGGTCGGGCGCGAGCGTGTCGACGTCGACGCGGTGCACGACCTCGTCGACGATCGCCCGCGCGGCGTGCGTCGCGTGCTTGATCGCGTAGCGCCCACCCGCCCGCAGGGGCGCGTCGGCCATCCAGCAGACGGTCGCCTCGATCGCGCGGTCAAGCGACGGGGCGCCTTCGATCCCGCAGATCAGGTCCCCGCGCGAGACGTCGATCTCGTCGGCGAGCAGCAGCGTCACCGACATCGGCGCGAAGGCCTCGTCGACCGGGCCGGCGAACGTGTCGATGCGCGCGATCCGCGAGCGCGCGCCGGAGGGCAGCACCTGCACGTCGTCGCCGGGCCGCAGCACCCCGCCGGCGACCTGGCCCGCGTAGCCGCGGTAGTCGGTCGCATGGTCGCGGATGACCCACTGCACGGGGAAGCGCACGTCGTGCAGGTTGCGCTCGTCGGCGACCTGGACGGACTCGAGGTGCGAGAGCAACGGCACGCCGCCGTACCACGGCATCCGCTCGGAGCGCTGCACGACGTTGTCGCCGTGCTTCGCCGAGATCGGCAGGTAGGCGATGTCGCGCACGCCGGCAAGGCCGCGGGCGAAGTCCGAGAAGTCGCGGACGATCGCGTCGAAGACCTCCTCGGAGAAGTCGACGAGGTCCATCTTGTTGACCGCGACGGCCATGTGGCCGATCCCGAGCAGCGACGAGATGTACGCGTGGCGCTTGGACTGCTCCAGCACGCCCTTGCGCGCGTCCACCAGGATCACGGCGAGGTCGGCCGTCGACGCGCCCGTCACCATGTTGCGCGTGTACTGCACGTGCCCGGGGGTGTCGGCGATGATGAACGTCCGCCGCGCCGTCGCGAAGTAGCGGTACGCCACGTCGATCGTGATGCCCTGCTCGCGCTCGGCGCGCAGCCCGTCGACGAGCAGCGAGAGGTCGACGTCGCCGTCGCCGCCGCGCCGTCGCGAGGCCTCCTGCACATGCTCGAGCTGATCGGTCAGCACCTGCTTGGAGTCAAACAGCAGGCGCCCGATCAGCGTCGACTTGCCGTCGTCGACGGAGCCGGCCGTGGCCAGGCGCATCAGGTCCGCGCCGGCGAGTCCCATCAGAAGTACCCGGCGATCTTGCGGTCTTCCATCGCCGCCTCGGACACGCGGTCGTCGGCGCGCGTCTCGCCGCGCTCGGTGATCCGCGTCGCCGCGATCTCCGCGACGACCGAGCCGAGGTCGGCGGCCGACGACGCGACCGCGCCCGTGCAGCTCATGTCGCCGACGGTGCGGTAGCGCACCGACGTGCGGAACGGCACCTCGCCGTCCTGCAGCGAGACGGCCTCGGACACCGCGTACAGCATCCCGTCGCGCGCGAACACCGAGCGCTCGTGGGCGAAGTAGATCGACGGCACCTCGAGGCGCTCCTCGGCGATGTACTCCCACACGTCGAGCTCGGTCCAGTTGGAGATCGGGAACACGCGCACGCTCTCGCCGCGGCGGATCCGCCCGTTGTACAGCGACCACAGCTCGGGGCGCTGGTTCTTCGGATCCCAGCCCCCGAAGTCGTCGCGGAAGGAGAAGATCCGCTCCTTCGCCCGCGCGCGCTCCTCGTCGCGCCGCGCGCCGCCGAAGCAGGCGTCGAAGCCGTGGCGCTCGATCGCATCCAGCAACGTCGTGGTCTGCAGGCGGTTGCGCGACGCGCGCGGCCCGGTCTCCTCGTGCACGCGCCCCGCGTCGATCGAGTCCTGCACCGACGCGACGACGAGCCGCTCGCCGATCTCCGCGACCCGGCGGTCGCGGAACGCGATCACCTCGGGGAAGTTGTGACCGGTGTCGACGTGCATCAGCGGGAACGGGAAGCGCCCGGGGCGAAACGCCTTCTCGGCGAGCCGCAGCAGCACGATCGAGTCCTTTCCGCCGCTGAACAGCAGCACGGGCTTGCTCAACTGCGCCGCGACCTCGCGCATGACGTGGATCGCCTCGGACTCGAGCGCCTGCAGGTGCGTGAGCCGTGCGGTCACGAGACGTGCAGCCCGCACTCGGTCTTCTCGGGGTGAGGTCGCCGCGCGTGACCTTCACATGCACGCTCGAGAAGCCGTGCTGACGCTGGGCCTGCACGTTCGCCGCGCGGAAGCGCTCGAACTCCGACAGGTCACCGTTCGGGGCGGCGTAGTTCAGCGGCGGCGCCGGGGCGAGCGCCTCCTCGTCGACGTCGTAGCGCAGGCCCGCGACGTCGAAGTCGCGCTCGGCGACCCAGTCGCCCGCGAGCTCCGCGTCGACCATCTCGCGGAACGCGTCGATGCCGATCTTGTCGACGAGCACCTTG
>DASXCR010000205.1:0-5463 GCA_036491075.1 Solirubrobacteraceae bacterium
GCGGGCCGCCCGTTCGCGGGCGCGTTTCGTAGATGCTGAGCGCGGCGGAGCGGGCGAGCACCCGCGCCCCGCGCGCGGCGCAGCCGGAGGCGTGGCCCGGCGAGTCCGTGCCGAGCGCGCCGGCCGGGGTCGCGCCGGCGCCGGCGCCGGCGGCGAGGGCCATGAGCAGGGCTGCGCTCGCACGCCTCATCGGGCGGAGCCTACCCGCTCGGCGCGGCGGGTCTGTCGGCGAAACAGGCGTTTTCCAGGTCTTTTCCTCCCTTGATCGGGCTGAGTAAATCTGCCATAATGGCACTTAGATTTGTAAAGCCCCATCGAAGGAGACAAACACCCCATGGCCAAGACCATAGGCATCGACCTCGGCACGACGAACTCGTGCATGGCGGTGCTCGAGGGCGGCGAGCCAACCGTCATCGAGAACGCCGAGGGCGGCCGCACGACCCCGTCGGTCGTGGCCTTCACGAGCTCGGGCGAGCGCCTCGTCGGCACCGTCGCCAAGCGCCAGGCCGTAACCAACCCTCAGAACACGATCTTCTCGATCAAGCGCTTCATGGGCCGCAAGGAGGCCGAAGTGCGCGAGGAGGAGTCGATCGTCCCCTACAAGGTCGTCGCCGGTCCCAACGGCGATGCCCGCGTCGAGGCGAACGGCGAGCAGTTCTCGCCGCCGGAGATCTCGGCGATGATCCTCCAGAAGCTGAAGTCCGACGCGGAAGCATATTTGGGCGAATCCGTCGACTCGGCCGTGATCACCGTCCCGGCCTACTTCAACGACGACCAGCGCCAGGCGACCAAGGACGCCGGCACCGTCGCCGGCCTCGACGTCAAGCGCATCATCAACGAGCCGACCGCCGCCTCGCTGGCCTACGGCCTCGACAAGGACACCGACCAGACGATCCTCGTCTTCGACCTCGGCGGCGGGACCTTCGACGTCTCCGTGCTCGAGATCGCCGACGGCGTCTTCGAGGTCAAGTCGACCGCCGGCGACAACCACCTCGGCGGCGACAACTTCGACAAGACGATCGTCGACTTCCTCGCGACGGAGTTCAAGAAGGACCAGGGCATCGACCTCAAGAACGACCCGATGGCCCTGCAGCGCCTCTACGAGGCCGCCGAGAAGGCGAAGATCGAGCTCTCGACGGCGCAGGAGTCGCAGATCAACCTGCCGTTCATCACGGCGGACGCGGGCGGCCCGAAGCACCTCGACGTGCGCCTGACGCGCGCCAAGCTCAACGAGCTGACCGCCGACCTGATCGCCAAGATCGTCGCGCCGGTCCGCCAGGCGCTCGACGACGCCAAGGACAAGGGCGCCGCGAAGATCGACCACGTCGTGCTCGTCGGCGGCATGACGCGCATGCCGGCCGTGCAGGAGAAGGTCAAGGAGCTCACCGGCAAGGACCCGCACCGCGGCGTCAACCCGGACGAGGTCGTCGCGATCGGCGCCGCGATCCAGGCCGGCGTGCTCGCCGGCGACGTCAAGGACGTGCTGCTGCTCGACGTGACCCCGCTGACGCTGGGCATCGAGACCAAGGGCGGCGTCATGACGAAGCTCATCGAGCGCAACACGACGATCCCGACGCACAAGCACGAGGTCTTCTCGACTGCCGAGGACAACCAGCCCTCGGTCGAGATCCACGTCCTGCAGGGCGAGCGCGAGATGGCGCAGTACAACAAGTCGCTCGGCAAGTTCCAATTGACCGGCATCCCGCCGGCGCCGCGCGGCATCCCGCAGGTCGAGGTCGGCTTCGACATCGACGCCAACGGCATCGTCAGCGTGTCCGCCAAGGATCTCGGCACCGGCAAGGAGCAGAAGATCGAGATCAAGGCCGGCTCCGGCCTGTCGGACGACGAGATCAAGCGGATGGTGTCCGACGCCGAGGCGCACGCAGACGACGACAAGCGCCTGCGCGAGCTCGCCGAGGCACGCAACAACGCCGAGAACGCCGCCTACCAGGCCGAGCGCCAGGTCAAGGAGCTCGCCGAGAACATGGACGAGTCCCAGACGGCCGAGATCGAGGGCCTGATCAAGGACCTGCGCGACGCGCTGCAGTCCGAGGACCCGGCCGAGCTCAACGCCAAGACCGAGACGCTGCAGGCGGCGTTCCACAAGGTCTCCGAGGCGATGTACGAGAAGGCCTCCGCCGCGCAGCAGTCGACCAACGGCGACAGCCCGGCCGGCGAGGCCGACGCGTCCTCCGACGAGGAGGTCGTCGACGCCGAGGTCGTGGACGAGGGGCGCTAGCCCATGTCCGGCGGTCACGAGCAGCGAACCGAGGAGGAGGTGACGGCGCCCGCGGGGGCGCCGTCGTCGCCGCCTGACGCGGAAGGCGCCGCGCCCGATCCGGCTCACGGGCCGGGCGGATTGGCGGATGCCGGCCGCGCCGGATCCGAGGCCGCGACACCCGCGGACGCCACGGGCGAGGAGCCCGAGCCCGAGGTCGAGCTGGACCCCGAGGCGCAGGCGCGGGCGCTCGCCGACCGCTACCTCGACCTCGCGCAGCGCACGCAGGCGGACTTCGACAACTTCCGCAAGCGCACGGCGCGCGATCTGCGCGCCGCCGAGGCGCGCGGCATCTCGCGCCTCGCGCGCGAGCTGCTGCCCGCGCTGGACAACCTCGAGCGCGCGCTCGCGGCGATCCAGGCGAGCGACCCCGAGCATGACGTCACGAAGGGGATCCGGCTCGTCACGGCGGAGCTCGCGGCCGCGCTCGGGCGCACGGGCGTCAAGAGCTACGACCCCGCGGGGGAGCGCTTCGACCCCGTCCAGCACGAGGCCGTCGCGCAGCAGCCCGTCGAGGGGGTCGAGTCCGGCACCGTCGTGCAGGTGCTGCAGCCGGGCTACCGCCTCAACGACGCGGTGCTGCGGCCCGCCCGGGTGATCGTCGCCGGTTAGGAGGACACGGATGGCCGCACAGGATCACTACAAGGTGCTCGGGATCGAGCGCAAGGCGTCGGCAGACGACATCAAGAAGGCCTACCGCAAGCTCGCGCGCCAGTACCACCCCGACAAGAACCCCGGCGACGCGAAGGCCGAGGAGCGCTTCAAGCAGATCTCCCAGGCGCACGACGTGCTCGGCGACCCGGACAAGCGCAAGGACTACGACCGCGCGCTCGCCAATCCGTTCTCGCAGACCGGGCGCGGCGGCAGCGGCCAGCCCGGGTTCGACACGGCCGGCTTCGGCGACATCCTCTCCGACCTGTTCGGACAGGCGACCCGCGGGCGTGCCGGTGGCGGCGCGCCGCCGCGCCCGCGCCAGGAGCGCGGTCGCGACCTCGAGGCCGAGATCTCGATCTCCTTCGAGCAGGCGGTCGCGGGCGCGGAGGTGCCGATCTCGGTGCCGACCCACGACCGCTGCACGACCTGCGGCGGGACGGGCGCCAAGCCCGGCACCGCGCCGATCGTCTGCCCGCGCTGTCAGGGCCGCGGGATCGAGGCCGAGGGCCAGGGCCTGTTCTCGATCTCCCAGCCGTGCTCGCGCTGCGGAGGGGCAGGGACCGTCATCGAGGAGCCCTGCCCGACCTGCAAGGGCGAGGGGCGCAACCGCACCGTCAAGCGCTACCGGGTCAACGTGCCCGCGGGCGCGAAGGAGGGCAGCCGCATCCGGCTCGCCGGCAAGGGCGAGCCGGGTCGCAACGGCGGCCCGGGCGGCGACCTGTTCGTCGTCACGCACGTGCAGCAGTCCCCCGTCTTCACCCGCAAGGGGGACAACGTCGAGGTCGAGGTCCCGCTGACGATCCCCGAGGCGCTGCGCGGAGCGAACGTCGAGGTGCCGACGCTCAACGGCCGCAAGACGCTGCGCGTGCCACCGGGCACGCGGCCCGGCACCGTCCAGCGGCTGCGCGGCGAGGGGCCCAAGCGCTTCGGCAAGGCCGGCCACGGCGACATCCACTACCGCTTCGTGCTCGACCTCCCCGACAGCCTGACCGCCGAGCAGGAGGCGGCCGTCGACGACCTCGCGAAGGTCCTCGACGACGACCCGCGCGCGAAGCTGTTCGCGCCATGAGCCAGCCGCGCCGGCGAACGACCACGACGCGCATCGAGGTCTCGTCGGATCGCGGCGTGTTCATGATCTCGGTCGCCGCGGAGCTTGCCGAGATGCATCCGCAGACGCTGCGGATGTACGAGCAGCGCGGGCTGATCGAGCCCAAGCGCTCGCCGAAGGGCACGCGGCTGTACTCGCACGAGGACGTGCAGCGGCTGCGGCGCATCCAGCAGATGACCGCGGAGCTGGGCCTGAACCTCGCCGGCGTCGAGCGCGTGCTCGAGCTCGAGCTCGAGCTCGAGCGCACGCGCCGGCGGGTCGTCGCGCTGGAGCGTCGCCGCGAGGAGCTCGAGGCGGAGATCGAAGCACTGGAGGGCGTCCGCGAGGAGGTCCGCGCCGACATCGTGCGCTACGAGAAGGCCAAGGGCGTCGAGCTCGTGCGGCTCAAGGACGTCAAGCCGTTCGCGATCCCGATCGAGCGTCGCTGAGCAGCGCCGGACCTGGGACGGCGGCCATCGATGGTCTTGCCTCACCAAATCTGAGTGAGCTACACTCAGATCATGAAAGCTGACCGCTTCACGATCAAGACCCAGGAGGCCCTGCAGGCAGCCCTCGCGCTCGCTCCGAAGCGGCGTCATGCGCAGGTCTCCCCCGAACACCTGCTCTCGGTGCTGCTCGAGCAGCAGGACGACGGGCTCGTCGTGCCCGTCCTGCGCAAGCTGGGCGTCGCGCCCGAGGGGCTGCGCGCGGACGTCAACGCCGCGCTCGACGCGCTCCCCACGCTGACGAACGTCGCCGAGCCGACGACGTCGGCGGAGCTCATCGCCGTGCTGCGCGCCGCCGAGCGCGAGATGCGCCAGCTCAAGGACGAGTACGTCTCCGTCGAGCACGTCCTGCTCGCGATCGCCGGCGACGACGGGCCGGCCGGCAAGGCGCTGCGCGCCGCCGGCGCGACGCCCGAGCGCATCCTGCAGGCGCTGGCGGAGGTCCGCGGCTCGCACCGCGTCACCGACCAGTCGCCCGAGGACAAGGTGCGCGCGCTCGAGAAGTACGGCCGCGACCTCACCGCCGCCGCCCGCGACAACAAGCTCGACCCGGTCATCGGCCGCGACGACGAGATCCGCCGCGTCATCCAGGTCCTCAGCCGCCGCACGAAGAACAACCCCGTGCTGATCGGAGAGCCGGGCGTCGGGAAGACCGCGATCGCCGAGGGCCTCGCCCAGCGGATCGTCTCCGACGACATCCCCGAGTCGCTGCGCGACCGCCGCGTCATCGCCCTGGACATCGGCGCGCTGCTCGCCGGCTCGAAGTACCGCGGCGAGTTCGAGGAGCGCCTGAAGGCCGTCCTCAAGGAGGTCCAGGACGCCGGCGGGCAGGTCGTGCTGTTCCTCGACGAGCTGCACACGATCGTCGGGGCCGGCGCCGCCGAGGGCGCCGTCGACGCCGCCAACCTGCTCAAGCCGATGCTCGCCCGCGGCGAGCT
>DASXCR010000206.1:0-8540 GCA_036491075.1 Solirubrobacteraceae bacterium
GTGGGTGCCCGACGGGCGCGTGATCGGGATCGTCTTCGGCGCCTCCTCCGGCGACGGCGGCACCGCGCGCGGCCCGGGGTAGCCGATCGCGTCCCAGTTGGGGTTCCGGGGTGGGTGGGGCGAGTTCGGATCCGGGATCGCGTAGAACAACAGGAACGTCAGCGCGCGCAGGCCGCTCAGCCCGCCGAGCGCCGCCGGGTCGGCGTCCATGAAGCCGTGCACGATCGCCTCGCGGACCTCCTGGGGCGCGGCGTCGAAGCCCTGCGCGGCCAAGGCATCCAACAACTGGCGTACGCCTTCAACCTGGTCCTCGGGCACCGCGCCGGACCCGAGCTGCGCGGCGATCGCCTGGTCGACGCCGAGGTCGGAGCCCTTGCGGGCCCAGAAGCCCGTCGGGTCGTCATCACGCGCGACCTCCGGCGCGAAGGTGTCGACGAGCCTCTGCAGCGTCGCCTGCTGCAGCTCGGAGAGGACGACGGCCGCTGGAGAGGTTGACACGGTGTCAGCCTACCTCGCGCGGTCAAGCCGGTCGTGTTAGGGTGACGCCCCCGTCAACTTTCCGGCACGCACGAGATGCCGGTCGCAGGAGGGTCTCTCCCCGATGGCCAAGCAGCAGCGCATCCTCACCGGCCAGGTGGCCGCGATCACCGGCGCGGCCCGCGGCATCGGGCGCGCCACCGCCGAGGCGTTCCTGCGCGAGGGCATCAAGGTCGCGATCGGCGACCTCGACCTCGCGACCGCCCAGAAGACCGCCTCCGAGCTGGGCCACGGCACCGTCGCGTTCCCGCTCGACGTCACCCAGCGCGAGTCGGTCAAGGCGTTCCTGGACGGCGTCGAGGAGCAGCTCGGCGCGATCGACAT
Organism: Solirubrobacteraceae bacterium; assembly: GCA_036491075.1. GTDB lineage: Bacteria > Actinomycetota > Thermoleophilia > Solirubrobacterales > Solirubrobacteraceae > CADCVQ01. The sequence goes on from DASXCR010000206.1 coordinate 862, forward strand.
CCTCGTCAACAACGCCGGGATCATGCAGGTCGGGCACACGCTGTGGGAGGAGGACGACGCCACCACGCAGCGGATGATCGACATCAACATCAACGGCCCCATGCACGGCGTCAAGGAGATCGTCCCGCGCATGCTCGCGCGCGGGCGCGGCCACGTCGTCAACGTCGCCTCGACCGCCGGCAAGGGCGGCTTCCCCGGCGGCGGCACCTACTGCGGGACCAAGCACTACGTCGTCGGCATGTCCGAGGCGCTGCGCGCCGAGCTGCGCGGCACCGGCATCGAGGTCTCCTGCGTCATGCCGGTCGTCGTCAACACCGAGCTGGCCTCGGGCCTGACGCCCACGCGCGGCGTCAAGCAGGTCGAGCCGTCCGACGTCGCCGACGAGATCGTCCTGGCGCTGAAGGACGCGCGCTTCGACGTCTTCGTCCCGCGCAGCGTCGCGGGCATCACCAAGGTGATGAACCTGCTCCCGCGCTCCGGCCGCGAGGGGCTCAGCCGCGCGCTGAAGGCCGACCAGGTGCTCGCGCAGATCGACCCCGGCAAGCGCGCCGCCTACGAGCTGCGCGCCTCGGCGTCGGACCCGGCCCTCGAGGCCGGTGACCCAACCAGGCAGTTGACCCCGTAAGGCGGCTCCGCGCGGGGTAGGTTGTCCCCTATGGAAGCCGCCACCTCTTCAACCTCGATCGACCAGCTGGCCGTCGACACGATCCGCACGCTGTCGATGGACGCCATCCAGAAGGCGAACAACGGCCATCCGGGCCTTCCGATGGGCATGGCTCCTGCCGCGTACGTCCTGTACGCGAAGGTCATGCGCCACAACCCCAAGGATCCGGACTGGCCGGACCGCGACCGCTTCATCCTGTCCGCCGGCCACGGCTCGATGCTGCTGTACTCGTCGCTGCATCTCGCCGGATACGACCTGCCGATGGACGAGCTCAAGCAGTTCCGCGAGTGGGGCTCGCTGACGCCGGGCCACCCGGAGCGCGACCGCGTCCACGTCACGCCCGGCGTCGAGGTCACGACCGGCCCGCTCGGCCAGGGCTTCGCCAACGGCGTCGGCATGGCGTTCGCCGAGCAGTACCTCCGCGAGCACTTCGGCTCGGATGTCATCGACCACCACACGTTCGCGATCGTCTCCGACGGCGACCTCATGGAGGGCATCTCATCGGAGGCCGCGTCGCTCGCCGGCCAGGTCGGACTTGGGCGGCTCGTCTACCTCTACGACGACAACGACATCTCGCTCGACGGCCCGACGTCGCTGAGCTTCGACCGCGAGAACGTCAGCGCGCGCTTCGAGGCGTACGGCTGGCAGGTGCTGCAGATCGGCGACCCGAACGACCTCGACGCGATCGAGACGGCGGTCCGCGAGGGCATGGCCAACGAGGACCAGCCGACGCTGATCCGCGTCAAGTCGATCATCGGCTACCCGTCGCCCAACAAGCAGGGCAAGAGCGCGGCGCACGGCGCGGCGCTCGGCGAGGAGGAGGTCGCGCTCACGAAGAAGGCGATGGGCTGGGATCCCGAGAAGCTCTTCTACGTCCCGGACGGCGTCTACGACGCGTTCTCGATGAAGGACGTCGGCGCCAAGGCGCACGCCGCGTGGCACGAGGCGTTCAGCGCCTGGCGTGATGCGGACGCCGATCGCGCCGCCGAGTGGGACCTCGCCTGGGGCACCCCCGGCCGCCCGCTGCCGGGCATGGCCGACGCGCTGCCGAAGACGTTCTCGAAGCCGAAGATCGCGACGCGCGCTGCCGGCGGCCAGGTCATGGCGGCGTTCGAGCCGTTCACGCCGACGATGATCGGCGGCGCGGCCGACCTCACCGAGTCGACGAAGACGATCTTCCCGAAGTCCGAGCGCTTCACGTCGGAGAAGGCCGGGCGCAACGTCTTCTTCGGGGTGCGCGAGCACGCGATGGGCGCGGCGGTCAACGGCATGGCCGCGCACGGCGGGATCGTCTGCCCCTACGGCTCGACGTTCCTGCAGTTCGCCGACTACATGCGCTCGTCGATCCGCCTGTCCGCGCTGATGGGGCTGCACGTCGCGTGGGTCTACACGCACGACTCGGTCGCGCTCGGCGAGGACGGCCCGACGCACCAGCCGGTCGAGCACATCGCGGCGCTGCGGGCGATCCCCGGCCTCGTCGTGCTGCGCCCCGGCGACGCGCACGAGACGGTCGAGGCGTGGCGTGTGATCCTCGAGGACCTCGAGGGACCCGCCGCGCTCGTGCTCTCGCGCCAGGACCTGCCCGTGCTCGACCGCGAGAGCGGGGAGTACGCCTCCGCCGCGGGCGTCGCACGCGGCGCGTACGTCCTCGCCGACGCCGAGGACGCGGTCGCGACGATCATCGCGACCGGCAGCGAGGTCGAGGTCGCGCTCAACGCGCGCGAGTTGCTCGACGTGCCTGTGCGCGTCGTCTCGATGCCGTCGTGGGAGCTCTTCGAGGAGCAGGACGAGGACTACCAGGAGTCCGTGCTGCCCGTCGAGCTGCCCGTCGTGTCCGTCGAGGCCGGCATCAGCATGGGCTGGGAGCGCTACGCGGACTCGAGCGTGTCGGTCGAGCGCTTCGGCGCCTCGGCGCCCGCGGCGAGGATCCTCGAGGAGTTCGGCATCACGCCCGCGAACGTCGCGGAGCACGTGCGCGAGCTGCTCGACGACGAAGACGACGGCTGAGCTGGGACCGGCGCCCCCGGGGGGCGAGCTTCGGGTCGTTCGCGCCTATAGAGGGCATGGACGACCGAAACGGAGGCTTCTACGATGACCGGCACGATGGCGGTGGCACAGCGGATGACGGTCGCGGAGTTCCTCGACCTGCCGGACGAGCGTTGGACGACGCTCGTCGAGGGTGAGGTCGTCGTGAACCCACCCCGAGATCGCCACCAGATCGTCGCCGGCGAGTTGTACTTCGCGCTCACGCTCTGGTGCCGGGACGGGGCGTCGCGCGGGCAGGCCACGTTGCCGCTCGGCGTGGTGCTCGACGCCCGCAACTACTACGAGCCCGATCTGCTGTGGTTCCGCGACGGGCGTGAGCCCGCGCGCCGCACGGCGTCGCTGCAGCCGATGCCGGACATCGCGGTCGAGATCCGGTCGCCGTCCACGTGGCGCTTTGACATCGGCCCGAAGAAGCGCCGCTACGAGCAGTACGGGCTGCCCGAGCTCTGGCTCGTCGACACGGTCGCCGACGAGGTCTTCGTGTTCCGCCGCTCGACGCCCGGTGCGACGGAGTTCGACATCGTGCTCGAGCTTGGGCGTGGCGATGCGCTGACGTCGCCGCAGCTGCCGGGCTTCGCGCTCGCGCTCGACGTGCTCTTCGGCTCGCGCCCGCCGCACGAGCAGCCTGCTACGCCGAGCTCGCAGTAGCGAGCCACGCCACGTGCGCGGCGTGGACGCGCCGCCACAGCCGATCGCGATCCGCCGCGCCGACGTCCGTCAGCGGCAGGTCGAAGACGTCGCGCAACGCCGAGAACCAGGCGTCCGGCGTCTCGACCATGCGCGCGGACGAGCCGGCGAGGCCGTCTCGGTGCAGCACGCAGCCGCGCAGCGAGTCCACCCCGTCGGCGTCGCGCCGCTGCACGCTGCACGTGCGCACGAAGCTCGACTCCGGCGACGTCGACAGCACCTCGTGACGCGCCACGAAGTCGCGCACGGTCGCGCGTGCCGCACGGAAGTCCATCGCGAAGAAGCTGCCGCGCGGGTCGTGCTGCAAGCGCCAGCCGCCGGGCTCGGCCGCCGAAGGGCGCATCGCGAACGTCATCGGACCCTGTACGTAGATCCCCTCCTGGAGCGGGAGCGGCGTGTGCAGCGCGTCGCCGAGGCCCGTGTCGACGAGCCAGTCCCCGGACGGGCAGTCGTCGGACCGCAAGCCGTGGACGGTGAGCGCGAGGTGGTTGGCGGCGCCGGCCCCGGCCGGCGACGCGGGGGAGCCCTGGACGCCGGCACGGTGCCAGACGACGTCGTAGCCGAGCGCGCGCAGCAGCAGCGAGAACGCGCCGTTGAGATGGAAGCAGTAGCCGCCGCGACGACGGTCGAGGATCCGCCGCGCCGACTCGGACGGGTCGACGGTCGTGGGCCGCCCGAGCTGGATCTCCAGCGCCTCGTACGGGATCCTCTCGACGTGCGCGGCATGCAGCGCGCGCAGGCCGCCGACGCTCGGCGGCCCGGGATCGGCGATGCGCAGTCGCTCGAGGTAGGCGGTGACGTCGAGGCTCATGGTCTATCGCGTCAGACCGCCGCGGTTGCAGGGACTCATCGGTAGGGCGCGGGCGCGGCGCTACCCGACGAACCCGACCAGCCGCTTCGCATCCGCGGACACGGTCACGTGGATCGCCTCCGGCTCTCGCACCCACGCGATCAGGTTCTCGGACTGCAGCCGATCGAGCAGGAACTCGAACGCGAGCGCCTGCGCGTGCGTGCGGTAGCTGCGCAGGATGTCGAACGCCCAGCCGGTCGTGTGCAGCGAGTAGTTCGGCGTCGCCTCCGGGTCGGATGCGAGCAGCAGATCCTGATAGCGCTGGTCGCGCACCGTGCTCGTCACGACGAGCGGCGCCTGTCGCGAGATCGCCTTGACGCCCGCGCCCAGGTACTCGAGCAGCGCGAGCGCCGGCGCTCGCAGCCCGCGATACAGCGCGCGATGCTCGTGCAGGCGCGGCGCGAGCTCGCCCATCCCGACGTCGATCCGCAGGCCGTCGTCGGCGAGCTTCGCGGCGTGCGGGAGCACCACGATCGCGCGGTCGGCGTAGCCGGCTCGCAGCTGGCCCGGCGTCGCGAAGCGCTGCGTGCGGTCCCCGGGATGCAGCACCTCCTCCGCGGAGTTCTTGTCGTTCTGCAGCGCCGAGATGCGGTCGAGTTGCCCCGGATCGGAGCGGTACAGCCGCATGATCTCCTTCGCCGCAGCGATCCGCCACAGGTAGGTCGCCGAGTCGTCTCCGAGTGACGCGAGCTTGTCGTACGCGGCCGCGTGCTTCAGCGGCGTCGAGTCGAAGTACAGCCGCGCATAGGAGATGTCGTCGTCGCCGTAGAGGCGCAGCGCGGTCTGCAGGTTGCCGATCCCCATGTGGTAGCTCTCGACTGCGAGATCGTCGCGGTGCAGCGCCTTGCGCGCGATGACGAGGTAGCGCGCCGTGGCGGCGAGCGACTTCGCGGGATCGAAGCGCTCGTCGACGCGCCGGCGGCGGGCCTGCAGCCGCGCGACGAGCGCGCGATCGCCCTTCGCGCTCGCGCGCCGCAGCGAGCGGCCGATCCGCAGCGCCGCCCGCGGGTCGACCTTCATCCCGAGCAGGTCTCGGCCGGTCTCGGCGAGGATCTGCGTCAGGCCGACGGCGCCCTGCAACTGCGGGTCGGCGGTCGCATCGGGCCGGCCCGCGCTCTCGAGCAGGACGATCGCCTCGAGCGTGTCGGGGTCGATCCCGGCGGTCTTCGCGGCGGCCTCGATCAGCGGCCGGTAGTGGGCGGTGCGTGCGGCGCTCGCGCGCACGCCGCCGGGCGACTTCGCGTAGAGCACGTGCGCGTTGCCGCGCGCCGCCGCGGCGACGAGCGACGGCTCGCGCTGCGGCGTGTAGGCGAGCGGGTCGGCGTCGCTGCCGGCGCCCGGCTTCAGCGGCGGTCGCCCCGCGCTGCCGCCGAACAGCGCGATCACGGCAACGACCGCGATCGCGGCGACGACGACGAGCGCGAGAACGCGGCGGGCGAGGGGGGACACCACACCTAGGCTCGCAAAGTCGGCACCGCGGGGGCGCCGCCGCGGTCCGTACGCTGCCCGCGATGCGCATGCTCTCCGCTGGTGCCCCGGCGATCCTCGACGACGACCTGCTGATCGCCGGCGACAACCTCGCCGCGATGGCGACGCTGCCCGGCGCGACGTTCGACATGGCCTACCTCGACCCGCCGTTCAACACCGGCGTCGAGCGCCGCCGCGGCGACCTGCGCTACGCCGACGCGTTCGCGGACTACACGGCGTTCCTGGCGCCGCGGCTGGAGCGCACGCGCGAGCTGCTGGCGCCGCACGGCACGCTCTACCTGCACCTCGACTACCGCGAGGCGCACCGCGCGAAGCTCGCGCTCGACGAGATCTTCGGCCCCGAGTGCTTCCTCAACGAGCTGATCTGGATCTACGACTACGGCGGCCGGCCCAAGCGCCGCTGGCCCGCGACGCACGACACGATCCTCGTCTACGTGCGCGACCGCGACCGCTACCACTTCGACGACGACGAGGTCGACCGCGAGCCGTACATGGCGCCGGGGCTCGTCGGGCCAAAGAAGGCCGCCCGCGGCAAGCGCCCGAGCGACTGCTGGTGGCACACGATCGTGCCGACGAACTCGCGCGAGAAGACCGGCTACCCGACGCAGAAGCCCGAGGGGATCGTGCGCCGGATGGTCGCGGCATCGTCGCGGCCCGGCGGCTGGTGCCTGGATCCGTTCGCGGGGTCGGGCACGCTCGGCGCGGTCTGCCGGCGGCTCGGGCGCGGCTTCGTGCTGATCGAGTCCAACCCGGAGGCGATCGCCGTCAGCCGGGCCCGCCTCGCCGCGGTGAATGCGGCCTGAGAGCGGGCGCGGGCGGGCACGGGCGCGGGCACGGGCCCGGGCGCCGGCCGGTGCCGGTGCCTACAGCCAGGCCGGCCAGCGGACGCCCGCGAGCTCGCGCTGGGCCTCGTCGCGCTGGGCACGCGTCGGAGCGCGGCGCCCGTAGAAGACCCACACGTCGAGCTGGTAGCGACCGGCGAACCGGCCGGCGATGCGGTAGAGCGCCAGCTCGTCGCCGCGCGGGCCGTCGAAGCCCGAGCGGGTCGCGCCCGCGAGACGCAGCGGCGGTACGAGCGCCTTGATCCCGCTCGGGCGCCGGCAGCTGTCGAGGAACTGCGTGGCGGCGATGATGATCCCGTCCGGCGGGAGCTTCTCGATCATGGCGTGCGGCGGCAGCTCGTCCGCTCCGCCCGAGAACGCCACGGTCGAGCCCCATGACACGCGCTGGCGCAGGCACGATCCCTCGTGCGCGGGACCGCTGACGCGCGTGTGCCAGCGCGCCGACGCCGGGAAGCGCGCGGCGTGGATGTGCTCGTCGAAGGGCGCCGGGCGCACCTGGAGCGAATCGAGGATCGCCAGCGCCTGGCGCCGGCGCGCTGCCGGGCCCGACACGAACGCCTGGAACGCGCGGCCGCCGTCCTGGAACTGCGTCTCGCGGCTCGGGCCGAAGCACTCGTAGTCGCCGAACGAGGACGCCGGGAGGCGCAGCCGCGCGGGCCGGAGCGGGAACCGCGCGAGCTGGCGCTGGTTGAGGCCGACGTCCTCGAGCAGGACGATCAGGCCGTCGCTCGGGCGGCGCTCGCGCAGCGTGCTGGCGGGGAGGCAGTCGGAGCTCGGCCAGGGCCGATGCCGCGCGAACGTGCCGATGGCGAGCTGGTTGCTCGAGGAGCTCGGCTGGGCGAGCGCCCCGGAGTAGACGCGCCACGCACCCGGATGGACGACGCGTAGGCCGCGCGCCGCGTCGTCGTAGGGCAGCGCGTCGTCGGGATCGATCCGCGACGGACGGCGCGGCGCGATGTGCAGCGAGTCGAGCAGGCGCGCGGCCTCGCGCAGCCGTGCCGGCGGTGCGTCGCGCCCCGCGGCGACGAGCACGTAGAAGCCGCGTCCGCCCTGGCGGAAGTCAAACCACGACGACGTGAAGCTCGGGTGCGCGCCGGCGCAG
>DASXCR010000207.1:0-11740 GCA_036491075.1 Solirubrobacteraceae bacterium
CGGAATCCCCCAACTCGCCGCGGTCATGGGCTCGTGCACGGCGGGCGGGGCCTACGTCCCGGCCATGGCCGACGAGACGGTCATCGTCCGCGAGCAGGGGACGATCTTCCTCGCGGGTCCGCCGCTCGTGAAGGCCGCGACCGGCGAGCAGGTCAGCGCCGAGGAGCTCGGCGGGGGAGACCTCCACGCCCGCGAGTCGGGCGTCGTCGACCACCTCGCCGACGACGACGCGCACGCGCTGGCGATCGTGCGCTCGATCGTCGCGACGCTCGGCCCGCGCGCCGCGGCCCCGTGGGAGCGGTTCGCGACCGCGGAGCCCGCCGTCGACCCGGCCGAGCTGCTGGGCGTCGTCCCCGCCGGCACGCGCACGGGCTATGACCCGCGCGAGATCGTGGCGCGGATCGTCGACGGGTCGCGCTGGCACGAGTTCAAGGCGCTCTACGCGACGTCGATCGTGTGCGGCTTCGCGCACGTCCACGGCCACCCCGTCGGCATCCTCGCCAACAACGGCGTGCTGTTCTCCGACAGCGCGCGCAAGGCGGCGCACTTCGTCGCGCTCTGCGACCAGCGCGCGACCCCGCTGCTCTTCCTGCAGAACATCAGCGGCTTCATGGTCGGGCGCGCGGCCGAGGCGGGCGGGATCGCTCGCGACGGCGCGAAGCTGGTCGCGGCGGTGTCGTGCGCTCGCGTGCCGAAGCTGACGGTGATCGTCGGCGGCTCGCACGGCGCCGGCAACTACGGCATGTGCGGGCGGGCGTTCGACCCGCGCTTTCTCTGGACGTGGCCCAACGCACGGATCTCGGTGATGGGCGGCGAGCAGGCCGCGACGGTGCTCGGCGCGCTGCGCACCGATCGCGACCCGGAGCAGAGGGACGCCCTGCGCGCGCGGATCCGCTCGCAGTACGAGACCCAGGGACACCCGTACCACGCGACCGCGCGGCTCTGGGACGACGGCATCATCGATCCGCTGAGCACCCGAGACACGATCGGACTCGCGCTGTCGGCATGCGCGAACGCACCGCTCGGCGAGCTGCGCAAGCCCGTTGTGCGGATGTAGGCCACAAGCCGACGGTAGGTTTGCACCATGCGGACGACCATCGACAAGGCTGGCCGGATCGTGGTTCCGAAGGCGCTGCGCGAGGCGCTGGGCAGGCGCGCCGGCGCAGTGCTCGACATCCCCATCTCGTGACCGCCCCGCGCGTGGACCGGCGGATCCTGTTCTTCGGCGACTCGTTCGTCGCGGGCACCGGCGATCCCGAGGGCCGAGGCTGGGTCGGGCGGGTCGCGGCCGCGACGTGGGCGGCGGGCCTGCCGATGCTCGCGTACCCGCTCGGGGTGCGCCGCGAGACGTCGGTGCAGGTCGCCGAGCGCTGGCGGGCGGAGGCCGCGCCGCGCCTGCTCGAAGGCGCCGACTGCCGCGTAGTGTTCTCGTTCGGTACGAACGACGCGACGCTCGAGGGCGGCGGGCCGCGCGTCGCGCCCGGCGTGTCGGTGGCGACCCTCGGGCGCGTGCTCGACGAGGCGGCGCAGCGGCGACTTCCGGCCTTCGTCGTCGGGCCGGCGACGTCGTGCGACGACGAGCAGGACGCCCGCATCGCCGTCCTGTCGCGGAGCCTCGCGCAGGTCTGCGCCGTCCGTGGCGTGCCGTTCGTCGCCGTCACGGACGCACTCGCCGCGAGCGCGGCCTGGCGCGACGAGGCCGCGGCCGGCGACGGCGTGCACCCCGGCGCCTGCGGCTACGCGGCGCTCGCACGACTCGTGCTCGCCGGCGGCTGGCTTGACTGGCTGCGCTGAACCACACCGCGCCTTTTCGCCGCCGCAGGGGTTGACGATCTGGCGCCACGGATCGGCACCGTCGACGGCGCTGCCGGTAGGCACGCTGTAATGGCGGACCCCCGAACGCGCGCGACCCGCCCGCCACCGGCGTGGAGGCGTTCGATCATCCCCGCAGAAAGAGAGCCCCATGCCGTCTTCACTCAGACTCATCCGCGTTCCCGCGCTCGCCGTGCTGGCCGTGCTCGCGCTGACGGCACTCGCCGCCGGCCCGGCCTCGGCGTCGTCCGCGACCAAGACGTGCAGCTTCGGATCGGTGCAGTACATCGGCAACGCCTTCCAGCTCAACGAGCTCCGGGTCACGAGCCTCACCTGCGCCACCGCACGGACCACCGTGCATGCCTACTGGAGCTGCTTCACGCATGCGGGCAAGTCGCCCGACGGGCATTGCAAGACCAAGGTGAACAGGTTCAGCTGCAAGGAGGGCAAGCGCAACTACGGCGAGCCGCTGAACGGCAAGCCCACCAACTTCGCCGTGCGGGTCACGTGCACCCGTGCCAAGCAGCGCGCCGTGTTCGCGTTCACGGAGACGCTCCGGTAGTCGTCTCCCGCCGGCGCCGGGCGGCCGTCGCGGTCAGCCGCCGGCGCTGAGGCCGCGGATCTTGCGCAGCAGGTAGGGCCCGAGCGACGACGCGAAGACGTCGGTCAAATGCGAGACGTCCTTGTAGACGAGCGCACCGCCGACGACCGGGAAGCAGTCCTTGCTGCTGCAGAAGAACGACGTCATGTCGATCGTCCTGATCCGCGCCGAGTGGATCTGCGCGGCGGCGGTCACGGCAGGGTCCCTGGCGAGCGCGTCCTGGCGCGGCACCGCGCACTTCGTTCCCGGCTCCTCGTGCTTGGCGAGCGCCGTGCTGATGCAGCCGAGCGTGCTCGTGCGGGAGTTCGGCGTGTCGCGGATGACGATGATGCGCCGGACCGAGCTCGGCAGGGTTCGCCACGCGGCCTTGTAGCCCGCGACCTTCGCCGGGAACTGGCGGTGGCCCTTCGGCACGACGATGCTCGCGTCGTAGTGCGCGACCACGAACACCGTGTGGATCTGCGGGTTCGCCTTCAGCCAGGCGGGCACCTCGCCGTTCCAGCGCGCGCACTGGGTGCGGCGGCTGGCCGGCTGCAGGTTCGTGGTCGCCTTCGTGAACGGGCAGCCCGAGCGCGTGACGGAGAGGCCGCGCCAATCCAGCTGCTGGGAGACGACCTCGAGCGCCGAGCGCCAGTGGGCGGCGTGGCTGTCGCCGATCAGCGCGACGGTGTCCTTGGCGTCCTCCGCGGGGACCCCGAACTCGCACGGCTGGACGAGCCCGTTGTAGCGCAGGGGGTTGCACGGCAGGTTCGGGGTGATCACGGCGACGTCCGGCGTCGGCACGACCTCGTGGGCGAGCTTGGGGTTGCGGCACACCACCCGCACGTCGCGCGATGCCGCGCCGAAGCAGCGTTGGCGCGCCGCGGGATCGGTCGCGATCGTGATCCGCAGGTCGTCCTCGCCGGTGTTCGGCAGGTCGTCCTCGCAGCCGTTCGGCGGGAAGCAGGTCTTGTTGTCGATGAACTGGCTGCGCACCTTCCAGTGATAGAGACCGGGCTTCAGTCGCAGCAGCGACGGCTGGAAGCTCACCTTCACCGTCGTGTTCGTGGGACGCGTCACGACCGGATCGAGATCGCGGATGCCGAGCTGCTTGCCCGTCTGGTCGAGCACGGTGTATCGCAGCGCGAGCTTGGACTGCGTGCTGGCGTTGGGATAGATGCACAGGCGTCCCGCGGGATTGGCCTGGACGTCGCTGCGCAGCAGCATGCAGAGGCTCGTGTGCGTCACGGGGCTGATCAGCGACGTGTCCCACGGCTCGGCGGTGCGGATGATCAGCGTGAGGTCGGTGCTCGCCGTCTGCCCGAAGCGCACGCCGAAGAGGTCCAGCGGCGTGCCGCCCTGGGCGGGGTCGTAGAACGCCTTCAGGCCGCCGCTCGCCGACGTACCGCTGGACGGCGAGGTCGCACCGCCGGACAGGCTCGGGAAAGCGAGCATGGCCGCGAGCACGATCGCGACGACGCTCCAGCGAAGGGGGATGGAATGGCGCGCGGGGCTGGTCATGCGGCGAGATCCATCGGCGTCCGGCGGCGATGGAGCGGGCAGAGGCGGTCGACTGCCCGACGGGCATGATCCCCAATCGCCCGGATGGATGAGCCGGCTCGCCCGAGCGAGCGCCGCAGCGTGACACGTTCGCGCTCTCCGCGCCGCGCCACGCGAGCCTTCTCGGAAACACGACAAACCTGATCGAGTTTGTAGTACTTTCCGCGGCATGCATCCGACCAAGCCGCTCCTCACCCTCTGCCTCCCGCTGATCGCCGTCGCGCTGGGGGCCTGTGGAGGCTCCTCGGATGCATCCGGAGGCGGCTCGAAGGTCTCGCTCGTGGCCTACTCGACGCCCAAGGAGGCCTACTCGGAGATCATCCCGGCCTTCGAGAGGACGCCCGCCGGCAAGGGCGTCGCCGTCACGCAGTCCTACGGCAACTCCGGCGACCAGGCGCGGGCGATCGTCGCCGGCCAGCCCGCGAGCGTCGCCGCGCTGTCGCTCGAGCCGGACGTCGAGAAGCTCGTCAAGGCGAAGCTCGTCGCGCCGGACTGGGACGTGACGCCGACGAAGGGGATCGTCACGCGCTCGGTCGTCGTGATCGCCGTGCGCAAGGGCAACCCGAAGCACCTCACCGGCTTCGACGACCTCGCCAAGCCCGGCATCAAGGTGCTGACGCCCAACCCGTTCACCTCCGGCGGAGCGCGTTGGAACGTCATGGCCGCCTACGGCTCGCAGATCGCCGAGGGCAAGACGCCCGCGCAGGCCGACGACTACCTCGCCAAGCTCTTCAAGAACGTCGTCGTCCAGGACAAGGCGGCACGCGACGCGACCCAGAACTTCGCCAGCGGCAAGGGCGACGCGCTGATCTCCTACGAGAACGAGGCGATCACGGCCCAGCACAACGGGGTCAAGCTCGACTACGTCATCCCCGACGCCACGATCCTCATCGAGAACCCGATCGCAGCGCTGACCGATGCCGGACCGAAGGCGAAGGCGTTCGTCGCGTACGCGACGTCGCGGCCCGCGCAGAAGATCTTCGCGGCGAAGGGCTACCGCTCGATCATCCCCTCGCTCGTCGACAAGAAGACCTATCCGGACCCGCCGAAGGAGTTCACGATCGCCAAGTTCGGCGGCTGGGACGTCGTCTCGAAGAAGTTCTTCGACCCGACGAGCTCCGTGATGCAGAAGATCGAGGCCGGTCTCGGTGTCAGCACGAGCTGACGCGCTCGCGCCGGCGGGCGTGGCCGGCACGGTCGGCGCGGCCCGCGGGTCGGGTCGGCGGCCGGGCCGCGGCAGCGCCGGCCGCCGAGTCAGCCGACGTCGCACCGCGCCGGCGATCGGCGGCGCGCTCGCGACCGCCTACCTGAGCCTCGTCGTCCTCGTCCCGCTGGCCGCGGTCGTCGCCGCGTCCACGACCGGCGGCCCGACGGCGTTCTGGCACGCGGTCTCCAACCGCCAGGCGTTCGCGGCGATGCGCTTCACCGTCGTCGTGTCCGTGCTCGTGGTCGCGCTGAACGTCGTCACGGGGACGCTGATCGCGTGGGTCATGGTGCGCGACACGTTCCCCGGCAAGCGTTTCGTCAACGCCCTCATCGATCTGCCGTTCGCGCTGCCGACGATCGTCGCCGGCCTCGTGCTGCTCGCGCTCTACGGGCCCAGCGGTCCGGCGCCGTTCGACATCGGCTTCACGCGCGCCGCCGTCGCGCTCGCGCTGGCGTTCGTGACGCTGCCGTTCGTCGTGCGCTCGGTGCAGCCCGTGCTGATGGAGCTCGACCGCGAGATGGAGGAGGCGGCCACGTCGCTCGGCGCGCGCCCGCGGACGGTCTTTCGACGGATCGTCCTGCCGAACCTCGTTCCGGCGATCGCGGCCGGCGCCGGACTGGCGTTCGCCCGCGCGCTCGGCGAGTTCGGCTCGGTCGTCCTGATCAGCGGCAACATCCCGTTCAAGACCGAGGTCGCGTCGGTCTTCCTCTACGGCCAGATCGAGTCCGACAACACGTCCGGCGCGGCCGCGGTCAGCGTCGTGCTGCTCGTGCTGTCGTTCGCGCTGCTGCTGTTCGTCAGCTGGGTCTCGACGCGGGGCCAGCGCCGTGCCCGTTAGCTCGCGCGCGTCACGGCTGTCGCTGCGCCTCGCGGCGCTCGGCTACCTCGCGCTGCTGCTCGCGATCCCCGTCGCGATGGTCTTCTACCGCACGTTCGAGCACGGGATCGCCCCCGCCGTCCATGCCGTGACGACCCCGGCCGCGCAGCACGCGTTCTGGCTGACGTGCCTGATGGTCGCGATCGCGGTGCCGCTGAACACGATCTTCGGCGTCGGCGTCGCGGTCGCGCTCGTGCGCTGGCGCTGGCGCGGCAAGACGCTCGTGTCGGCGATCGTGGACCTGCCGTTCGCGGTCTCTCCGGTCGTCGTCGGGCTGGCGCTGATCCTCGTCTACGGCAACAAGGGCTGGATCGGGACGTGGCTGGCGGCGAACGGGATCCGCGTCATCTTCTCGACGCCGGGGATGGTGCTCGCGACGATCTTCGTGTCGCTGCCGTTCGTCGTGCGCGAGGTCGTGCCCGTGCTGCGCGAGATCGGCGTCGAGCAGGAGGACGCGGCGCGCACGCTCGGCGCGTCCGCGGCCCAGACCTTCTGGCGCATCACGCTGCCGGCGATCCGCTGGGGCGTCGCGTACGGCGTCATCCTCACGACGGCCCGCGCGCTCGGCGAGTTCGGCGCGGTCGCCGTCGTTTCAGGCCACATCGAGGGCCAGACGGAGACGCTGACGCTGTTCGTCCAGCAGCGCTTCGAGACCTTCGATCTCACCGGCGCCTACGCCGCGTCGGTCGTGCTGGCGCTGCTCGCGCTGGCCGTCATCGGGACCATGACCCTGCTGGACCGTCGCAAGGAGACGCGATGATCGAGGTACGCAACGTCAGCAAGTCCTTCAACGGATTCCAGGCGCTCGACGACGTTTCGCTCAGCGTGCCCGACGGCTCGCTGACCGCGCTGCTCGGGCCGTCGGGCGGCGGCAAGTCGACGCTCCTGCGCGTGATCGCGGGCCTCGAGACCGCGGACGCGGGTGAGGTGCTGTTCTCCGGTGCGGCCGTCACCGACGTGCCCGCGCAGGACCGCGGCGTCGGGTTCGTCTTCCAGCACTACGCCGCGTTCAAGCACATGACGGTGCGCGACAACATCGCGTTCGGCCTGGAGATCCGCAGACGTCCCAAGGCCGAGATCCGCGCTCGCGTCGACGAGCTGCTCGCGCTCGTGCACCTCGGCGGCTGGGCCGACCGCTACCCGGCGCAGCTCTCCGGCGGCCAGCGCCAGCGGATGGCGCTCGCGCGCGCGCTGGCGGTGGCGCCGCGCGTGCTGCTGCTCGACGAGCCCTTCGGCGCCCTCGACGCGACCGTGCGCAAGGAGCTGCGCGATTGGCTGCGAAAGCTCCACGACGAGGTCCACGTGACGACGATCTTCGTCACGCACGACCAGGAGGAGGCGCTCGAGGTCGCCCAGCAGGTCGCGGTGATCCGGGACGGGCGCATCGAGCAGACCGGCTCGCCGGACGATCTCTACGAACGGCCCTCCAACGAGTTCGTCATGGGCTTCGTCGGCCCCGTCTCCAAGCTCGGCGAGACATGGGTGCGCCCGCACGACATCGAGCTGCTCGAGGATCACGACGACGGCGCGATCGAGGCGATCGTCGAGCGCGTCGCGAAGGTCGGGTTCGAGGTCCGCGTGGAGGCCGTTCTGGGCGACGGCGCCCCGGTCTCGATCCTCACCACGCGCCAGGAGGCCGAGGAGCTCGAGCTGCGTCCCGGGCAGTTCGTCTGGCTGCGGGTGCACCGCGCGCGGGAGTTCGCGACATCATGAGGGCGTGCGCGTCTCCGCCAAGGTCGACTATGCCGTCCGCGCAGCGGTAGAGCTCGCCGCGGCGCAGGCCGCGCAGGAGCAGCCGCGGCCGGTGAAGGCGGACACGATCGCGCGTGCGCAGGAGATCCCGCTGAAGTTCCTCGAGAACATCCTGCAGGGGCTGCGTCAGGCCGGTCTCGTCGAGAGTCGCCGCGGTCCGGACGGCGGCCACCTGCTCGCCCGCCCGGCCGCGGAGGTGACGCTCGCGGACGTCATCCGTGCGATCGACGGTCCGCTGGCGGGCGTCGGCGGCCGCCGGCCGGAGGACCTGCGCTACGGCGGCAGCGCGGAGCTGATGCGCGACGTCTGGATCGCGGTGCGCGCGAGCCTGCGCCGCGTGCTCGAGGAGGTCACGCTCGCCGACGTCGCCGCGGGCGGACTCCCGGCGAGCGTCACGGCCCTCACCGAGGACCCCGGCGCGTGGGCGAAGCGCTGAGCGCCACGGGCTCGTCTGGGCGACGGCGCGTACACGGCCCTCGGACTCGTCGGCGCGCGCGCGTCGGCCCGTCTCGCACTCGTCTCCGCGACGGCGTGCTCAGCCGCGCTCGCGTTCGCGGTAGTGGTCGAGCAGCTGCGCCGCGCGCTCGCGGCGATCGGGTCGCTGCGCGGCCATGATCGCGATCCAGATCGTCCCCTGCACGCGCCTCGCTTCGACGAACGCGTCGAGCACGCCGGTGGCAGGCGTCTCGCCGTAGCCGGCCTGCGCAGCCGCGACCGCGTCCGGATCGCCTCCGAAGGCGCGGGCCGCGGCGTGCATGCAGCCGAGGTCCCATGCCCGCGGGCCGCGGAAGGCGTCCTCCCAGTCGTTCCACAACGGGCCGTCGGGACCGGCGATGACGTTCGAGAGGTGCGCGTCGCCGTGGATCGGCTGGTCGGGCAGCGCGAGCTCGTCGATCCGCGCGCGGGCGCGCTGGCCGGCCTCGCGCAGCAGCTCGGCGTCGTCCTCGGCGAGGTCGCCGGTCGCGGCAAGCGGTCCCAGTTGGGCGAGCGCCTCGTCGAGCGCCGGCCGCTGCGGCAGCTAGCCGTCGTAGGTCGTGAGCGCCTCGTGGCAAGCGCGCAGCCGGCGCCCGGCCTCGTGCGCGTCCAGCTGCCGGCCGGCCTCGTCGACATAGGTCCAGAAGCTGACCGTGAACCCGTCGTGGCCGTGGGGCCCCGGATCGGCCTCAGCGCTCGGCGCGACGACCGGCGCCCCGGCCGCCACGAGGTGCCGGGCGATCGCGACCTCGCGCGCGAGCCAGGCGTCGGCGTCGCGCACCGTCGCGGTAACGGTCATGACCCGCGCGACGACCGGCGCGGGCGCGAGATGCACCAGCAGGTTGCTCGCGTCGCGCAGGACCACGGGCGCGTCGCAGCGCACGCCGTGGCCGCGTGCGATCGCGACGGCCGCGTCGAGCGCGCGGCGACTGACGAGCGACCGCGGTTGCGTCACGACGACCGCCGGCGCGCGCCACGACGACGTCCGGCCCGCCGGAGCGGTCGACGGCACGAGCCGAGCCGTCACGTCGGCGGGGCCGGCCGCCTCACAGCGCCGCGAGCAGGCGCTCGAGATCCGACTCGTCGTTCCACGCCCCGACCGACGCGCGCAGCAGGCCGGTGCCCGGCAGGTCGCGGATGACGATCCCCGCCGCGGCGAGCCGGTCCTTCGTCGCGGGCGGGTCGTCGTCGGCCCACGAGACGAGCGTCGTGCGGTCGCGCGCGGCGACCTCGCGCCCGCTCTCGGCGAGCTGGATGGCGAGCGATGCGGCGAGCGTGGCGGCGCGCTCCTGCAGCTCCTCCCAGCCCGTCGAGGCGAGGATCACGAACGCCGTCGCGGCGGTGACCGCGGCCTCGAGGCTCATGGACGCGGCGTCGTAGCGCGCGGCGCCGGCCGCCGGCACGGCGTCGAGGCCGAGGCTCGCGTCGTCGAGGTTGACGTAGGTCGGAGCGGTCGCCAGCAGGCGCTCGGTCCACGCGGGAGAGACCCACAGAAGGCCCGTGCCGACCGGTCCGCAGAGCCACTTCTGTCCGGACGCGGCGTAGAAGTCGCAGCCGAGCGTCGCGACGTCCACGGCCACCGCACCGGCACCCTGGGCGCCGTCCAACAGCACCGGGACGTCGACTGCGTTCATGTCGGGTGCGAGGCTGCCGTCGATCCAGCTCACGTGCGAGCACGCGACGAGGCGCGTCGCGGGGGAGACCGCGCCTGCGATCTCGCGCAGCGGCACGCTGCGAACGACGATCCCGCGCTGGGCGCGCAGCGCCGACAGGGGACCGTAGAGGCCGGGGTGCTCGCCGTCGGCGGTGAGGATCTCGTCGCCGGGCTCGAGATTGAGGCCGGCGAGCACGCGCACGATGCCCTCGCTCGTGCAGGTCGTCAGCGCGACGTCCTGCGCCTCGGCGTTCAGCAGCGCGGCGTAGGCGGCCCGACGCTGCGCCGCGAGCGCCTTGGACTGCTCGTAGTACATGCCGGCGCGGCCGGAGCGCGCGCACTCCTCGAGCACCTGCGTCGCGACGCCGACCGCCGGACCGGGCAGCGGGCCGCACGTGCCCGCGTTGAGATAGGCGAGCTTCTCGCAGACCGGGAACTGCGCGCGGAACTTGGCGGCATCCACGCGCCGGAGGCTAGCGCCACAGCGGTCGCATGCAGCCGCGAGCGACCCGGCTCCGACGCGTCGCTGTCGGCGCGGCAACCTCGTGCCGGACGCCTGACTCGCAGCGCTCGCGTTCGAGCAGGGCGCACGTCGACCGCGGGTTCGGGGCGCTACCCGCGGCTGCGCCGACGGTGCCTGCTCGACCACGGCCGCCGGCAGTGACGTGGCATCGCCGGCTCCGACTCGTCGCCGGAGCGTGACTCACGGGCGGGCGGTCCAACCGGCCCGCCACGCTCGACGACGGATCGTCGCCGAGCGGGCGAGCCAGCCGATCACGGGTGCGTCAGCGCCCGCAGACCGGCCATTGGCCGGGTCCCTCCTGGTGGTAGAGGATGGCGGCGCGGCGATCCTGCTCGGTCTCCGGCGCGGCGGCCGGATCGCCCTTGCCGCCGACCGTCGCCCAAGTCGTGAAAGAGAACTGGTACTTGCCGCGGTAGGTGCCGCTGGACGAGATCGCCCGCGGGTTGCCTCCGGACTCGCACTGCGCGATCGCGCTGAGCTGCGGCGGGATCGCGACGTCCGGCGCGCCACCGGCGAGCTGGCGCTGCAGCTTGCGGCGCAGGTGACGGATGTCACCCCGCAGCTCGCGTGTCTCGACGCGCAGCTTGAAGGGGGTCAGCGTCGCGACCTGCCGGCGCAGTGCCTGACGCTCGCTGCGCGTCAGCGGATCGCCGAGCAGCTGGTGATAGCGGCGGGCGAAGTGGACGTGGCGATTGGTCAACAACGCCATCGCCCCCGCACGCAGGTCCCCCGGCGGGGTGATCACCGGCGGCGGTGGTGCGGGTGCGGGCGCCGGTTGCGCGACCGGCGTTGCCGGCGGCGGCGCGGGCGTCGCTGCCGGTGGCGCGGTCGGGGGCTGCGTGGCAGCCGGCGGCGATGCGGGGGCGGGTTGCGCGGGCGTGGTCGCCGGCGCCTGTGCTGCGGCGCTCTGGACGTACACGGGGAGGGGCGCCGCGACAGCGCTGGTAGCGCAGACGGCGCCCAGTGTTCTAAGGCGCATCCGTTCATGTCCTTCCATCGGCCCGGAGGCGACGCGCGACGTGCACGCGGCGCGAGCGGCCGGTCGTTTGCGGCGGGCGGCGGCGCTCCTGTTGAGCACCTGGACGTCACCCGCGGGGGGCAAACGGTAGCAGCCGGGACGAACGGCTGTTCGCTTCGGCGCCGAACGACGTGAAACCGGCGCGTCGACAGCCCAGCGCGCTGGACTGCCGACGCGCGGTCGAGCGGAAGATCCGACGGGTCGATCGACCCGTCGGATCAGGCGGCGTGCACCCCCGAGAACTCGCGCACGATCGCCGCGCAGAAGGCCGGCAGGTCGTCGG
>DASXCR010000208.1:0-10924 GCA_036491075.1 Solirubrobacteraceae bacterium
CGGCCTGCAGGCGCCGCCGCTGCAGTTCTCGCGCAGCGTGAAGATCACGAAGCCGGGCGCGGTCGAGGGGTACCCGCTGAGCGGCCCGTTCGCGATCCGCGCGGCGCGGATCGGCGCGACGCGGGTCGTGCAGACGCAGGACGCCTACGGGCGCGGACCGGTGCGCCGCGACATCACCTCGTTCCGCGGGAAGGTGCAGCCGGGCAACTCCGGCGGGCCGATCGTCGATGTCGCGGGACGCGTCGCGGCGACGGTCTTCGCACAGGCGGTCGGGGGCCACACGCAGGGCGGCTACGCGATCCCCAACGACGTCGTGCGCAGCGAGCTCGCGCACGCCCGCGGCCCGGTCGACACCGGTCCCTGCGTGCGCTGAGCGAAGCCGCCGGCGACGGGCGACCGCGGACGGGGGCGCTACCCTGCCGTGCCCGATGCCCAAGACCCTCGTCATCGCCGAGAAGCCGTCCGTCGGCCGCGACCTCGCTCGCGTGCTGCCCGGACCGTTCGCCAAGCAGGAGGGCTACCTCGAGGGTCCCGACCACGTCCTGACGTGGGCGGTCGGCCATCTCGTGCAGCTCGCCGAGCCCGACGAGTACGACGTCAAGTACAAGAAGTGGCGGATGGCGGACCTGCCGATCGTGCCGGCGAAGTTCAAGCTCGTCGTCCGCGACGAGCGCTCGAAGAAGCAGATGTCGGTCGTCACGCGCCAGCTCGGGCGCGAGGACGTCGGCGACGTCATCAACGCCTGCGACGCCGGCCGCGAGGGCGAGCTGATCTTCGCCTACCTGTTCGAGAAGGCGAGGTCCAAGAAGTCCGTCCAGCGGCTGTGGCTGTCGTCGATGACGAAGTCCGCGATGGAGCGCGCGTTCTCGGAACTGCGGCCCGCCTCGGAGTTCGCCTCGCTGGAGGCCGCCGCGCGCTCGCGCTCGGAGTCCGACTGGATCGTCGGCATGAACGCGACCCGCGCCGCGACGATTCGCCTGCGCTCGTCCTTCGACGGCGCGGTCTCGCTGGGTCGCGTGCAGACGCCGACGCTGGCGATCATCACGCGCCGCGAGGAGGAGATCCGCGCGTTCAAGCCCGAGCCGTACTGGCTCGTCGACGCGGTGTTCGCGGCGACCGGCGAGCGCGTCTACGAGGGTCGCTACCACGACGGCGCGAAGCCGCGCATGGCGAGCGCCGCGGCCGCCGACGCGGTCGTCGCCGCCGTCCGCGGCCAGACCGGCGAGATCACCCAGCTCGAGACCAAGGAGCGCAAGGAGCGCGCGCCGCTGCTGTATGACCTCACGTCGCTGCAGCGCGAGGCCAACAGCCGCTACGGCTTCACGGCGCGCCGCACGCTCGCCGCCGCGCAGCGCTGCTACGAGGAGCACAAGGTGCTCACCTATCCGCGCACGAGCTCGCGCTACCTGACGAGCGACATGGTGCCCGAGCTCAAGGCCATCGCCGGGCACGTCGGTGTGGCCGGCCGCGAGTACGTGGCCGCGGCGGCCTACGTCCAGGGCCTGGACATGCTGCCGCTGGCGCGCGTCGTGGCCGACGACAAGGTCGGCGACCACCACGCGATCATCCCGACGAACTCGACGCACGGACTCGACAAGCTGTCCGACGACGACCGCCGCATCTACGACATGGTCGCGCGGCGCTTCCTCGCGGTCTTCCATCCGGAGGCGGTGTTCGAGAACACGAAGGTCGAGACGACGGTCGCATCGCACGTCTTCCGCACGCGCGGCAAGGTTCTGCTCGTCCCCGGCTGGCGCGGCGTCTACGGCGAGCTCGCCGAGGGCGACGGCGCGGCCGACGACGACGAGGGCCGCGACCAGCAGCTCCCCAAGCTCGTGCTCGCGGAGGTCGTCGACACGCGCGACGTCAAGGCCGAAGAGAAGGAGACGAAGCCGCCGCGGCGCTACTCCGACGCCTCGCTGCTCGGCGCGATGGAGACGGCCGGCCGGCTCGTCGACGACGACGAGATGCGCGAGGCGATGAAGGAGTCGGGGATCGGCACGCCGGCGACCCGCGCCTCGATCATCGAGCGCCTGATCGACGTCGGCTATGTCGAGCGCGACGCGCGCGCGCTGGTCGCGACGGAGAAGGGACTGAACGTCATCCGCCTGCTCGGCGAGCACCCGCTGACGTCGCCGTCGCTGACCGGCGACTGGGAGGCGCGACTCGGGAAGATCGAGCGCGGCGAGGAGCCCCGCGCGCGGTTCATGGCCGACATCAAGGGCTTCGCCGAGTCGACCGTCGCCGATCTCGACGCCAAGCTCAAGGACGTCCGCATCCCGCGGGCGAACCTCGGTCCGTGCCCGGTTTGCGGGCACGACATCGTCGAGAACCGCAAGGGCTTCTCGTGCTGGGCGCGCGAGGATCCGGGCTGCGGCTTCGTGATCTGGAAGGCGAAGGCCGGCAAGACCCTGCCGATGGCCGTCGCCAAGGAGCTCATCGCGACCGGCCGCACCGCGCGGCCCGTGACGGGCTTCAAGGGCCGCAGCGGGCGCTCGTTCCGGGCGCGGCTCGCCCTGCAGCAGAGCGAGGAGGGCAAGTGGCGCGTCGAGTTCGACGAGCCGTGGGCGCGCGAGGGGGCGAAGGAGGCGACCGAGGCGACCGAGGTCGCCGGCTCACTCGGGCAGGCGCCGGCCGCGGAGGCCGCGGCCTAGCCCGGACCTCGGGCGCGGTTCGACGTCAGCGAGAGCGCCAGCAGCTCGCCGACGACCTCGTCCAACGCACCCTCCGGCGTGAGCTCGACCGGCCGCTGGAGCTCGTAGCTCGCGGCCCGCCGGGGCGGGAAGCGCTCGAGCCCGACGCAGACGAGCGTCGGCGGCTGGGCGCTCGTGAGGTCGAGCGGGCCCGCGACGGCCGGCGGGCGCTCGATCGTCAGCGTGACCTCGAAGGCCATGACGTGGCGCAGCAGCGGCGGGTCGCCCGCGAGCTCGACCCGGCTCAGCATCGCGACGTCGTCGTCGGCCAGCGACATGCGGACCGTGCCGAGGACGTCGCTCGCGGCGGCGAGGTCGACGCCGCTGATGCGCAGCCTCACGCCGGCCGGGCCGTAGCGCAGCCGCTCCTCGACGGTCATGCGGATCGTGCCCGAGAGGTCGAGCTCGACGGCGCTCCCGGCATCCAGGCGCAGCGCCGCGCTGCCGCGCAGGCTCAGGGTCAGCTCGGGGCCGACCGGCGGCAGGTCGGGAGGCGCTGGTGGGGCCACGGCCGCCGCAGTCTCGCAGGCGCGCCTCGGCCGCGAACCGGACCCGGATCGTCCTCCGAGCGCGCTGGGGAGGCCGGCGTGCGGCGCGGGTGAAGTGCAGCGGTCCGACGGGCGCTCCTGACAAGCTGCCCGATCCAGCGAACGACGGAGGACGCAGTGGCGGGTGCAGGTCGATGAGTCGTGGCCGCCGGAGGCCACCGAAGCCGCCGCGGCCGTTGGGTCGCTCGAGCAGGGGCCTGCTGAGCTCGCCGAGCCGGCCGCGCCGTCGGCCGGCCCACGCGCTGACCGCCGGCCGGCGCCGTCGCCGCTCGGGCGTCGGACTCGTCGCGCTCGCGCTCGTGCTCGCGGCGGGCGTCGCGGTCGGCGTCGTCGCGCTGCGCGGGGAGGACGTCGGCGCGAGCAACGACCGCGTCGCGCGCACGACGATCGAGCGCCTGACGACGCCGGTCACCGACCGCCCGCCGACCGCCGCACCGCCGGCGGTGGGCAAGCTCCCCGCGCCCGCCGGGGCGGCGCGCGTCGACCTCTCGCGGCCCGCGCTGCTGAGCACCCTGCACCTGCATCCCGCACCCGCCGCCGGTCTCGCGTTCGACCTCGACGACGGCAGCGTGCTGTGGCGCCGGGGCGCGACGCGCGTGCGTCCGATCGCGAGCCTGACGAAGCTCATGACCGCGCTGCTCGCGATCGAGAGCTTCACCCCGCGCAGCCTCGTGCGGATCACGCCTGCCGCCGACCAGGTCCCGGAAACGCATATGGGCGGTCTGCAGCCGGGGCGGCGCGTGCGCGCGGAGGTGCTGCTGAAGGGGCTCATGATCGCGTCGGGCAACGACGCCGCGGTCGCGCTGGCGATCGGCGGCGCGGGATCCGTCAAGGCGTGGGTCGCACGCATGAACGCGCGTGCCCGGCTGCTCGGGCTGACGTGCACGCACTACGTCGACCCCGATGGCCTGGACCCGCGCAACCGCTCCTGCCCGCGCGACATCGCCGCGCTCGCGATGCGGGTGATGGCGGATCCGTTCCTGCGCTGGATCGCCGACCACGCGGCCGAGCGCGTCTGGACCGGCTACGGCAAGAAGATCACGCTGCACACGACCAACCACCTGCTGCGCGACCACTATCCCGGCGCGATCGGCCTGAAGACCGGCTTCACGTTCCGCGCCGGGCATTGCCTCGTCGCGATCATCAGGCGCGGCTCGCGGCGGATCGGGATCGTGCTGCTCGGCTCGAAGGTCGACGCGTTCGTCGATGCGCGCAAGGTCGCGCGCGCGGCGGCGCTGGCGGGCGTGATCGCGCCGGCGTAGCGGCGACGGATCTCGCGGCGCGTGCGTGGCGTCGGCACGCGTGGCGAGCACCGCGTCACGTCGTGGGTCGCCGCAGCGCCTGGGCGCGGGCTTGCGCGCCGTCCGCCGGGGCGGATACAGAGGAGGGATGCTGCGCGAGATCCGAAACGCCGCGCTCGTCCGCGGCGGCCGCGGCCGCCGCTGGCGGCTCGCGCTCGGGGACACCGTGCTCGAGCGGCCTGCGTGGTCGACGCCTGCCATCAGGGCGCTCGGGCGCGCGCAGCTGCTCGAGCCGGTCGCGATCGCGCGCGACGGGCGGCGCTGCACGTGGCTGTTCGAGGATCGCTTCTACGCCGCGGACGACGGACTGCAGGCATGCGACGTGGTGGCGCTCGTCCGCGAGCGCGAGCGCCGCGCGCGAACGCGCCTGGAGCGCGCGCACGCGCGCCTCGCGCAGGAGGACGGCGAGCCGGCGTCGCGGCGCCGGCGCGAGCGGATCCCGCGCGAGACGCGGCGCGCGGTGTTCGAACGCGACGGCGGGCGCTGCGTGGAGTGCGATGCGAGCTTCGACCTCCAATACGACCACGTCATCCCGCTCAGCCTGGGCGGCGCGAGCACGGTCGCGAACCTCCAGCTTCTGTGCGCGGACTGCAACCAGCGCAAGGGCGACTCGCTCGGCTGACCCCGTACGGCCGGCGGCGCCGTCGTCGCGGGCGCGTCCGGCATCCTGGCCGCACGTGTTACGGGGACGGCGCCGACGCTCGGCCGATGAGCCACTGCTGCCCGCGAGCGTCGCGGATCCGGCGGCGTTCCACGACCTCTATCGCGCCCACGTCGATCCGTCCGCCTACCGGGATCCGATGGCGGGACCCTCGACTGCCTCTCGCCGCATCTGCAGGGCTCGTCTGCGGCTTTCGCCGTCGTCATCGAAGATCCGGCGTGGGACCCGCTGGACACGGCGCTCCTGGAGGCCGCGCTGTCGGGCCACCTGCGCAGCCTCGCCCCCGGTCGCATCCAGCTCGGCTGCGTCCACCTGCCGGCGGGGACGTCGGCGGGCTCCCCGGCGTTCGCGATCGCGGCGGCGGCCGAGCCTGGCGACGCCACGCTGGCGCTGCGGGCGCCACCGCAGACCGGCGCGTCGTTCGGCTGGCCGGGGCAGGACGCGGTCCGGCCGAGGTCCGCTCGCCCCGCGGACGAGCTCGCCGGCGCGGGCGAGCAGGCATAGCAGGCGCCCGGCGCCCGCGGCAGTACGGAGTCACGTTGCCGTCGGGTGGACACGCCACCATGAGCGGGTGCCCCTGACGCTCGTCACCGGTCCCGCCAATGCCGAGAAGGCGCGCGTCGTGCTCGACGAATACCGCGCGGCCCTGCGCCGTGGGGAGGCGCCGATCCTCGTCGTGCCGACGCATGCCGACTTCGAGCGCTACCGCGCCGAGCTGGCGACGGCAGGGCTCGTGTTCGGCTCGCAGGTCATGCGCCTCGAGTGGCTCGTCGCGGAGATCGCCCGGCGCTGCGGCGTGCACGGGCGCCCGCTCGGGCCGCTCGGGCGCGAGCAGGTGGCGAGCGCCGCGATCGCGGCGACGCCGCTGCGCGCCCTCGCGGGGTCGTCCACGACGGCCGGCTTCGTGGCGGCGCTGCTGCGGCTCGTCGACGAGCTCGAGGAGCAGCGCGTCACGCCGCAGCGCCTCACGCAGGCGCTGCGGACCTGGGCGGCCGGCGATGCCGGCCGCCGCGACTACGCCGACGAGGTCGCCGCGCTGTACGGCGCGTACCGCCGCCGGCTCGAGCGTCTGCGTCGGCGCGACGAGCCGCTGCGGGCGATCGCCGCGCTCGACGCGCTGCGCGACGACCCGACGGCCTGGGGCGCGACGCCGGTCTGCTTCTACGGCTTCGACGACCTCTCGACGCTGCAGCGCGACGTCGTGCAGACGCTGGCCGCGAGCGGCGCGCCGGTCACGCTGTCGCTCGCCTACGAGCCGGGCCGGATGGCCTTCGCCGGCCGTGCCACCACGTTCGTCGAGCTCTACCACGACGGCGTCGAGCACCGGCCGCTGGCCGCGCGCGCCGAGCACTACGCGCCCGCCGCGCGCGCGGCGCTGCACCATCTCGAGCGCGAGCTCTTCGAGCTGGCGTCGGAGGAGCGGCTGTTCGAGCCGGACCCGATCGACTCGGCCAGCGCCGTGACGCTCGTGCAGGGAGGCGGCGAGCGCGCCGAGCTGGAGCTCGTCGCCGCCGAGATCGCGCGCCTGATCGCCGACGAGGGCTTCGCCGCGCACGAGATCGCGGTCGTGCTGCGCGACCCGCGCCCGGTCGCGCCGCTGCTCGCCGAGGTGTTCGGCGCGCTCGGCGTGGAGATCGCGATCGACCGGCGCGTCGCATTCGGCCACACGGCGCTCGGTCGCGGCCTCGTCGGCCTGCTGCGCTGCGCGCTGCTGGACGGCAGCGCCGCGGACCTGCTCGCGTGGCTGCGGACGCCCGGCCTGCTGCACCGGCCCGAGCTCGCCGACGGGCTCGAGGCGGCGGCGCGCCAGGCAGGCGCGCGGACCGCGGCCGCGGCGCGCGGGCTGTGGGAGGCCGAGCACTGGACGCTCGACGCCATCGACCGCGTGCGCGACGCGCATCGCCGCGGCGCCGGCGAGCTGCTCACGCGGCTCGCCGACGAGCTCGGCACGCTGTTCGCGGCGCCGCGGAGGCGCGCGGCCGAGGTCCTGACCGGGCCGGCCGCGCAGGACGCCGATGTCTTCGTCGCCGGCCGCAGCGCGCTCGAGGAGCTGCGGGTGATCGCGGAGCTCGATCGATCGCTGGCACCGACGCCGGCACAGCTCGCGGCGCTGCTGGACGGCCTCGAGGTCGCCGCCGGCGGCGGCGCGCGACCCGCGCCGGGCCGCGTGACCGTGGCCGACCCGCTCGCGCTGCGCGCCCGCCGCGTGCGCGCCCTGTTCGCGTGCGGCTTGCAGGAGGGCGTCTTCCCGCAGGTGCCCGGAGCGGAGCCCTTCTTCGGCGACGCCGAGCGCGAGCAGATCGCGGTCGCCTCGGGCTTGCGCCTGCGCCGCCGCGACGACCTCGGCGCGGAGCGCTACCTCTTCTACGCGACCGTGTCGCGGCCCGAGGAGCGCCTCTACCTCTGCTGGCACGAGGCCGGCGACGACGGCGAGCAGGCCGTGCCGTCGTTCTTCATCTCCGACGTCTGCGACCTCTTCGGAGCACAGCTGTGGGAGCGGCGCCGGATGCGCACCCTCGGCGAGGTCGGCTGGCCGGCCGGCACGCCGCTGACCGCGCGCGACCGCGAGCGTGCCGCGGTCATCGCCGGGCCGCGCTACCGCGAGGCGGCGATCGCCCCGCTGCGCGACGAGGCGCTCGTCGCGCAGCTGCGCGAGCGGGCGACCTGGTCGGCGTCGGCGGTCGAGCTGTGGGCGGGCTGCCCGGTGAAGTGGTTCGTCGAGCGGCGCCTCGATCCCGAGGGCCTGAATCCCGATCCCGAGCTCATGCTGCGCGGCCAGCTCGCGCACGCGGTGCTCGAGAAGACCTTGCGCGGGCTGCGCGAGCGGGCCGGCAGCGCGCGCGTGGACGCGGCCTCGCTGTCGCTCGCCCGCGAGATCGCGCTCGAGGCGCTGGATGAGCTGCGGCGCGATCCGCGCCTGGAGATGTCGCCCGACCCGTCGCGCCAGCGCGCCCTCGCGCGCCGCCTGCACAGCGACCTGCTGCGCTATCTCGACCACGCCGCCGTCGACGGCTCCGAGCTCGTCCCCGACGCGCTCGAGGTCGTCTTCGGCTACGGCGAGGGCGCACATCCGGCGCTCGAGCTCGCGGGCGGCGTCGGCATCGCCGGTCGCATCGATCGCGTCGACCGCGGACCGGGCGGCGAGGCGATCGTCTACGACTACAAGGGCCGCAACGCGCCCGACGCGGCGAGCTGGCGGCGCGAGCGCAAGTACCAGGTCGCGCTCTACGTGCTCGCAGCCCGCGACGTCCTCGGGCTCGACCCGATCGGCGGCCTGTACCAGCCGCTCGGCGGTCGCGACCAGCGCCCCCGCGGGCTCGTCCTCGCCGGCGCCGACCCGGACCTGCAGACCGTCGCCACCGACCGCCGCGAGCGCGACGACTTCGATGCGGTCATCGGCGGCGTGCTCGACGACGTGCTCGTCGCGGTCGGCGAGCTGCGCGCCGGTGCGATCGAGCCGCGCCCCCAGAGCTGCGGCTGGAACGGGACCGGCTGCGTCTATCCCACGATCTGCCGCTGCAACGCGGCATGACCGTGCTCCTGGGACCGGGCGGGCGGGCGTTCACCGCCGAGCAGTCGGCGGCGATCCGCGCGCGCGACGGCTCGCTGCTGCTCGAGGCCAACGCCGGCAGCGGCAAGACCTCGGTGC
Source organism: Solirubrobacteraceae bacterium (assembly GCA_036491075.1). Classification (GTDB taxonomy): domain Bacteria; phylum Actinomycetota; class Thermoleophilia; order Solirubrobacterales; family Solirubrobacteraceae; genus CADCVQ01. Next base: position 8,853 of record DASXCR010000208.1, read on the forward strand.
TCGTCGAGCGCTTCGTGCGATCGGTGCTCGAGGACGGCGTGCGGCCGCAACGGATCCTCGCGATCACGTTCACCGAGCGTGCCGCCGGCGAGTTGCGCGCGCGGGTGCGCGAGCGCTTCGTCGAGCTCGGCCGCCGCGACGAGGCGCGCGAGACCGAGACGGCGTGGGTGTCGACGATCCACGGCTTCTGCGCGCGGCTGCTGCGCGCGCACGCGATCGCCGCCGGGCTGGATCCCGCATTCGCGGTCCTCGACGAGGCGACCGCGCGCACGCTGCGCGACCGCGCGTGGGAGCAGGCGCTGGCCGGTCTGCTCGACGGCGAGCACGGTGCGCCGGCGCTCGATCTCGTCGCGGCATACGACACCGATCGCCTGCGCACGATGATCGCGACGATCCACGACGCGCTGCGCAGCGCCGGACAGACGCGTCCGGTGCTCCCGCGACCGCCACAGGTCGGCGACCCGTCGACGCTGCGCGCCGACCTCGCCCGGGCCACGGCCGCCGCGCTCGCGGATCTCGCGCTCGCCGGCGCCGGCAAGCGCGTCTGCGAGGCGCGCGCGAAGCTCGCCCGGTGCGCCGAGCTGCTCGCCGCGACGCCCGTGGCTCCGTCCGCCGCAGCGCTCGCGGAGGCGCGCTTCGGTGCGGCGGCCAACGCGTTGAAGAGCGCGCCGTGCACGCGCTACCTCGGCGCGCTGCTGGACTACGCCGGCGCGTGCCGCGACCGCGCTGCCGCGAGCGCCGTCGAGCTGCTCGACGAGCTGCTCGGACGCTACGCGGACGCGTACGCCGGCGCCAAGCGCGAGCGTGCGGGCCTGGACTTCGACGACCTCGAGCTGTTCGCGCGCGACGTCCTCGAGGCCGAGCCCGCGCTGCGCCGCTCGTACGCCGAGCGCTTCGACCGCGTCATGGTCGACGAGTTCCAGGACTCCAACCCGCGCCAGCTCGCGCTGTTCGAAGCCCTCGATCGCGACGACCTGTTCGTCGTCGGCGACGAGCAGCAGTCCATCTACGGCTTTCGCAACGCCGACGTCGAGGTCTTCCGCGCGCGCCGGACGGCGCTCTCCGCGGCGGGCCGCGTCGCGACGCTGGCGACGAACTTCCGCAGCCGGGGGCAGATCCTCGAGACGATCGACGCCGCGTTCGCGCCGCGCCTGGGGCCGGACTTCGTCGCACTGCGCGAGGGTCGCGAGCACGCGCAGGCCAGCGCCCCGCTCGTCGAGCTGCTGTTGACCGACGCCGACGGCTGGGAGGAGGACGTGGGGGAGGCGGCCGACCTCGGCGACCTGCCGCGCACGCAGCGCTGGCGCCAGGCCGAGGCGCGCCTGCTGGCACAGCGCATCCGCGACCTCGTCGATTCCGGCGACGCACGCCCCGAGGAGATCGTCGTGCTGCTGCGCGGCCTCGGCGACCTCCCGGTCTACGAGCGCGCGCTCGAGGACCAGGATCTGCTGACGCTGTCCGTCGGCGGGCGCGGCTACTGGGGCCGCCAGGTCGTCCGCGACCTCTGCGCGTGGCTCGCCGCGATCGCGAACCCGCGCGACGAGGCGGCGCTCTACGGCGTGCTGGCATCGCCGCTCGCCGGCCTGTCGTCCGATGCGCTCGCGCAGGTCGCGCGCGCCGGTCGCGGCAATGCCTGGCGCGCGATCGCGGACGCGTTCCTCGTCGATCCGCCGGACCCGCGTGCCGGGGCCGCGCTCGAGGGCGGTCTCGACGATCCGGTGTGCGACTGCGACCCAAGCGACCCAGCACGCGACGACGGCCGCGGCGATCGGGTGCGCATCGACGACGCGCGCGACCCGGCACGTCATGACGGCCCCGGCGATCAGGTGCGGCGCCGGCCGTCGCCGCCGAACGACCTCGCGGGGCGCCTGCGCGACGACGATCGCGAGCGCCTGCGGGCCTTTGCCGTCCGCTTCCGCGCCGAGCGTGCCCTCGCCCCGCGCGTGGGCCTGGACGAGCTGCTGCGCCGCGTCGTCGACGCGACCGGCTATGACCTGCACGTCCTCTCGCTGTCGGGCGGCGCTCGCCGGCTGGCCAACGTGCACAAGCTCCTGCGTCTCGCCGCCGCGTTC
>DASXCR010000209.1:0-10070 GCA_036491075.1 Solirubrobacteraceae bacterium
CCTCGCGCGGGGTCGACGCGCCCGAGCACGTCGAGGACGTCGGCGAAGGGCTGCCGGCGGGCTTTCGCGCGGGCGCCGCGGAGGCCGCGATCAAGACGCCCGGGGTCCTCGACGTCGGGCTGCTCGTATGTGACGCGCCGGGTGCCGTGAGCGCCGCGCGCTTCACCCGCTCGGGCGTGCTCGCGGCGCCGGTCGTGGTCACGCGAGACCACACCCGGCCGCACGCGCTGCGCGCCGTCGTCGCGAACTCCGCCAACGCGAACGCCGCGACCGGCGAGCCGGGGATGCAGGTCGCGCTCGCGATGCAGCAGGCGGCGGCGGCCGTGGTCGGCGTCGATGCGCAGCTCGTCGGGGTCGCGTCGACCGGGGTCATCGGCGTGCAGCTCGACAGCGCGCGCGTCGTCGCCGGGATCGAGGCCGCGGCGACCCGCCTGCACGCGGGCGGCGACCTCGAGTTCCAGGACGCGATCATGACGACCGACGCGTTCCCCAAGCGCGCCTCGCTCGCCGTGACACTGGCGTCGGGCGTCGTGCGGCTCAGCGCGCAGTGCAAGGGCGCGGGCATGATCGAGCCGGCGTTCGCGACGATGCTGTGCTTCGTGCAGACGGACGCCGCGATGGCCCCCGAGACGGCCGACCTGCTGCTCGGCGTCTGCGTCAAGCGCTCGTTCGACCGCGTCTCCGTCGACGGCCAGCTGTCCACGAACGACACGGCGATCCTCATGTGCTCGGGTTCCAGCGGCGTGCGGATCGAGCCGCAGACCGACGACGAGCGCCGTTTCGGCCTCGCGCTGGACGCGCTGCTGCGCACGCTTGCCCTGATGCTCGTCCGCGACGGCGAGGGCTCCAAGCGCGTCGGTCGCGTCGTCGTGCGCGGCGGCGAGCAGCAGGACGCCGAGCGCTGCGCACGGGCCGTCGCGAACTCGCCGCTCGTCAAGACCGCGCTGCACGGCGCCGATCCGAACTGGGGCCGGATCGCGCAGGCGGTCGGCATGGCGATGGGTGGCCGAGGTCATACGCCGCTCGCGCTCGACATCGCGATCGAGGGCATGACGCTGTGTCGCGGCGGTGCGGCGGTGGCCTACGACGCCGCGGCGCTCGACGCGGCAGCCGCCGGCGACGAGATCGAGTACGAGGTCGCACTCGATCCCGCCCACCCGACCGGCGCGGAGGCCGAGGTCTTCTTCTCGGACCTCGGACACGAGTACGTCACGATCAACGCGGAGTACACGACATGAGAGACGTCGGCACCCTTCTCGAAGCGCTCCCGTACATCCGGGAGTTCCACGGCCGCACCGTCGTCATCAAGTACGGCGGGGCCGCGATGACCGACCCCAAGCTCGTCGACGACTTCGCGCGCGACATCGTGCTGCTGAAGTACGTCGGGATGAACCCGGTGGTCGTCCACGGCGGCGGCCCGGACATCACGGCCTACATGGAGCGCCTCGGGATGCAGGTCGAGTTCGTCTCCGGGCTGCGCGTCTCCGACGCAGCGACGGTCGAGGTCGCGAAGATGGTGCTCGTCGGCAAGGTCAACAAGGACATCGTGCTGCGCCTGAACCGCCACGGCCAGCCCGCCGTCGGCCTGTGCGGCGACGACGGCTCGCTGTTCCGGGTCTCGCGGCAGGCCGCGCCCAGCGGCGAGGACATCGGCTTCGTCGGCAGGATCGAGAAGGTCGACGTCGGCGTGCTCGAGCACATCGCGCTCGACTACATCCCGGTGATCGCGTCGGTCGGCGCGGACCGCGAGGGCAACTCCTACAACGTCAACGCCGACGAGGCCGCGGGCGCGATCGCGCGCGAGCTGAGCGCCTACAAGGTGATGTTCCTGACCGACGTCGCCGGCTGGCTACGCGATCCGGCCGATCCGGCCTCCGTCATCACGGCCGCGCGCGCCAACGACGTGCAGGACGCACTCGCGCACATCGACGGCGGCATGCGCCCGAAGCTGCAGGCGTGCGTCGACTCGATCCATGGGGGCGTGCGGGCCGCACACATCGTCGACGGTCGCGTCGCGCACTCGCTGCTGCTCGAGCTCTTCACGGACGCTGGCTCGGGCACGAAGATCATCCCCGCGGCATGACCCTGCACGTGCTCCAGGCACTCGAAGGGACGCACCTCGTCGGAGCCTACGCGCGCGCGCCGGTCGAGTTCGTGCGCGGCGAGGGCTCGTGGCTGTGGGACTCCGACGCCAACGCGTACCTCGACCTGCAGACCGGCCTCGCGGTGACGTCGCTCGGTCACTCCCATCCGGCCGTCGTCGCGGCGATCCGCGAGCAGGCCGGCAGGCTCGTGCACGTCGGAAACCTCTTCTACACCGAGCCGGGAATACGGCTCGCGCAACGCCTCTCCGAGGGCTCGCTGGGCGGCAAGGTCCACTTCGCGAACTCCGGCACCGAGGCCAACGAGGCGGCGTTGAAGATCGCGCGCAAGGCCAAGCAGGGCGGCTGCATCATCTCGATGCACCGCGGCTTCCACGGCCGCACGTACGGGTCGCTGTCGGCGACGCCGCAGGAGGCCAAGCAGGCCCCGTTCGCGCCGCTCGTCCCCGGCTTCTTCGCCGTCGCGCCGACGGCCGAGGCGATCACGGCGGCGGTCGACGAGCGCACGGCGGCGGTGATCCTCGAGCCGATCCAGGGGGAGAGCGGCGTCTGGGTGCTCGACGACGAGTTGCTGCGCGCGGCCCGCGCGGCCTGCGACGAGCACGGCGCGGCGTTGATCTACGACGAGGTGCAGTGCGGACTCGGACGAACCGGCACGTTGTGGGCCTACGAGGACGCGGGCGTCGTGCCCGACATGATCACGTCGGCGAAGGCGCTCGGCGGCGGGCTGCCGATCGGCGCCGTGATCTGCGGCCCGAGCTACGCCGACGTCCTCGCGCCTGGCGACCACGGCTCGACGTTCGCCGGCGGCCCGCTCGTATGCGCCGCCGCCCACGCGGTGCTGGACGTCGTCGAGGACCCGCGGCTGCTGGCGCGCGTGCGCGCGCTCGGCGTGCGCCTGCTGCGCGAGCTCGCGGCGCTGCCCGGCGTCGGCGAGGTGCGCGGCCGCGGGCTGATGCTCGCGTGCGACCTCGAGGCCGGCGGGGCGCCCGATCTCGTGCGGCGGGCGCTGCTCGAGCAGCGCCTCGTGCTCAACGCGACGGGCCCGGCGACGTTCCGCCTGCTGCCGCCGCTGACGATCTCCGACGTCGACGTCGACGAGGCGCTCACGCGGTTACGCGCGTTGCTGACGAGGTAGCAGCGCTGGGCTGGCACGACCGCGGGCCCTCCGAAGAGGGCCCGCCGCCGTGCTGTCAGCTCGTCGCAGCTACTTGCCGAGTCGCACCGGCAGCACCGTCCGCACGTTCTGGCGGTTGTTGCTCGCGTCGATCACGGTCACGATCACGGTCGACCTCACTGTCTTCTCGCGCTTCAGGACAGAGCGTCGCTGGGCATTGAACGAGAGGATCGCGTAGCCGATCTTCCTGACGTCGAGCTGGACCGCGTCCGTCGCGAACGTAACCCGCCGCTTGGCCTTCTTCGGGAAACCGAAGCTCTGCGGCTGGATCGGGTTGAGCGACCTGACCTTCACGGCCCCGGAGCAGGTCCGCACGGCGACCGTCCGGCAGAAGATCTTCACGCGGACACGGCCGATGTTGCGACCCTTGCTCGGCACGATCAGGCTCTGGCCGTAGATGTGGATCAGCGCGCGCGGGTCGCCGTTGGCGACCGTGCCGCCGTCGACTCCGGCCTGCCCCTTGGAACCGGTGGCACCCTTCGGACCGGCGGGGCCGGCCGGACCGGCGGGACCGCTGGACCCGTTGGTGCCGGCTGGTCCTGTGGCGCCAGGCGCGCCGTTCGTCCCGTTCGTACCGTTCGTACCGTTGGTTCCCGGGTTGCCCTGCGGCCCGGTGGCACCCACGCCGGAGGTCGTGAACGTCACGATGTTGCCAACGGTCGTGCCTATGGCGTTGACCGCCGTGACCCGGTAGCGGTAGGCCGTCTGGGGCGTGAGCCCGGCGATCACCGTGCTGTTGGGCTGCACGACCGCGTTGCCGTCGCCGATCGACGGGAAGTTCCCCGCCGCCAGCAGCGGAACGCGGTTGGTGAACGTCGTTCCGCCGGCGGGCGTGTCCGGACCGTACTCATAGAAGTACGTCGTGTCCGAGCCGTTCGGGTTGATCGCGCTGTTGAGCGTGACCGCGTTCGGCCCGACCCCCGTGGCGTCCAGCGTCGTCGCGGACGGCGCGCAGTTGGTCCGGAACGTCTTGATGCCGCCGAGGCTGGGCATGTTCTCGGCGTTCTCGGCGTTCTGGGCCTCGATCTGGAAGTAGTACGTCGTGCAGGCGGTGAGGCCGCTGACCGGTCGCGAGCGCTCCTGCGACCCGATATTGGTCCCGGCGTTGAAGTCCGGAGGGGAAGCCGGTAGGCGCTGGCTCAGGTCGGTCGGCGACGTCCCGTAGCGGAAGTCGTACGTCGACGCGAGCCCCTGGGCGTTCGTCGACCCGTGCAGCGTCGCGGACGTGCCCGTGATGTCCGTCGCGTCCTCGGTGACGGCCGTCGCGGGTCCGAACGTCGGGGTTCCGTCGGCCACGCGCAGTCGTACGTTGTCGTATTGCGCCCGGGCGGTGTAGAGCGCCGCGATCACGGTGGCGAGGGTCTCCGGGTTGGCGCTGAACGTCGTGGTTACCTCGATGCGGTAGCTGTGGCCGGACTGAACCGCGTCCGGTGGCAGCACGATCGGGCCGTGCCCGGTGAACGCGGGATCCTGATTGCGCGCGATGTCCACCGTGTCGCCATCGAGGGTGAGCGGCGTGCTCGGAGACGCCTCGTCGATGAGGAAGAAGTTGTAGTTGAACCGAACCGGCGCGTCGGTCACGATGCCGAGAGGAAGCAGCGCTTCGACCGCGAAGCGCCGATCGACCGTGAAGGTCGCAGGCCCGCCCGTGGGCACGGTGAACTCGGGGGACAGCGCCGTGGCCGTCCCGCGGACGGCACCGATGGCGCTGCCGAGCACCGTCGCCGACACGGCCTGGTTGCTGAACTGCTCGAGCGATCCGGGCGGTGTTCCGACACCGGCCGAGTGGCCGGTGTGGGGATCGCAGACCGGCGGTCCCGCGGGGATGCCGAGCTCGAGGTCGCCCAGGCTGAGGAGGACGCACTGGTTGGAGAACTCCGTCCACCCGTCGAGCCCCTCGTCGAAGGACGTCCCGGTGACCTGGTTGTCCGGGTAGATGGTGTCCGCCTGTGCGACTGGCACCGTCGCAAGGAGGACGAGGGTCAGCGCGAGCAGTGCCCCGCTGACGCCGCGAAGTACGCGACGGGCCTCGGTCGTCATCGTTGTTTCCCCCTGCTTTCTCGTTGGACCGGTTCCTTGGTACGCCCCCGCGCACCGCCCGGAAGACTGCAAGCTAGCCGAAAACGCGGCGAAGGTCACGCCGCGTGGCCAATCTTGCCGACCGTGCGCAACCTTGCCGTCCGCGCTCGGCACGGCGGGCGCCGGACTCGTAGGCTTGACGCCTATGGCCGAGACCACGAATCAGACCCCCCACACGCGCACAGCCTCGTACCTCGCCGAGCCCGGTGAGGTCGGACGGGTGCTGCTGCTGTACTCCGGCGGCCTCGACACGAGCGTCATGTTGAAGTGGATCGCGGACGAGTACGAGGCGGAGGTCGTCACGCTGACCGTCAACCTCGGCCAGCCCGGAGAGGACTACGGCGCCGTCGAGCGAAAGGCCCGCCAGATCGGGGCCGTCGAGTGCCACACGATCGACGCGCGCGAGGAGTTCGCCCGCGACTTCGTCCTGCCGGCGATCAGGGCCAACGCGCTCTACGGCGGCGGCTACCCGCTCTTCACGGCGCTCGGCCGGCCGCTGATAGCCAAGCTCGCCGTCGAGGTGGCGCGCAGGACGGGCTGCGACACGATCGCCCACGGCTGCACCGGCAAGGGCAACGACCAGGTGCGCATCGAGGCGACGATCGCGACGCTCGCGCCCGAGCTCAAGGTGATCGCGCCGGTGCGCGGCTGGCAGATGGGCCGCGAGGAGGAGATGGAGTACGCGCGCAAGCACGGCATCCCCCTGAAGACCGGCACCGAGATCCAGCCGTACTCGATCGATGACAACCTCTGGGGACGCTCGTCCGAGGGGCGCTGGATCGAGGATCTCGAGCACGCGCCGGACGACGACGTCTTCCAGCTCGTGACGCCGCCCGAACAGGCGCCGGACGAGCCGCAGGTCGTGCAGGTCGGCTTCGAGGCCGGCGTGCCGGTCTCGCTGGACGGCGAGGCGATGGGCCTCGTCGAGCTGCTCGAGGCGATCGCGGTGATCGGCTGCCGTCATGGCGTCGGGATCGTCGACCACATCGAGGACCGGATCGTCGGCCTGAAGGTGCGCGACATCTACGAGGTGCCGGCCGCGGCGATCGTGCTGCTCGCCCACCAGGATCTCGAGAAGCTCGTCGGCACGATCCACCAGAACCAGTTCAAGCCGGGGCTCGAGCGCCAGTGGGCGTACCTCGTCTACGCCGGGCTGTGGTGGGAGCCGCTGCGCCGCGACCTCGACGCGTTCATGGACCGCGTCAACCAGCAGGTGACGGGGACGATCGGCGTCAAGCTCTTCAAGGGATCGGTGCGCGTCGTGACGCGGCGCTCGCCGAACGCGGTCTACGACCAGTCGCTGGCGTCGTTCACCGAGTCCGGCGGCCTGTTCTCCCAGCAGGCGTCGCCCGGGTTCATCGAGCTGTGGTCGCTGCAGTCGCGTATGGCCCACCAGCTGCGGGTGCGCAACGAGCAGGAGTGAACGCGCGAGTGCGGCCGGTGCGGGCGCGCGGGGCTCGCGCGTGCGCAGTCGCCCGAGCGGGCGTCGAGAGAGGGCGCGCGGGGTAGCATCGGGCGCATGGCATACAAGACCCTTGGATTCGTCGTCTGGCAGGGCGCCCGCTGGTACGCGCGGCGGCGCGTGAACCGCATGTTGCCCTCGCGCAGGGTCACGGCCGCGGCGCTCGTCGCGGGCACTCTGGGCGTCGCCGCGCTGGTCGCGGCGCGCGCCGATCGCGACTGACGGGCTTTCCGCCACCACGCCGGGGGACGCCGCGACGGCGACCCCGCAACCTGCGGCAATCGCTTCGCGCGGGCGCTCGGCCGGAGCGCGAATCCGACCGCCGGGGCACCTATTGTGCGCCCCCGTGACCGCTCCCGCCTGCGCCCATCTGCACGTCCATTCCGAGTACTCGCTGCTCGACGGCGCATGCAAGATCGAGGCGCTCGCCAAGCGTGCCGCCGACTTCGGGCAGCCGGCGCTGGGGCTGACCGACCACGGCGTCATGAACGGCGCCGTCGAGCACTATCTCGCCGCCCGCAAGCACGGCGTCACGCCGATCATGGGCTGCGAGATCTACTTCGCCGACGACCACACCGCCCGCGGTCGCCACGAGCACAACCACCTCACGCTGCTGGCGGCCTCGAACCTCGGCTACCGCAACCTCGTCAAGCTCTGCAGCGAGGGCTTCCTGACGGGCCTGAACCGCGGCAAGCCGACCGTCGACCTCGCGGTGCTCGATCGCTTCGGCGAGGGCATCATCGCGCTGACCGGCTGCCTGGCGTCGCGCTTCTGCCAGCGCCTCGTCGACGACCGCGACGACGAGGCGCGCGCGCACGTCGACGACCTGCTGCAGGTCTTCGGTCCCGAGGACGTCTACTTCGAGGTCCAGCGCAACGGCCTCGCACCGCAGGACAAGGCCAACGAGAAGATCGTGCGGATCGCCCGCGAGCTCGGCCGGCCGATCGTCGGCACGGCCGACGTGCACTACCTGCGCAAGGAGGACTACAACCACCACACGGCGCTGCTGTGCGTGCAGACGAAGTCGACGTTGCAGTCGCCGAAGATGACGTTCGACACGAACGAGTTCTTCCTGAAGTCCAACGACGAGATGGCGCAGTCCTTCTCGCAGTGGCCGGAGGCGCTCGCGTCGACGATCGAGATCGCCGAGCGCTGCGACGTGCAGATCGAGCTCGGCCAGCAGCTGATCCCGCACTACCCGACGCCCGGCGGCGCGCCCGAGGACGAGTACCTGCGCGCACGTGTGCTGGAGGGTCTCGCGCGGCGCTACGGCGACCCGCCGCCGGCGGTGGCGATCGAGCGCATGGAGATGGAGCTCGGCGTCATCAACAGGATGGGCTTCGACGCGTACTTCCTGATCGTCTGGGACTTCATCCGCTACGCGAAGGAGAACGGCATCGCGGTCGGCCCCGGTCGCGGCTCGGCGGCGGGGTCGATCGTCGCGTACTGCCTGGCGATCACGGACGTCGACCCGCTGCGCTACGACCTGCTCTTCGAGCGCTTCCTGAACCCGGAGCGCGTGTCGATGCCGGACATCGACATCGACTTCTCCGTGCGCGGGCGCGCGCAGGTCATGCGCTACGTCGTCGAGAAGTACGGCCGCGAGTCGGTCGCGCAGATCGTGACGTTCGGCAAGATGTTCCCGCGCGCGGCGACGCGCGACGCGGCGCGCGTGCTCGAGCACGACTACGGCGTCGGTGACAAGCTCGCCAAGCTCATCCCGGACCCGATCATGGGTCGCTCGCCATCCTTCGAAGACTGCCTGAAGCCGGGCGAGGCGCTGCGCCTGGCGTATGACTCCGACCCGATCGCCAAGCAGGTCATCGACGTCGCGCAGGGGTTGGAGGGCATCGTGCGCAACTCCTCGATCCACGCCGCGGCGGTGGTCATCGCCGAGGGGCCGCTGACCGACATCGTCCCGCTGCAGCTCGCGGACTCCAACCAGGTCGATGCCGACGGCAACAAGATCTTCAACATCGTCACGCAGTTCTCGATGAAGCCGGTCGAGCAGCTCGGCCTGCTGAAGATGGACTTCCTCGGCCTGCGCAACCTCGACGTCATCGAGGACGCGCTGGACATCATCGAGCGCTCGACGGACGTGCGCCCGGACATGGCCGCGCTGCCGCTCGACGACGAGCGCTCCTACGAGATGCTCGCCGCCGGCGACTCGATCGGGGTCTTCCAGTTCGAGTCAGAAGGGATGCAGAAGGCGCTGCGCAACGTCCGACCGACGGAGTTCGACGACATCGTCGCGCTCGTCGCGCTGTACCGGCCGGGCGCCATGGACTCGATCCCGACCTACGCGCGCGGCAAGCGCAACCCCGAGTCCGTCGAGTTCGCGGACGAGCGGCTGCGGCCGATCACCGAGTCGACGAAGGGGGTGATCCTCTACCAGGAGCAGTCGATGCAGATCGCCAAGTCGCTCGCGGGCTTCTCGGGCGCGAAGGCGGACGACCTGCGCAAGGCGATCGGCAAGAAGAACCGCGACGCGATGGCGAAGCTCGAGCCGGAGTTCCGCGAGGGCTGCCGCGCGTCGGGTACGAGCGCGGCCGTCATCGAGCAGCTGTGGCAGACGAACGTCAAGGCCGCGGACTACTCGTTCAACAAGTCCCACGCCGCCTGTTACGCGCTGATCTCCTACCGGACGGCGTGGCTGAAGGCCAACTATCCCGCCGAGTACATGGCGGCGCTGATCTCCTCGGTGATGTCGACCAAGGACAAGGTGCCGTTCTTCGTCGCCCAGGCCGAGCAGATGGGCATCGAGATCCTGCCGCCGGACGTCAACCTGTCCGACCACGAGTTCGTCGTCGTCGACGGCAACATCCGCTTCGGGCTGGACGCCGTCAAGGGCGTGGGCTACGCCGCGGTGGAGGCGATCAAGGAGGCGCGGGGTGAGCAGGCCGACTCCGCCGACCTGGTCGCGCCCGGTGCCGGAGCGCCGTCGCCGTTCACCGACCTGTTCGACTTCTGTGCGCGCGTCGACAACCGCGCGGTCAACAAGAAGGCGATCGAGGCGCTGATCAAGTGCGGAGCCTTCGGCTCCACCGGTGACTCGCGCAAGGGCATGCTGGCCGTGCTCGAGGCCGCCCAGGCCGCCGGCACCAAATCCCAGCAGGACGCGATCATCGGCCAGGGCTCGATCTTCGACCTCGGGATGGGACTGGAGGCACCCGACGAGGGCGCCAGCCCCGCCGTCGCGGCGTTCGCGGGACCCGGCCACGCGCCGATCCCGAGCGAGGAGTTCGATCAG
>DASXCR010000210.1:0-11444 GCA_036491075.1 Solirubrobacteraceae bacterium
CCCGACTGGCTCGCCGACCTCGGCCGGCAGGCGCTCGCCGACGCCTACGACGATGTTCGGGCGGCGGCGCGCTATGAGCCCGACGCGGCGCTCGTGAACTTCTACGACGAGCACGCGCGCATGGGGATGCACCAGGACCGCGACGAGCGCAGCGACGCGCCGGTGGTCTCGCTGAGCATCGGCGAGCGCTGCGTCTTTCGCTTCGGCAACACAGCTACGCGGACGCGACCCTACGTCGACGTCGAGCTGCACGGCGGGGACCTCGTCGTCTTCGGAGGCCCGTCGCGCCTCGCCTATCACGGCGTGCCCAGGATCCTGCCCAACACCGCCGATCCGGCGACCGGCCTGCGGCGCGGCCGGCTGAACATCACGCTGCGCGAGACGGGGATGGGCGCCGAGCGCGGCGGGGGCACCGAGGCGCTCGACGCGCGATCGGTGTGAGTGCGGCCTCGCAGCGGCGGCGGCCCGCGCGAGGGGAGCGCGGTCAATACGTCGCCGAGCGCAGCACGCCGCCGCTGCACCAGGTGAAGAGGCTGAGGTTGTCGCCGAGCCGAGCGACGGCGAGGGTGTCGGCCTCGACGCCGGGCCCGCGGTCGAGTTCGTGCGTGACGCCGTCGCGGCCAACGACCGCGATCCGAGCGTCGGCGAGCGGCCGGTCCGGGGTGGGCTCGACTGGGGTCTGCGCGGAGTAGACCATCGCGCCCGACAACGACGGCAGCGCGCGGACGGCCTGCCAGACCGCAGGGTCGCCACCCGCGGGCGCGGCCTCGCCGTAGCGGCGATCGCCGAGGTCCAGCAGCCTGGCGCGTTGTGTGCAGCTCAGCGCCCCGGGGGCGCAGCGCACGCTCGTCAGCGCCAGTTGATCGAAGAGGGCGACGAGGTCGTCGACGGTGAGCGCGGGCGGCCGACGAGGCACGCGCGCCAGTCTGATCGCGCGCGGTTCGATCGCCGGGGACAGCCACCTGTGGTGTGCGTCAGGCCGGTGTCCACCCCGCGGTGGGCGTTCGTCCTCCGCGAATCCCGCGCCGCCGCCGCCGCTCGGCAGGGAGGGGTGTCCCGTCCTCGACCACGTTCCCTGCCTTGACAAAGACCGCCGCCTCGCAGGGCCTGATCTCGGCGCGCGTGCGCGAGGTGCTGTACGGGCCACGCCTGAGCGCAGAGCCCTCTTCCGGACTCGAACCGGAGACCCCTTCCTTACCATGGAAGTGCTCTACCAACTGAGCTAAGAGGGCGGGAGGCGAAGCGTAGCCATTCGAGGTCCGCGCTACCGTCCCGGGCCGTGACGAGCCTCAATCCCGCGCTCGACGGCGCGCGCTTCTGTCCGCGCTGTGCTGCGCCCGCGAACGTCGTGTTACCGCGCTCGCTGACGTGCGACGCCTGCGGCTACCGGGCGCTGTGGAGTCCCGAGCCGGTCGCGGCGGCGATCCCGCGCGACGGCGACGGCCGCATCTGGCTGCTGCGTCGCGCCCATCACGAGGCCGCGGGCCGCTGGTCGTTTCCGGGCGGCTTCGTCGAGCTCGGGGAGACCGTCGAGGAGGCCGCCCGACGCGAGACGCGCGAGGAGATGGAGATCGACATCGAGGTCGGCGCGCTCGTCGGCGTCTACTCGCGCGCGGACGAGCGCATCGTGCTCGTCGTCTTCGACGCCCAGGCTCTCGGCGTCCCGTGCGAGACCGACGAGGCGAGCGAGGTGCGTGCGTTCGCGCCCGACGAGCTGCCGTGGGACGAGCTGGCGTTCTGGTCGACCACGCGCGCGCTGCGAGAGTCGCTGGAGCGCCGCCGGTGAGAGAGGCTAGGCGGCGTCCTCCGCCTCGTCGGCCGCCGCGGGGACCTGGCGCTTGGGGATCGCGCGCTTCGTGCCCGCCGCGGTGATCGTCGTCACCGGCAGCCCCAGCCCGTTGAGCTTGCTCGGCAGGTCGCTGTGCAGCCAGCGCGAGACTCGTGTCGGCAACGTGGACAGGATGATCTCGTCGGCTCCGCGCAGGTTGATCGCGTCGTGGATCGCCTCGAGCGGGTTGTGGTCGCCGATCAGGCCGTCGATCTCCGATCCGGCAGCCTCCTCCAGCAGCGGCAGCGCGAGCTCGAGCATCGCTCCCGCCTCGGCGCGGTCGGTGTCCTCGGGATCGACCACGCGGTGCAGCCCGTGCGCCGAGTTCGGCACGAGCAGCGTGAAGATCGCCGGCCCCTTGGCGGCGCGCTCGGCGACGGCCCTCTGAAGCGCGGGCGTGGCCGCGGTCCGGTTGGCGACGATCAGAACGCGCGCGGGCGCGGAGGACTCCTGCATGGACGTGACCCTTCTGCTCGGGAGCGAAGCGGAGATCGTGTCATGTCGCACAGCTCACCGCCATCGACCTCGACGCCGCGCAGCGATCCGTCGAGGCACGCCCGCGGTCGCCGGTCGAGGCCACACGCCACGCCGCGCGGCCCTTGCGGGCGCCGCGCGAGACCTCGATGGCGGGGGCAGGATTCGAACCTGCGAAGGCAGAGCCAATGCGTTTACAGCGCATCCCCTTTGACCGCTCGGGAACCCCGCCGGGCGGCCGCCAGTGTAGCGATCCGCGGCGCCGCCATGACCTCCAGGGTGTCGCCCGGTTCGACCTCGTAGTCCGCGTATTTCGGTCCCCCGACCGCGATGTGGGCGGTGCCGTCGACGGCCGACGACGGCATGAACCAACGCCGCCCGTTGCCCACATGGACGAAGAGGTAGTCGCATCGCGCGGGAGCGAAGTGCTTCGCCACACCACTCCAGCTCTGGTTTCCGCCGCGCGTCACAAGCATCACGTCGAACCGACCGCTGCGCTCGACGGTCGAGGTCTTGACCTGGATGCGAATGAGACGCCCGTCGAGGTCTGCTACGAGATCCACGTCCGGGCTGTGCTCGAACGGGAGGTACACCCGAGCACCACGCGAGAGCAGCCAACCGATCGCCGAGAACTCGCCGCAGTCGCCCTGGATCCGAGGTGGTATGCGTGCCACCACACGAACATACGTTCCCCGTCGGACGGACGCGAGCCTCAGGATGCGTCGCGCAGCCGCTGCGCCTCCGGCAGCGACTCGAGCTTCTTCAGCGTGTGGTTCTCGATCTGGCGGATCCGCTCGCGCGTGACGTTGAACGCCCGTCCGACCTCCTCGAGCGTCCGCGCCCGCCCGCCGGTCAGCCCGAAGCGCATCTCGATCACCTCGCGCTCGCGCTGCGGCAGCGCCGCCAGCGCGCGACGCACGTTCTCGCGGCGCAGGTTCTCCGCGGCGACCTCGAACGGCGAGATCGCGTTCTCGTCCTCGACGAAGTCGCCGAGCTCGGACTCGTCCTCCTCGCCGACTGGGCGCTCGAGCGAGATCGGCTGCTGGGACATGCGCAGGATGTCGCGCACCTCGCGCGGCGTGCAGTCGAGGTTCGCGGCGATCTCCTCCGGCGTCGGCTCGCGCCCCAGCGACTGCACGAGCTGGCGCTCGACCTGCACGACCTTGTTGAGCCGCTCGACCATGTGCACGGGGATGCGGATCGTGCGCCCCTTGTCCGCGATCGCGCGCGTCACCGCCTGTCGGATCCACCACGTGGCGTACGTCGAGAACTTGTAGCCGCGGCGGTGGTCGAACTTCTCGACCGCCCGGATCAGGCCGAGCGAGCCCTCCTGGATGAGGTCGAGGAACGTCAGGCCGCGCCCGAGATAGCCCTTGGCGATCGACACGACGAGTCGCAGGTTCGCCTCGACCATGTGCTGCTTGGCCTCGATGTCGCCGCGCTCGATGCGCTTGGCGAGCGAGATCTCGAGCTCCGCCGTCAGCAGCGCCACGCGGCCGATGGAGCGCAGGTACAGCCGCAGCGAGTCCAGTGACGGCTCGACGGTCAGGTCGAGCTGGGGCTTCTTTGAGACCTCGGGCGTCCCGTTGGCGGACGCCTTGCGCGCCTCAGCCGCCGCCTCGACCTTCGCCGTCTCCGAATGGGCGTTGCGGCCGTCGGCGCCGATGACGTCGATGCCGTGCTCCGACAGGTACGCGTGCAGCTCGCCGAGCTGCTCCTTGGTGACGTCCACCTCCTCGAGCGCGGTCGAGATCTCCTCGAACGTGAGGTAGCCCCGCTCTTGAGCATCCGTGATCAGGGACCGAAGCTCGTCCAGTTCGTGGATCGGCGCCTCGTCCGCCAGCAGAACCTCGTTCACGATCGTTGGCCCCCCCTCAGGATGCCACTGCGCACCGCACTTGCACGACCGACGATCACCCGTGTCGCAAGTCGCTACAGAAGACTTCGTGATTGATAGCACAAGAAACCGGAGTCGTCAGCTCGCTTTCAAAACGTTTGGACGCCCTCCGTGGACGACGCCGAACGGCGAGCGGCCGGCGAGCGGCCGGACGCCGTCCGCTCCCACGCCCGGGCGGGCCCCCGTCAGGGCTGGCTGGAGCGCAGCGGCGGCGGCTCGGCGCGCCGCTCCTCGGCCTCGCGCAGGACGCGCCGCAGGCCGAAGAAGTAGTCGACGCCGCTGACGATCGTGATCGCGACCGCGGCGTAGACGAGGCCGTCGACCCACGTCGGCGCGGGGTTGCCGGCCGCGATCAAGAAGAAGATCGCCGCGACCTGCACGATCGTCTTCGCCTTGCCCCACCAGTTCGAGGCGATGACGATGCCCTGCTGGGTTGCCTGCATGCGCGTCACCGTGACGGTCAGCTCGCGGGCGATGATCACCATCGCCACCCACGCCGGCACGCGGTGCAGCGACACGAGCGCGACGAGCGCCGCGATGATCAGCAGCTTGTCGGCCATCGGGTCCATGAGCTTGCCGAACGTCGTGATCGCGTTGCGCGAGCGGGCGAGGTAGCCGTCCATCGCGTCGGTCGCCGACGCGAGCGCGAACACGATCGCCGCGAGCAGGTCGCCGTTGGCGGTCTCGTTGAGCAGCGCGACGACGAGCACCGGCACGAGCAGGATGCGCAACATCGTGAGCACGTTCGGCAGGTTCAGCTCGAACATGGACGTCAGCCTATGCGTCCCGTGACAGCTGTCGCAAGCCGGCGTGGCCGCGCGAGCCCAGGATCGACGCCGGTCACCCGCGTGTCGAAGGCCGGCGGAGCGATCCGGGATGCCGGCGCCGGCGATCGGCGCCTGGGGTCAGTCCTTGAGGCGGTGGCCTGTGCGAAACATCGCCGCGCTCCACAGCACGACCCCCGCCGCCAGCGCCGCCGTCACCGCGAGCGCGATCCCGATCGGGACATCGGCGGTTCCGAGGAAGCCATAGCGCACCGCGTTGATGAGGAAGAAGATCGGGTTGAGGTGCGAGACCTCATGCCACGGCGACGGCAGCAGGTCGACCGAGTAGAAGACGCCGCCGAGGAAGCTCAGCGGCAGGATCACGATGTTGTTGACGAAGCCGGCCTGGTCCCAGGTCTCGGCGTAGATCCCGACGATCACCCCGAGCGAGGAGAACAGCACGAGCACGAGCACCACCGCGACGACGAGCACGAGCGGCTGGCGCACCGGCACGCCGGTCACCGGCGCCGCGACCGCGAGCAGCGCGATCCCGATCGCAAGCGCGCGCACGACGCCGCCCAGCGAGAGCCCGAGGTTGACCTCCCACGGGCGCATCGGCGCCGACAGGACGTCGTGCAGGTAGCGGTCGCTGCGCGCCTGGAACACCGACGCGGAGTTGTTCGAGTACGCGGCCTGGGCCATCGCCATCGTGATCAGCCCAGGCACGATGAAGACGCGGTACTCGACGCCGCCGATCTGGTGGATCCGGCCGCCCAGCGAGAGCCCGAACACGAGGATGAACAGCATCGACGACAGCACGGGCGCGGCGATCGTCTGCGTCCACAACTTCAGCACGCGATCGCTCTCGCGGCTCGTCAGGGCGATCAACCCGCGATGGCGCTGCAGGAACGCGGTCATCCGGACGTGCTGGCAGGCGACACCGGCTTGGTCAGGCGCACCGTGGCGAGGATCTGCTGCACCTCGGCGAGCTGCTTCGCCGACGGCCGCCCCGGAGTCAGTAGCGACACGACGTAGGTCCGGTAGAGCGTGCTCGCGACTATCACGAGCGCGCGCACCGCGTCGTTGTCGGGGCTGAAGCCCGAGAGCTCGAAGGTCGAGGCGTCGCGCCCGCCGAGCTTGCCCGGACCGTCGTGGACGATCGTGGCGGGGTCGAACTCCTTGCGCAGTGCCTGCTCGGTCTCGGCCTTCGCGCGTTGGGTGTGGTGGCCCCCGGTCGGCGAGGAGAACGTCAGCACGCTGGCGCCGCCGGGGCTGCGCAGCCGGATCACGCGACCGGCGACCGTGCGCTGCCACGTGCGCGGATGCGCGAACGCGAGCCCCAGCTGCGGGACCGAGACGATCCGCACCGGATCGATCTTCGCCGTCGTGGCGACCTTCGACGGGTGGCCGCCACCGCCACCCGGCCACAGGACGACGATCGCGACGACGATGCCCCCGAGCACCAGCAGGGCGCCGCCGAGGCGGCGCCCTGTCAGCGAGTCGAGGAACATCTAGCGCGCGGCGTGCGAGTCCTCCCGCCGGCGCAGCAGCAGACCGCCGGCGAGCATCAGCAGGCCCGCGAGGGACAGCCCGACGACGTCGGTGCCCGTGAACGGCAGCGTGCCCGCGTTCGCCGACTGGCCACCGGTACCGGCGTTGGCGCCGTTCCCGCCGCCGTTGCCGTTGCCGCCGTTGCCCCCGCCCGCCTCGCTGTTGTCCGAGGCGTCGTAGGAGGCCGGGTTGTTGGCGTTGCCGTCGGTGTGGCAACCCGGGTCCTTGGCGTCGATCAGTCCGTCGCCGTCGTTGTCCTTCTTGTCGGCGCACTGCACGCCGCCGTTGCCGTTGCTCGAGCCGCCCGTGCCGCCGCTGGAGCGGTCGGTCTCGTCGTTGTCGTTGGGGTTGTAGGAGTCCGAGTTGCCGGCGTTGTTGTCGCTGTGGCAACCGGGGTCCTTGGCGTCGATCTTGCCGTCGCCGTCGTTGTCGATGCCGTCCGAGCACTCCTTGGTGCCGGTCTCGCTCGCCGCCGGCGCGACGCTGACGGACTCCGCCGCGGCCGTCGTCTCCTTGGCCAGCGAGGTGCCGCCGACCTGGAGCACGTAGACGTCGAGCGCCTCGCGTACCGCGGCCGCCCCGGCGATGTCGTCGGCGTTGCAGACGATCGGCAGGACGCCGGCGATGCCGCTCACCGTGTCCGCCGTGCCGTTCGCGCAGCCGGCGGCCGGGATCGGCACCTGGACGCCGCCGAGCCCAATGACCTGCGAGGTGTTCGTGACCTGCGGCGCGGAGCCCTGACAGGACTTCGACGTGCTCGACGCGTTGGCGACCTGCGCGATGGCGCCGCTCGTGGAGACGACGTTCGCCGTCTTCGAGCTGCCCACGGACGTCTGGCAGGTCGAGTCCTGGCTGATGTCGCCGTGGCTCTCGGCCGCTCCGACGCCGAGACCCAGCAGCGACGCGCGGGCGACCGCGAAGTCGTTCGTGGAGCCCGTGGCGGTCGTCGTCGAGTTCGCCGTCAGCACGCTCAGGCAGACCTTGCTGTTCGTGCACAGCGGATCGAGGATGTCGGATTGCAGCGGCTGCAGCGGACCGTTCTTCGTCTGGCCGGGCGTGGTGTCGACGCCGGCGATCTCCGAGCCGAAGAGCGAGGCGATCGTGATGTGGCCGTGGTAGACCCCGTTGACCTCCTCACCGCGGGCGCGTCCGACGATGACGTCCTCACCGCTGGCCTTGCCGCTCGGGTCCGGATCCAGCGGACGCTGAGAGGACGGATCGAGATCGACGACCGCGACGCCGCCCTGTGCATGCGGGTTGCTGCCGTGCAGCGGCGGCTGCGTCTTCGGGTCCGTCGCCGTCGCGCGGCTCTCGGTCGCCGTCTTCTTCGCGAGCGCCGCGGCGGCCTTGTCGCGGGCCTTCTTCAGCGCCGCGTCGGTCTTCGTCAGCGTCTTGTCGACGGTCGACTGCACGGCGGTACCCAGCCCGGTCGTCACGTTGCGCAACGCGCCCTGTGCCTTCAGCAACTGCGCCGGCTTGCCGACGGACGCCGATGGAAGTACCCACAACACCGTTGCCGCGACGATCATCGCCAGCAATCCGAATCTCTTGGAGCTCATTCGCCCTCCTCGTAAGCTTCGGCACGCCCTGCCCTGGCCCACCAGCGCACCCCCGGGATCACGTACCCAGGTCTTGATGCCTCAAACCTACCGGGCGCCGGGAAATTCCACCATCAGGTGGTTGCGATGCCCGCCATCGCCTTGACGTAGACGTCCGCCAGCGACGCGGCGTCGTACGCCTCGCGCAACCCGTCGGCCGAGTCGCGTGCGATCAGCCGCCCTCCGCGGATCAGCGCGATCTCCTCGCAGAGCTCGTCTGCCTCCTCGAGGTAGTGCGTCGTCAGCAGCACCGTCGTGCCCATGTCGTGCAGCCGCCGGATGTACGCCCACAGCTCGATCCGCAGCTCGAAGTCGACGCCCGCGGTCGGCTCGTCCATGATCACGAGCGGCGGCTCGTGCATCAGCGCGCGCGCCAGCAGCAGGCGGCGGCGCATGCCACCCGACAGCTTCGGCGCCCGCACGCCGGCCTTCGCCCGCAGGTCGAACACGTCCATCATCTCTCGCGCGCGCTTGCGCGCCTGCGCGCGGTCCATGCCGAAGTAGCCGCCGTGGTAGAGCAGCGTCTCCTCGACGTCGAGGAAGCGGTCGAGGTTGACATCCTGCTCGGCGAGGCCGACCATCCGGCGCGCCGCGAGCGTGTCGTGGGGCTCGCCGAAGACCTCGATCTCGCCGGCGGAGACGCGGATGATGTTGCAGACCGCGCTGATCAGCGTCGTCTTGCCGGCGCCGTTGGGCCCGAGCAGGCCGAGGAAGCGCCCGGCGGGTAGCTCGAGGTCGAAGTCCTCGAGCGCGAGGAAGCCCTCGCGCCGGCCCCGTCGCCAGCCACCGCGGCCCGCGTCGTAGCGCTTCGTGAGACCCGTGATGCGCAGCGCCGCGGTCATCTCGTTGACGGTAGCGCCCGCCTCGCAGGGTCCGGATGGGCGATCTGGAAGGATGGCGGGATGCCCCTTGTCCCCACAGTCGTCCAGCGCACCGGGCGCGGCGAGCGCGAGTACGACATCTACTCGCGGCTGCTCAACGAGCGCATCATCTTCCTCGGCACCGCGGTCGACGATCAGATCGCGAACCTGATCGTCGCGCAGATGCTGCACCTCGAGTCCCAGGACCCCGACAAGGACATCTCGCTCTACATCAACTCGCCCGGCGGTTCGATCACCGCGGGCCTGGCGATCTACGACACGATGAACTTCATCAAGCCCGACGTCTCGACGATGTGCATGGGCATCGCGATGTCCATGGGGTCGCTGCTGCTGATGGCCGGCGTCAAGGGCAAGCGCTTCTCGCTGCCCAACAGCCGGATCCTGATCCACCAGCCGTCGGCCGGCTTCGAGGGCCAGTCGACGGACATCGAGATCCAGGCGCGCGAGATCCTCAAGACGCGCAAGCGGATGGACGAGATCTACGCGCTGCACACGGGCCGCAGCGAGGAGGAGGTGCACCGCGACATGGAGCGCGACCGCTTCTTCAAGCCCGAGGAGGCCGTCGAGTACGGCCTCATCGATCGCGTGCTCGAGACGCACTAGCGTCGCCGCATCCCGCCCGGCGGCGGCGTCGCGGAGCGTGTCCGGCGGCTACTGGAGGCCGTACAGCGCGCGGTACTTCGCGCCGAGGTGCGCGAGCATCGGCGCGGGGTCCAGCGGTCCGCCGACGGCCTGCTCGATGAGCTCCGGCGGCGTCAGGCGCCGGCCGTGGCGGTGCACCTTCTCGACGAGCCAGGCGCGCAGCGCGCCGTACTCCCCGGCGCGCAGGTCGTCGTCGAGCGCCGGCAGGTCGGCGCGCGCCGCGCCCCACAGCTGTGCGGCGAGGACGTTGCCGATCGCGTACGTGGGGAAGTAGCCGATGATCCCCTCCGACCAGTGGATGTCCTGCAGTACGCCGCGCAGGTCGTCCGGGACCTCGATGCCGAGCATCTCGCGCATCTTCTGCGCCCACGCCTGCGGCAGGTCGCCGGGGTCCAGGGTGCCCTCGATCAGCGCGAGCTCGAGCTCGAAGCGCAGGATCACGTGCAGCGAGTAGGTCAGCTCGTCCGCCTCGACGCGGATCAGCGTCGGCCGCACGACGTTGACGGCGCGCAGGAAGTCGGCGAGCTCGACGTCGCGCAGGGTCTCGCCGAACGCCTCGCGCACGCGCGGCAGCCAGTGGATCCAGAACGGCTCCGAACGGCCGACGAGGTTCTCCCACAGGCGGCTCTGCGACTCGTGGACGCCGAGCGAGACGCCGGTGTCGAGCGTCGTGCGCGCGAGCGCGGGGTCGATGCCGTGCTCGTAGAGGCCGTGGCCGACCTCGTGCATGAGCGCGAACAGTCCGGTGAGCGAGTGGTCGTCGAAGCGCGACGTGACGCGGATGTCCTGGCTGGATGGCGAGGACGCGAACGGGTGCACGGCGTCGTCCAGGCGCCACGCGTGCTCGTCGAAGCCCATCGCACGCACGATCTCGAGGCCGACCTCGCGCTGCGCCGCGATCGGGAAGCCGCCGCCGAGCGCGGGCGGCGCGGGCTGCCGCGCGATCTCGGCAAGCAGTGGGACGAGGCCGTCGCGCAGCTGTGCGAAGAGCGCGCGCACGTCGGCGGTCGTCGTTCCCGGCTCGTAGCGGTCGAGCAGCGGGTCGTAGGGGTGCGCGGCCTCGGGGAAGCAGTCGGCGTAGCGGCGCGCGAGCTCGATGTTGCGCCGCAGCGCCGGCTCGAAGACGGCGAAGTCGTTGGCCTCGCGCGCCTTCAGCCAGGCCTCGAAGCCGGCCGATCCGGTGCGCGCCATCTCGGCGGCGAGCTCGCCGGGGACGCGCCGCGCGACCTCGTGGTCGCGGCGCACCGCGCGCACGAGCAGCTCGTCGTCGGGCTGCGTCTCGGCGTCGAGCAGCGCGCCGAGCTCGGGCGCGACGAGGCGGTCGTGGGCGAGGCTCTGGATCGCGCCGAGCGCCTGCCCGCGGGCGGCGCTGCCTCCCGGCGGCATCATCACCTGCTGGTCCCACGCCAGCACGTGCCCCGCGTGGTGCAGGTCCGACAGCTCGCCGAGTCGTGCGAGCAGCTCGGGATTCATCGTGGAGCACCTCCCCTAGGCGATGGCATGCTCGATCGCTCCCAGCGACTCGATCTCGATCCGGACGACGTCGCCCGACTGCAGGAACCGCTTGGGGTCCATCGACATGCCGACGCCGCTCGGCGTGCCCGTGAGGATGAGGTCGCCGGGCTCGAGCGTGCAGGTCTGCGAGATGAAGTCGACGAGCGCCTGCGGGCCGAAGATCAGGTCCGAGGTCGAGGAGTCCTGGCGCAGCTCGCCGTTGACGTGCGTCGTGATGCGCAGGCTCTCGGGGTCGGGGACCTTGTCGGAGGTGGTGATCCACGGACCCCAGGGGCAGAAGCCGTCGGCGCCCTT
>DASXCR010000211.1:0-7482 GCA_036491075.1 Solirubrobacteraceae bacterium
TCGCCCTTGGCCCGCGCGGTGAGCGCGTCGAGCGCCTCCTGCGAGCAGACGACGGACGCGGCGCCGATCAGGTCGGCGATGCCGACCATCGTCGCCGGCAGCACCGAGACGCGCTCGAGGTTGCGAAACGACAGCGCCGCCCGCTCCTGCGCGTCGACGAGCACGATCAGCGTCGGCGCGCCGAGACCGGAGCCGGCGATCAGGCCGGCCGCGTTCTTCGTCGACGGCGTGTCGAACGGCGCGGGGTCGAAGATCGCGATCGAGCCGCGGTCGGCGTGCACCGACAGCGCGCTGCGCAGCGCCGCGCGGCGCTCCTTGCGGTTGACCTTGAACGTGTACTTGCGCGGCGACGGTCCGAAGATCGTGCCGCCGCCGACCCAGATCGGGGAGCGCGACGAGCCGGCACGCGCGCGGCCCGTGCCCTTCTGGCGCCACGGCTTGGCGCCACCGCCGCGGACGTTGCCGCGGGTCTTCGTCGCGTGCGTGCCGCGCCGGCGGGCGTTGAGCTCCGCGCGCACGGACTCGTGCACGAGCGGCCCGTTGAACTTCGCGCCGAAGGCGGTCTCGTCGAGCGCCACCTTCTTGGAGGCGCCGAGGATCGGTGCGTCAGCCATCGGTGCGGACCTCCACGAAGCCGTTGCGCGGCCCGGGCACCGAGCCACGGAGCAGCATGAGGTTCTGCCCCGCGTCGAGCCGGACGATCTCCAGGCCCTTCTGCGTGACGCGCTTGTTGCCCATCTGGCCGGGACCGCGGATGCCCTTGAACACGCGCGACGGCGTCGCCGACGCGCCGATGGATCCGGGGGCACGCACGTTGTGCGAGCCGTGGGACTTGGGACCCGAGGCGAAGTTGTGGCGCTTGATCGTGCCCTGGAAGCCCTTGCCCTTCGAGGTGCCGGAGACCTTGACGGTCTGCCCGACCTCGAACGCCTCCACGGTGACCGTGGCGCCGACGAGCAGCTCGCCGGCCTCGTCGCGGAACTCCTTGACGAGCTTGAGCGGCGGTGCGCCGGCCTTCTTGAGATGGCCGAGCTCGGCGCGCGTGAGGTGCTTCTCCTTGGTGGCGTTGAACGCGAGCTGGACGGCCTCGTAGCCGTCGACCTCGTGCGTGCGCACACCCGTCACCGGACACGGGCCGGCTTCGAGCACGGTGACGCGCTCGACCGTTCCGTCTTCCAGGAACAGCTGGGTCATGCCGAGCTTCTTGGCGAGGATCGCGGGCATCAGCTGATCACGTCGCGAGGCGGATCTCGATGTCCACGCCCGCGGGAAGGTGATCGAGTCGCTGGAGCGAGTCGACCGTCTTCGGCGTCGGCTGATGGATGTCGATGAGGCGCTTGTGGGTGCGGATCTCGAAGTGCTCGCGCGAGTCCTTGTCCTTGAACGGCGAGCGAATGACGCAGTAGACGTTCTTCTCGGTCGGCAACGGCACCGGCCCGGAAACGGTCGCACCGGTCCTGGTGGCCGTCTCGACGATCTCCTTGGCCGCGGTCTCGATGGCCGAGTGGTCGTAGGCCTTGAGGCGGATCCGGATCTTGTTCTCTGTGGGGGTAGCCATTGCTTGTGTTGCGCTTGTGGGCGTCAGAAGGGGCGGGCTCCGTGTGACACGGTGCCCGCCCCCTGAAACTCAGAGTCCGCGCGCTCCTTACTCGACGATCTCGGTCACGACGCCAGAGCCGACCGTGCGGCCGCCCTCGCGAATGGCGAAGCGCAGGCCCGCGTCCATGGCGATCGGCTGGATGAGCTCGATCTCCATCTGGACGTTGTCGCCCGGCATCACCATCTCGACGCCTTCGGGCAGGTGCGCTGCGCCGGTGACGTCGGTCGTGCGGAAGTAGAACTGCGGCCGATAGCCGGTGAAGAACGGCGTGTGACGGCCGCCCTCCTCCTTCTTCAGGACGTAGACCTCGGACTTGAACTTGGTGTGTGGCGTGATCGACTTCGGCTTGCACAGCACCTGTCCGCGCTGGATCTCCTCGCGCTTGGTGCCACGCAGCAGGCAGCCGACGTTGTCGCCCGCGCGACCCTCGTCGAGGATCTTGCGGAACATCTCGACGCCCGTGACGACGGTCGAGGCGTTCGGCGTGATGCCGACGATCTCGACGGTGTCGCCCGTGTGGACGATGCCCTGCTCGATGCGGCCCGTCGCGACCGTGCCGCGGCCGGTGATCGAGAAGACGTCCTCGACCGGCATGAGGAAGGGCTTGTCGAGGTCGCGGACCGGCTCGGGGATGTACGTGTCGAGCGTCTCCGCGAGCTCCAGGATCTTGGCCTTCGCGTCGGCGTCGCCCTCGAGCGCCTTCAGCGCCGAGCCGATGACGAACGGGATGTCGTCGCCCGGGAAGTCGTAGGACGACAGCAGCTCGCGAACCTCGAGCTCGACGAGCTCGAGCAGCTCCTCGTCGTCGACCATGTCGGCCTTGTTGAGGAACACGACGATGTACGGCACGCCGACCTGGCGAGCGAGCAGGATGTGCTCGCGCGTCTGCGGCATCGGGCCGTCGGCGGCCGAGACCACGAGGATCGCGCCGTCCATCTGCGCGGCACCGGTGATCATGTTCTTGACGTAGTCCGCGTGACCGGGACAGTCGACGTGGGCGTAGTGACGGTTGTCCGTCGAGTACTCCACGTGCGAGGTCGCGATCGTGATGCCGCGAGCCTTCTCCTCGGGAGCATTGTCGATCTCGGCGAAGCTGCGCGCCTCGCCGCCGCCGTGCTCGGCGAGCACGGTCGTGATGGCGGCTGTCAGCGTCGTCTTGCCGTGGTCGATATGACCGATCGTGCCGACGTTGACGTGCGGCTTGTCGCGCTCGAACTTCTCCTTTGCCACTTTCGGTTCGCTCCTCTACGTCTGTCGATGAACTGGATGAAACTATCGAATCTGCGGACTTGCAGGCATGCGCCCACCGCGACCGCCGCAAGCGGCGTCGCCCCGCGAGCCTGCTATGCGGGGACGGGCTCCCCCATGCGGTGCTCGACGACCTTCTCGGCGATGTGCGACGGAACCTCTTCGTAGCCGTCGAACTGCATCGAGTAGCTCGCGCGACCCTGCGTGTTGGAGCGCAGGTCGCCGACGTAGCCGAACATCTCGCTCAGCGGCACGCGCGCGGTCACGATGATCGCGTTGCCGCGACGCTCCTGACTCTCGACGTGGCCGCGACGGCGCATGAGGTCGCCGATGATGTCGCCCACGTAGTCCTCGGGCC
This sequence comes from Solirubrobacteraceae bacterium, assembly GCA_036491075.1. Taxonomy (GTDB): domain Bacteria; phylum Actinomycetota; class Thermoleophilia; order Solirubrobacterales; family Solirubrobacteraceae; genus CADCVQ01. The sequence goes on from DASXCR010000211.1 coordinate 3,207, forward strand.
CGGTCACCTCGACCGCGAAGATCGGCTCCAGCAGCACGGGCTTGGCCCGCCGTGCGGCCTCCTTCAGCGCGAGCGAGCCCGCGACCTTGAAGGCGATCTCCGAGGAGTCCGTGTCGTGGTACTTGCCGTCCACGAGCGTGACCTTGACGTCGACCATCGGGTAGCCGGCCTTGACGCCCGTGACGAGCGCCTCCTCGACGCCCTTGGCGACGGCGCCGATGAACTCGCTCGGCACCGACCCGCCCTTGATCTTCGAGACGAACTCGAAGCCCTCGCCGGGCTGCGGCTCGATGTCGATGTAGACGATGCCGTACTGGCCCGAGCCGCCGGTCTGCTTGACGAAGCGACCCTCGATCTTGTGGGCGGTGCCACGGATCGTCTCGCGGTAGGAGACCTGCGGGCGGCCGACGTTGGCCTCGACGCCGTACTCGCGCTTCATGCGGTCGACGAGGATCTCGAGGTGCAGCTCGCCCATGCCGGAGATCTCGATCTGGCCGGTCTCCTCGTTGGTCTGCACCTGGAAGGTCGGGTCCTCCTCGGCCAGACGGCCGAGGGCGACGGACATCTTCTCCTGGTCGATCTTCGTCTTCGGCTCGACCGCGACCTTGATGACGGGCTCGGGGAAGTCGATGTTCTCGAGCTTCACCGGGCGCTCGGGAGCGCACAGCGTGTCGCCGGTCGTGATCTGCTTGATGCCGACGGCCGCGGCGATGTCGCCGGCGTAGACCGCCTCGACCTCCTCGCGATCGTTGGCATGCATGATCAGGATTCGGCCGACGCGCTCGCTGCGCCCGGTCGTCACGTTGAGGATCTTCGAGCCGGCGGTCAGCGTGCCGGAGTAGACGCGGAAATAGGTGAGCTTGCCGACGAACGGGTCGGCCATGATCTTGAAGCCGAGCGCGGCGAACGGCTCGTCGTCGTCGGGCTGCAGGACGATCGGCTCGCCGTCGTCGCCGCCCTTGAGGATCGTGACGCCCTCGATCGGCTTGACCTCCAGCGGCGAGGGCAGGTAGTCGAGCACGGCGTCGAGCAGGGGCTGCACGCCCTTGTTCTTGAAGGCGGAGCCGCACAGGACCGGCGTGATGTCGATCGACAGCGTCGCCTTGCGGATCGCGGCCTTGAGCATCGCCGTCGGGACCTCGGCCTCGTCGAGGAAGAGCTCCGCGATGTCGTCGTCGGCGTCGGCGAGCTGGCTGAGCAGGTGCTCGCGCGCCTCGGCGGCGTCGTCGGCGAGGTCGGCCGGGATGTCGGTGACGTCCTGGTCCTTGCCGAGGTCGTCCTTGTAGACGATCGCCTTCATCTCGACGAGGTCGACGATGCCCTTGAAGTCGGACTCGGCGCCGATCGGGATCTGCAGCGGGACGGCGTTCGCGCCGAGGCGATCGACCATCGTCTTCAGCGAGCCTGTGAAGTCCGCGCCGATGCGGTCCATCTTGTTGATGAACGCGATCCGCGGCACGGCGTACTTGTCGGCCTGGCGCCAGACGGTCTCGGACTGCGGCTCGACGCCGGCGACGGAGTCGAACAGCGCGATCGCGCCGTCGAGGACGCGCAGCGAGCGCTCGACCTCGACCGTGAAGTCGACGTGGCCCGGCGTGTCGATGATGTTGATCCGGTGCTTGCGCCAGGTGCAGGTCGTCGCCGCGGACGTGATCGTGATGCCGCGCTCCTGCTCCTGCTCCATCCAGTCCATCGTGGCGGCGCCCTCGTGAACCTCGCCGATCTTGTACGTACGACCCGTGTAATAGAGGATGCGCTCGGTCGTCGTCGTCTTGCCGGCGTCGATGTGCGCCATGATCCCGATGTTCCGGGTCTTGTCGAGCGTGAATTGGCGTGCCATGGCTTCTCTTGATCTCTATTCGGGGCTGAGCAACAAAAACGGGCCCCTCGGGCCCGCGCGCACGTCCGAGTTCTGTCCGGTACGTCGCGCTATGTGCTCGAGGTATCCATCGTGGGATGGGTTGCTCCGGGGCGGGCGCCTGTGAGCGCATCGGCCCGCGGAACGGCGTCGAACTATAGCAAAGGCTCCCTCACGGGCCGGGCGGATTTCCCGACGCCGGCCGTGCTGCTTGCCGCGCTGGCGCTGGCCGGCGCGCTGCTGCTGGGGATCGCGGAGCTCTCGCCGCTCTACACGGTCGTGGTCGGGTCGCTGCAGACACCGCGGCGCAGCGTGACGTGCGGATCCAACCACGGCCACGCGCTCGTGCTGGTCGCGCTCGCCGCGCTCGTGATGATCGCCGGCACGCTGCGCGGGTCGCGCCCGGCGGCGCTTGCGCTCGTCGCGCTGGGCGCCGCGGCACTCGTCGTGGCGCTCGCCGTTGACCGGCCCGACACGCGCGCGTCAGGCTCGCTGCCCGAGGCGATCGACTTCACCGATGCGCGGGCCAAGCCCGCCAGCGGCTACACGCTCGAGATCGCCGGCGGCCTCGTGCTCGTCGTGGCCGGCGGCGGGCTCGTGATCGTCAGCCGACGCTCGCCGGGAGCGCCGTCCAGTCGACGGGGCGCGCCGGCAGCGTGAGCACGGCCTGCCAGGTGGCTGCGTCGGTGACGCCTGTCGGAGGCAGGCCCCGGGACGTCTGGAAGCGCTGCAGCGCCGCGGCGGTCGCGGCGGTGAAGTGCCCGCCGGCGGGCACGGCGACGGTCGGATCGAACGAGGCGAGGTGCTGCTGCAGCCAGATGACCTGGTCGCCGCCGGACCCGGTCTTCAACAGCGGCCAGCCGGGATCGGACGGCACGACGGCCAGCGGCGCGGGTGCCGTCAGCGCGGCCCAGGTCGCGGCGCTCGCCGACTGCCAGCTCCACCACGAGATCCCGCGCGCGCCATAGCCGGCCCAGATCGCGCGAAAGCGCGCGAGGTCGGCCGGCTTCGGCGCGTCGTAGGCCTGGCCGAGCGGCGCCATCGGTACGCCGTAGATCCTGTTCTGCGCAACGGTCTTCGCGCTGACGGCGTCCACCGAGCCGCCGATCGCCTTCCAGTAGACCTGCGGCAGGTTGGCCTGCGCGCCGCCCGGCCCGAGGAAGACCGAGTACGGCAGGCTCGGGTGGTAGTCGACATAGGGAAAGGACGTCAGCCCGAGCGGATAGGCGGCGCCGATCGCGCCGCGCAGGGCCGCCATGTAGCGCTGCGCCGGCGCGTAGCGCCCCTCGTAGTCGGTCTCGGCGTCGATGATCAGGCAGTCCGCGCCGTCGGCGACCGCGGCCGCGCCGGCGGCCGCCTCGCCGATCGGGTCCCTGCCGTAGACGAACTGCCACGCGCAGACGTGCAGTGCGCGAGCGTGCAGCGCGGCGACGAGCTGCGGCGTGAACTGACTCCAGACGGTCGCGCCGTCCGCGCTCTTCACGAAGACCGTCGACATCTGCGCGGCGTGGGCGCGCGCGGCGATCACGTCGAGATTGCCGCCGTCGCTCTTGGGCAGCTCCCAGATCCACATGCCGTTGCCGCGCAGGACGGCCGGCAGCGTGCCCGCGGCGATCGATGCGGGACGCTGGGCGGGCGGCGCGTCGACGATGTCGTGGCGCGCGTTGGAGCGTCGGCGTCCGCGGCCGCGAACGGTCACGGTCACCCGGCCGGCGGCGGGGCCGGCCGGGACGGCGACCGCCCAGCCGGCGCCCCCGCGGCGCAGCTTCGCGGCGAGCGCGCCGCGCGACCAGCGGAAGGTCACCCGCATGCCGCGGTACAGGCCGCGGCCGCTGAGCTGGATCTGGCGGCCCGGCGCGACGCGCACGGCGCGCCGGCATGCCGCGGTGCTCGCGGGCACGCAGCGCAGGCCCGTGATGCGCGGAGCCGCGACGCGAGCCCCGGCCGGGGCGACCGCGACGAGCGTGAGCGCTGCGAAGAGCGTGCAGACGAGGGCAGCTGCGCGGGCGGGCATCACTGACACGAACCGGCGAACGTCACCGAAGTAGCGTCGCGAGCACCTGCCCGGCACCCTGCAACCTGGACGTCAGCGGGGCATGCGGCACGCGAGTCGGCGCCGCCGCCGCGGACGGAGCGAGGGGTCCTGCACGCGGCGCCGGGGCCCCGCAGAGGGTGCTACCAGCGGTAGTGCGCGAAGGCCTTGTTGGCCTGCGCCATGCGGAAGATGTCGTCCTTGCGCTTGTAGGCGCCGCCCTGCTGGGACTGCGCATCGAGCAGCTCGCCGGCGAGTCGCGCCGACATCTGCTTCTCGCGGCGGGCGCGGGAGAACTCGACGAGCCAGCGCACGGCGAGCGTGCGCGCGCGCCGGGCGGGAACCTCGACGGGCACCTGGTAGGTCGCGCCGCCGACGCGGCGCGA
>DASXCR010000212.1:0-5791 GCA_036491075.1 Solirubrobacteraceae bacterium
GACGACCTTGTACGGGACGATCGACTCCTCCTCGCGCACCTCGGCCTCCTTGCGGCCCATGAAGCGCTTGACGGAGAAGATCGTGTTCTGCGGGTTCGTGACGGCCTGGCGCTTGGCGACGGTGCCGACGAGGCGCTCGCCGGACTGCGCGAAGGCGACGACCGAAGGGGTCGTGCGACCGCCCTCGGAGTTCTCGATGACGGTGGGCTCGCCACCCTCCAGCACGGCCATGCAGGAGTTGGTGGTACCCAGGTCGATGCCGATGGTCTTGCCCATGTGGGATGAAGCTCCTTCCAGAATGCGTACTAAGAAATCTGCGTCCGAGTGTAGTAGATCGCGAACGCGGGCCCGGAACGGCAGTGCCGCGGGCGCCGACGCCCGACGCGGAGCGCTCTAGGGTTGGCGCGTGACCGCGCGCGAGCCAGAGCAGGTGCTGCGGGGCGCGATCGTGGGCCTCGGGATGATGGGCCGCCACCACGCGCGCCTGCTGCAGACCACGCCGCGGATCGCGTTCGCCGGTGCGGTCGACCCGCTCGGCGACCGCCACGGCGCGGTGCGCGAGGCCGACCGCGTCCACGCCTCAGTCGACGAGCTGATCGACCGCGGCAAGCCGGACTTCGCGATCGTCGCGGTGCCGACCGAGGAGCACCTCGGCGCCGTCCACGCGCTTGCCTGCGCCGGCGTCCACGTCCTGATCGAGAAGCCGCTCGCGGGCAGCGTCGAGGAGGCCAGGGAGGTCATCGCGATCTGCCGCGACGCCGGGATCCGCGCGGCGGTCGGGCACGTCGAGCGCTTCAACCCGGCGCTGATCGAGCTGCGCCGTCGCACCGAGGACGGCCAGGTCGGCGAGGTCTTCCTGATCGGCACCGAGCGCTGCGGCCCATTCCCCGACCGCGTCAAGGACGTCGGCGTCGTCAAGGACCTCGCCACGCACGACCTCGACCTCGTCGGCTGGCTGGGGAAGTCGCCGATCGACGTCGTCGCGGCGCAGACCGTGCACAAGACCGGCCGCGCGCACGAGGACCTCGTGCTCGCGAGCGGGCGCCTGCGCAGCGGCCTTGCCTTCAGCATCACGGTCGACTGGCTGACCCCGCTGAAGATCCGCCGGATGCGCATCCTCGGCGACCGCGGCATGCTCGTCGCCGACACCCTCACCTCCGATCTCGTCTTCCACGAGAACGGTCGCGTGACCTCGGAGTGGGACTCGACCCAGGCGCTGCGCGGCGTCGCCGAGGGCAACTCCACGCGCTACGCGCTGCATCGCCGCGAGCCGCTGCTCGCCGAGCTCGAGGCCTTCTGCGCGTTCGTGCTCGGCGACGACGCGTCGGGCGCCGTCTCGCTCGACGAGGGCCTGCAGGCGGTGCGCTGCGCGGAGAAGGTGCTCGAGAGCGCCCGCCGCTCGGAGACGGTCCGCCTGTGAAGGTCGTGGTCGTCGCGCTCGGCAAGATGGGGCTGCCGCTGGCGACGTACATCGCGCGCGCGGGGCACGACGTCATCGGCTGCGACGTCGACGCGGCGGCGGTGAAGCTCGTCAACGCCGGGCGCGCGCCGTTTCCCGGCGAGGCGGGCCTCGACGAGGCGCTGTCCGCCGCGGTGCGCGGCGGGCGCCTGCGCGCGAGCACCGACACGGTCGCGGCCGTCGCGACCGCCCCCGACCTCGTCGTCGCCGTGGCGCCGCTGCACGTCGACGAGCGCGCGCGGCCGGACTGGCGCAGCGTCGATGCCGTCTGCACGGCGATCGGCCGTGGCCTCACGCCGGGGACGACGGTCAGCATCGAGACGACCGTCCCCGTCGGGACGACGCGCGGTCGCGTCACGCCGGCGCTCGAAGCCGGCAGCGGGCTGCGCGCGGGCGAGGACTTCGACGTCGTCTTCAGCCCCGAGCGCGTCTCCTCCGGCACGGTGTTCCGCGACCTCGACACGTACCCGAAGCTCGTCGGCGGCCTCGACGCGGCCGGCGAGGCACGCGGCGTCGCCCTCTACGAGCGCTTCATCGCCGCCGAGGTCTGGGCGATGGGGTCCGCCGAGTCCGCCGAGCTGACGAAGCTCGCCGAGACGACCTACCGCGACCTCAACATCGCCTACGCGAACGAGCTCGCCCGCTACGCCGACCGCCTGGGCCTCGACGTGCAGCGCGTCATCGACGCCGCCAACAGCCAGCCCTACAGCCATGTCCACCGGCCCGGCGTCGCGGTCGGCGGACACTGCATCCCCGTCTATCCGCACTTCCTGCTCGCTGGCGATCCACATGCGCGGCTGCCGCGAGCGGGGCGCGAGGTCAACGCCGCGATGCCCGCCTATGCCGTCGACCTGCTCGAGCAGGAGCTCGGCGAGCTGCGCGGCCTGAGGATCCTGATCCTCGGCGTGGCGTACCGCGGCGCCGTCAAGGAGGTCGCCTTCAGCGGCGCCGCCGCGCTGCGCGACGAGCTGCGCGCCCGCGGCGCGATCGCGCTCGCCAGCGACCCGCTGTTCTCCGACGCCGAGCTGCACGCCGCGGGCTACGAGCCGTGGCCCGCGGACACGCCGGTCGCGGGGGCGATCGTCCAGACCGACCACGCCGAGTACCGCTCGCTCGGGCCGGATGACGTGGGCGGCGCGACCGCGGTCGTCGACGGCCGCGGCGTGCTCGACGCGACCGCCTTCGCGACCGCCGGGATCCGCGTGCGGCGCATAGGCTCTCCGACACCATGAGCGACCTCACGATCTACGAGAAGCGCACGTGCTCGACGTGCCGCAGGCTCTACGAGCTGCTGACCGAGCGCGGCATCGACGCCGACCGCGTCCAGTACCACGTCGAGGGCATCGACGAGGCGACGATCCGCGACCTGCTCGCGAAGGCGGGCATCGGGCCGCGCGAGGCCCTGCGCCTGCGCGAGCCGCTCGTCGCCGAGCTCGGCCTGATCGAGGGCGACGGCGTCGGCGACGACGAGCTGATCGCGCAGATGGCGCTGCATCCCGAGCTGCTGCAGCGCCCGATCGTCGTGCGCGGCGATCGCGCCGTGCTCGCGCGCCCGGTCGAGCGCGTGCTCGAGCTGCTCGACGACTGAACTCGGCAACGCGTGGCGAATCGTGACCGGATAGCGGTCAGAGTTCGCACACGGCTGCGCCACAGCGCCACGCGGCTGCGCCACACGGCTCGGTCGCTCCGCGGGGCTGCGGCCCGCGACCGCGGGCGATTGCCCTACCGCGGCCCGCCGCGGCGCGTGCGCTCGTAGTGGCGGGCCTGGCGCGCGCGGTTGCCGCACGCGTCCGAGCACCACTCGCGCCGCGGGTGCTCCTTGAGGAACATCAGCACGCAACCCGGCGCGCCGCACGTCCGCAGCGCGTCGCGGCGCGAGCTCGTCAGCAGCTCGATCGCATCCGCGGCGAGCGCGGCGACGATCACGTCGGCGCGGCTCGCGCGCTGGAAGTCCGTGCCGCGCCGTGGCGGCGCATCCGACGACGACCAGCGCACGACGAGCGACTGCGGCGCGCGCCGGCTCGCGCGGTTGATCGTCTCGACGTCGCGAGGATCGGGCGCATCGCCGGCGACCGCCGCATGCAGCGCAGCGCGCACCGCCGTACGCAGTGCGACCAGCTCGCTCGCCTCCGGCAGCGCGCCCGCCGGCAGATCGCAGACTGGCAGCCGCGGCGCCAGTGCCCGCAGCCACGCGCCCGAAGACGCGTCGCCGGCCAGCGCGTCCACCACGCCTGCGCTCGTGGCGTAGATCGTGTTGTGCAGCTCGATCGCCAGGGGCTCGTCGCGCAGCGGTCCGTCGTAGGACATCGAGCTAATGGTAGTAACGCTTGACAGGCGTTAGTCGGCCGGTATCGTCGCCGGGCATGACCAAGCCACCCCTACCGCCCTTCGACGAGGCCACGGCGCGCCAGAAGGTGCAAGCCGCCGAGGACGCCTGGAACACCCGCGATCCCGAGCGCGTCGCGGGCGCCTACACGCCCGACACCGTCTGGCGCAACCGCTCGGAGTTCGTCACCGGCCGCGAGGGGGTCGTCACGTTCCTCACGGGCAAGTGGGAGCGCGAGCAGGACTACGCGCTGCGCAAGAGCCTTTGGACCTTCGCCGCCAACCGCATCGCCGTGCGCTTCCAGTACGAGTGGCACGACGCGGACGGCCAGTGGTGGCGCAGCTACGGCAACGAGAACTGGGAGTTCGACGCCGACGGCTACATGGCCCGCCGCGAGGCGAGCATCAACGATGTCGCGATCGGCGAGGACGAGCGCCGCATCTTCGGCCCGCGGCCCGAGGACGAGCGCGGCGTGGACATTCCCCTGCAATAGCGCTGCCGAGCCCGGGTCGGGCCTAGACTCGGAGGGCATGGTCCATCGCCCGCCGGTCAGTGTTCGCCCCGCACGCCGGGAGGACTTCCGGGCGCTGGCGGCGATGCTCGCGCGGTCCTTCTACGACGACCCGGTCACGGCCTGGTTCTATCCGAACGACCGTCGCCGTCTCGCCCACGCGCGTCGCTTCTTCGCGATCCGGCTGCGCCAGCTCGTCGACCAGGAGCTCATCTACACGACCGACGATCACAGCGGCGCCGCCCTGTGGACGCTGCCCGGCCGCTGGCGTGAGGACCTCGCGCAGTCGCTGATGCTGCTGCCGATGCTGCCGGTCCTGCTGCCGCGGATCGTGCGCTCGACGCGCGCGGTGCGCGAGATCGAGCGCCGCCATCCGGTGGTGCCGCACTTCTACCTGTCCGTGCTCGGCACGGAACCGAAGCAGCAGGGCGGAGGCATTGGCTCCGCCCTGCTGGGTCCGGTCCTGCAACGCTGCGACTGCGACCAGATCGCCGCCTACCTCGAGTGCTCCAAGGAGAGCAACGTCGCCTTCTACGCTCGCCACGGCTTCGCCGTGACCGATCGCGTCGAGCTGCCCGAGGGGCCGCCGCTGTGGTTCATGTGGCGCGACCCCCTCCGAAGAGGGGGCCGCGAAGCCGCCGTCGGGTGATCAGGCGTGCGCGCCGCCGAGCAGTCCGCCGCCGCCGCCCAGGATCCCGCCGAGCAGCGAGTTGATGAGGCCGGTGACCGTGCTGAGGATGCCGCCCGCGCCGGCGCCCGAGCTGCTGCCGCCGAAGAGGCTGCCGAGCAGGCCGGTGATCGTGCTGCCGATGCCGCCGACGTTGCCGATCGAGCCGGCGCCGCTGCCGCCGCCGAGGATGCCGCCGAGCAGGCCGCCGAAGATGCCCGTCGTGCCGGTGGAGGTGCTGCCGACGAACGGCAGCGAGCCGAGGACCGTGCTGATGAGTTGCGTGACCGTGTTCAGGACGCTCGGCACGAGCGTGGTGACGATGCCCATGACCTGGTTGACGATCGCGCCGATCGGACCCTGAGCTGCCACCGGCAGCATCGGGAGGATCGACTGCACGACGCCCATCGCGGTCTGGATGGCCTGCTCCGCCGTGTTCAGCGCCTGCGTGACGACGCCGGTGATCGTGTCCGACAGCGAGCCCGAGTCGAGCGCGGTGTTGAGGTTGACGACCGGAGTCGCATCGCCGGCGCCGAGCGCCGTGATGATCGACGCGACGATCGGCTGCGCGCTGGCGGGCAGCGTCGGGAGCAGCTGGTTGAGCAGGTCGATGATCTGCTGCTTGCCGGCGATCGTCGGCACGATCGCGCTGGCGATCGGGGACTGCGCGGGACCATCGTCGACGAGCGACGTCAGGGTCTGCAGCAGCGTGTCGTACTGCGAGCCGGCGATCGTCAGGGCCTGCGCCGCCGACGTCGACGTCTTCGCCGTCGAGGCCACGTTGGCCATCCGGTGGGCGACCCGCGAAGCGGACGCGGTCTGCGAGCG
>DASXCR010000213.1:0-1949 GCA_036491075.1 Solirubrobacteraceae bacterium
ACCCAACGTCAGACCGCAGCACACAAGGCCATCGGCAGCCTCAAGTCCATTCTGAGCGGCATCGGCGGCCCGCGGGCCTACACGTACAACGCCGAGGGCGACCGTATCGGCGTCACCGGTCTCGGCATCAGCCAGACGCTCAAGTACGACCAAGCAAACCGCTTGACCAGCGTCGCAGGCGCCTCCTATCTTTACGATGGCGACGGGCTCCGATCCAGCAAGACCGTCAACGGCGTTAGCAGGCACTTTGCCTGGGACGCATCGGGCCGCCTTCCGCTACTCCTTGAGGACGGCAGCACGTCGTACATCTACGGACCGATCACCGCGTCCGCCAGCGCCCGGTGCAGGGCGAGGTTCGCGGCGCGCCGCGTGCGGATCGCGAGGATCTTCGTGCCCGGCGTCGGCAGTGCGCGGTCGAGCTCGGCGCGCAGGCCGGCGACGCTCGCGACGGGCACGTGCTCGCAGCCGTAGAGCGCCGCGGCGTGCGCGAAGTCGAGGCCGTGCGGCGTCGCGATGTGCTCCTCGAACGCGTCCCGCGCGCCCGCGACCGGCAGGAACTCGAAGATCCCGCCGCCGTCGTTGTCGATCAGCACGATCGTCAGCGCGACGCCGGTGCGGCGCGCCGCCAGCAGGCCGCCGAGGTCGTGCGCGAGCGCGACGTCGCCGATCAGCAGCGCGACCGGACCGTCCGCGACGGCGGCCGCTCCGAACGCGCTGGAGACCGTGCCGTCGATGCCGTTGGCGCCGCGGTTGCAGAGCACGCGCGGCGCGTCGTCGCGCACGGCGACGTATGTCTCGACGTCGCGGATCGGCATCGAGGAGGCGACGAACAGCGTCGCGGCGGCGGGCAGGCAGGCACCGAGCTCGCGCGCGACGCGGGGCTCGGACAGCTCGTCGCCGAGGACCGCGTCGATCGCGCCGGCGGCGCGCGCGTCGGCGGCGCGCCAGGCTCCCAGCCACGCCGGATCGGCGCTGGGCGCACGCTCGGCCGCTGCGACGAGCGTCGCGGCGGGGTCGGCGTCGAGCACGGCATGCAGGCTCGCGGCCGGGTCGTGCCACGCCGACTGCGGATCGAAGGCGAGCTGCGTGACCGCGGGATCGAGCTGGCCGAGCCAGGCGCGCAGCGGCTTGGAGGTCGGCAGGTCGCCGCAGCGGACGACGAGGTCGGGGCGGTGCGCCGCGCCGAACCCAGGGCCGCGCAGCAGCAGGTCGTAGTGCGCGACGGCGGCGCCGCCGCGCCGCGCGCCGCTCAGCGGATCGGCGAGCAGAGGCCAGCCGAGCCGCTCGCAGGCGGCCGCGATCGCGTCGAGGCCGGGCTCCGCCCGGCCGGCGACGACGACCGGCCGGTGCGCGTCGCGCGCGACGACCGCGAGCGCATCTCCCGCGGCGACGGCGTCGCGCCCCGGCCCGCTGCGCAACAGCCACGGCCGTCCGCCGCTGCGGGGCGGGTGCGTTCCGATCGGGTCGGGGCCGAGGTCGTCCGGCGGGACGAGCGGCTCGCGCAGCGCGAAGTTGAGGTGCACGGGGCCGGGGCGTCCCTCCAGCGCGGTCCAGACCGCGCGGCAGGCGAGCATGCGCATCCAGCGCATCCGCTCCGGCGTCGCCTCGTGCGTGCCGACCTCGAAGAACCACTTCGCTGTCGCGCCGTAGATCTTCACCTGGTCGATCGTCTGGCCCGCGCCGATCTCGCGCAGCTCCGGCGGCCGGTCGGCGGTCAGGACGACGAGCGGCACGCGCGCCTCCCACGCCTCGACGACCGCCGGCGCGAGGTTTGCCGCGGCCGTCCCGGACGTGCAGGTGATCGCGACCGGCCGGCAGGCCGCCTTCGCCGCGCCGACGGCGAAGAAGCCCGAGCAGCGCTCGTCGATGTGCGAGTAGCAGCGCAGGCGCGCGTCGCGGACGAGCGCGAGGACGAGCGGCGAGCAGCGCGAGCCCGGCGACGTGCAGGC
>DASXCR010000214.1:0-11719 GCA_036491075.1 Solirubrobacteraceae bacterium
CCGTCCGTCGGGCTCATGCAGCCGTGGCGGCTGATCGTCGTGTCGTCGCTCGCGACCCGGATCGAGGTCCGCCGGCTCGCCCAGCGCGAGCGCCTGCGCCAGGCCGATCGCTTCGACGAGCGCGCGCGCCAGTTCCTCGACCAGAAGATCGAGGGCGTCGTCGAGGCGCCGCTGGGCATCTGCGTCTGCTGCGATCACGGCGACCCCGAGATCGAGGTCCTGGGGCGCGGGACGATCCCCGAGACCGACGTGTACAGCACGGCCTGCGCGATCGAGAACCTGTGGCTCGCGGCGCGTGCCGAGGGGCTCGGCGTCGGCTGGGTGAGCTACTACCGCCCGGACGACCTGCGCGCGCTGCTCGCGATCCCCGCGCGCGTGGACCCGATCGCCTACCTGTGCCTCGGCTGGCCGGACGAGCGCCCGCAGCGCCCGGGGCTCGAGTCGGCCGGCTGGTCGTCGCGGATGGCGCTCGACGAGGTGGTCATGGACGAGCGCTGGCAGGAGGCCGAGCCGCCGTCGCGCGCGGCCCCGACCGCGACCAGCGCCGGCCCCGCCGTCGCGACGGCCCCCGACCGCGCCGCCGCCACTGCCGCCCGCGATCGTCTCGACGCGCTCGTCAAGCCGGCCGGCAGCCTCGGCGCGCTCGAGGCGCTGATCGAGCGCTGGGCGACGATCACCGGCGCCCCGCCGCCGGGCACGATCCGAGCGGGCGTGCTCGTCTGCGCGGCCGACCACGGGCACGTCGTCCACGGCACGAGCCTGTTCGACCGCGAGCTGTCGGCGCAGGTCACGGCCGCCGCCGCGCGCGGCGAGACCGCGGTCGGCGTGCTCGCCCGGCGCAGCGGCCACGAGCTGCTCGTCGCCGACGTCGGGCTCGCCGGCGCGACCCCCGACGGCGTGCGCGACGCGAAGGTCGCGCACGGCAGCGCCGACATGCTCGCCGGCCCCGCGCTGACGTCCGCCGAGCTCGACGCGGCGCTCGCGGCGGGCGCGGCGCTGTGCGCGGAGCTCGCCGCGCGCGGCGTCGACTGCCTCGTGCTCGGCGAGATCGGGATCGGCAACACGGCGACGACCGCCGCCCTGACCTGCGCGCTGACCGGTGCCTCCCCGGCCCGCACGGTGGGTCGCGGGACCGGCCTCGACAGCGCGGGCCTCGCGCGCAAGCGCGCGGTCGTGAGCGCGGCGATCGCGCGGCACTGTCCACGTCCCGCTTCGAGCGACGGCGTGGCGCCGCGCGGTGACGACGGCGCGCGGCACGATCGTCTCGGCGCACGCGAAGCCCTGCTCGCCGTCGGCGGGCTCGAGCTCGCCGCGCTCGCCGGCGCGATCGTCGAGGCCGTGGCGCGGCGGCCACGAGCTGCTCGTCGCCGATCTCGGGCTCGCCGGCCCGAGCCCCCCGGGCGTGCGCGACGCGAAGGTCGCGCACGGCAGCGCCGACATGCTCGCCGGCCCCGCGCTCACGGCCGCCCAGCTCGACGCCGCGCTCGCAGCGGGCGCGGCGCTGTGCGCCGAGCTCGCCGCGGGCGGTGTCGACTGCCTCGTGCTGGGCGAGATCGGGATCGGCAACACCGCCACGGCCGCGGCCCTGACCTGCGCCCTGACCGGCGCCTCCCCCGCCCGCACGGTGGGGCGCGGCACCGGCCTCGACAGCGCCGGCCTGGAGCGCAAGCGTGCGGTCGTGAGCGCGGCAGTCGCGCGGCACTGCCCGCGCCCCGCTTCGAGCGACGGCGCGGCGGCGCACGGCGACGAGGACGCGCGGCACGATCGTCTCGGCGCACGCAGCGCCCTGCTCGCCGTGGGCGGGCTCGAGCTCGCCGCGCTCGCCGGCGCGATCGTCGAGGCCGCCGCGCGGCGGCTGCCGGTGATCGTCGACGGCTATGCGGTCGGGGCGGCGGCCCTCGCCGCCGTCGGCCTGCGGCCGGCCGCGAGCGAGATCCTCGTCGCCGGCCACCGCTCGAGCGAGCCCGGCCACGCGCTCGTGCTGGCCGAGCTCGGGCTCGAGCCGCTGCTCGACCTGCGCCTGCGCCTCGGCGAGGCATCCGGCGCCCTGCTCGCGCTGCCGCTCGTCGAGGCCGCCGGGGCGCTGCATCGCGAGATGGCGACGTTCGCCGAAGCCCGCGTCGAACGCCGGTGAGCGGGCCGGCTCGCGCGTCCGACCGCCGTCCGCTGGACGGCGCCGCTCTCGCGCTGACGTTCCTCACCGTGATCCCGATCCGGCCACGCCGCGGGGCGGCGCCGGACCTGGGCCGCGCGGCCGTCTGGTTTCCCGCGATCGGCGCGCTCGTCGGGCTGCTCGCGGGCGCGGTGCGCGCCTACTCCGCGGCGCTCTTCGGCCCGGCCGTCGCCTCGGTGCTCGCGCTGGTCGTGCTCGTCGCCGTCACCGGCGCGCTGCACCAGGACGGGCTCGCCGACTGCGCCGACGGCCTCGGCGTGCATGGCGACCGCGAACGCCGGCTGGCCGTCATGCGCGACGCGGCGATCGGCGCGTTCGGCACGCTCGCGCTGCTCGGTTGGGCCCTGCTGCTCCTCGGAGCGCTCGCGACGCTGTCCGATCACGCTGCCCTGCGCACGCTCGTCACCGCCGCGATGGTGGCCCGCTGGGCCGCGCTCGTGCACGCGTCGGCGACGGCGCCCGCGCGCCCCGACGGCCTCGGCGCGAGCTTCGCCGTGGCACGCGCGCCGCTGGTCGTCGCGAGCGCAGCGACGATCGTGGCCGCCGTGCTGATCGACGGTCCGGTCGACGGCCTCGCGAGCGTCGCCGCGGGCGCCGCGGTCGCGGGAGCCGCGAGCGCGTGGGCACGGCGCGCGGTCGGCGGGCGGACGGGTGACACGCTGGGCGCCACGGTCGCGCTCGCCGAGGTCGCGGTGTGCCTGACGCTGCTGGCGTTCGCCACCGCCTGATCTCCGACGGACGTCCGTCAGAACGCGAAGAACGCCTTCAGGATCATCACGAGCAGCGTGAGGAAGCAGACCGCGGCGATCGTGCCGAGGATCCGCATGACCCACAGCTCGAACGCGGTGACGCCGTGCTCGCGGACGCGCTGCGCGCGATGCAGGTGCGCCGCGACCGTGCGCGCCGTCGGGATGACGCGCACGCCGAGCGGCGAGGAGGAGTCGAGCTCGGACGTCGGCTCCGCCGGGCTCGGCGCGTCCACGGGATCCCCGTCGGCCGCGGCCGGCGCGCGCTGCGGCGTGTCCCCGTCGCCGTCGCCCGCCGGGCGCGAACGATCGGCGTGCGCCCACTCGCCGCGCAGCTGGCGCTGCAGCGCGCGGTGCGCGAGCAGCACCTCGTCCCGGGCCATCCGCGCCTCGTCGCGCTGCGCGAGCGCCTCCTCGCGACGCGCGGCGGCGGATTCGCTCTGCTCGATCGCCTCGTCGCGCTGCTCCTGCATCCGCCTGTGCGCGCGCATCGCGGCCTCGCGGTCGACGACCGCCTCCTCGCAGCGCGCGACGGCACGATCGCGATCCTGGACGGCGATCGCGTGTGCCCGCACGAGGTCGTCGCGCGCGGTCTCGGCCTCGTCGGCAGCGCGGCGCTCGCGCCCGACGACGTGCTCGAGCTCGCGGCTGCGCGCCTCGTGAAGCTCGGTGGCCGCGCAGGCGTCGGTGAGCTCGCCGCGAGCCACGTCGAGCGCGCGCACCAGCCGCGCGATCTCGCCGGCCGGCGAGCGATCGCCGGCGGCGTGGCCGGCCGGCGACCCGTTCTCGTCGCGCTCCAGCACCACCTCGACGCTCGGCGCGACGACGAGCGTGGCGCGCGACGCATCGATGTCCTCGGATCCATGCCACGGGAACGCGGCCGTCCAGCGACCGTCCTCCCCGATCGGCCACGGCTTGTCCTCGATCCGCGCCAATACCCGGCGTCCGTCGACGACGATCGCCGGACGGACGAAGCGCAGGCCGCGCAGGCCGAACCACGAGCCACTGACCACGAGCAGCCCGTCCTGGAGCTCGAGACGATCGAGCTCGAAGCTCGCGCCGGCATGATCGACCCCCGGATGCAGCGCACCGCCCATGTGGCGAGCCCTACCCCCGAGCTCCCCGCGTCACACGGGGGCGCACCTCCAGCCGCGCCCGCCGCCGCGGCGCTTCGGTTCGGGCATCGGTGATGACACGGGTGCGCTCGCACCGGTGAATTACGGTGAGCGTGCCGTCGGGGATCGGCCGATCGACGGCGCTACCCTCGCTGTGGTCATGCTCCGCGCCGAGACACCCACGAGCTGCGACGGCGCGCGCCCGGCCCGACCCGCGAGCGGCGCTCCGCGGTGAGCACCACGACGGCCTCACCCAGCGCCCCCGCCGCCGGCGGCGGCGCGATCTCGACGCAGGCCGCGCGCCGCCGGACGTTCGCGATCATCTCGCATCCGGACGCCGGTAAGACGACGCTGACCGAGAAGCTGCTGCTGTACTCCGACGCGATCGACGAGGCGGGCGCGGTGCAGGGCCGGCGCAGCCGCCGCTCGACGACCTCGGACTGGATGGACATCGAGCGCCGCCGCGGGATCTCGGTGACGAGCACCGTGCTGCGCTTCGAGTACGCGGGCGCGGTCTTCAACCTGCTCGACACCCCCGGCCACAAGGACTTCTCCGAGGACACGCTGCGCGTGCTCGCGGCCGCGGACTGCGCGGTCATGCTGCTCGACGCGGCGCGGGGCGTGCAGGCGCAGACGCTGCGCCTGTTCGAGGTGGCGCAGGCACGCCGGATCCCGCTGATCACGTTCGTCAACAAGTACGACCGCCCCGGCCTCGATCCGCTCGAGATGATCGACCACATCGAGAGCGTGCTCGGGCTGGCCCCGGTCGCCGCGACGTGGCCGGTCGGGATCCCCGGCGACTTCCGCGGTGTCGTCGACCGCGCGACGGGCACCTTCCACCGCTTCACGCGCACCGCGGGCGGCGCCAAGCGCGCGCCCGAGGAGCTCATGACGCCCGACCAGGCCGCCGAGCGCGAGGGCGATGCGTGGACGACCGCCGCCGACGAGCTCGACCTGCTCGACGGCGCGGGCGGCACGCTCGACGCCGGCGACTTCGCGACCGGCCGTGCGACACCGGTGTTCTTCGGCTCCGCCGTGTCGAACTTCGGCGTCGGCCTGCTGCTCGACGCGCTGCTCGCTATCGCGCCGTCGCCGAAGCCGCGCGTCGACGTCGACGGCGTCCCGCGCCCTATCGAGGCGCCGTTCTCCGGCCTCGTCTTCAAGGTCCAGGCGAATATGGACCCGCGCCACCGCGACCGCGTGGCGTTCCTGCGGATCGCGTCGGGGCGCTTCGAGCGCGGGATGCGCGTGATGAACGCGCGCAGCGGACGCCCGTTCAACCTCGCGCACGCGCACGAGGTCTTCGGCGACGACCGCGTCGTGCTCGACGAGGCGTTCCCGGGTGACGTGGTCGGCGTCATCAACGCGGCGGACCTGCGCGTCGGCGACACGCTGTACCTCGACGAGCCGGTGACGTTCCCGCCGATTCCCACGCTCGCGCCCGAGCACTTCGTCACGGTGAGAAACCGCGACGCGACCCGACACAAGCAGTTTCACCGCGGCCTCGAGCAGCTCGCCGAGGAGGGCGTGGTGCACCTCCTGCGCCGCGACCCGGGCGCCGATCCGGCTCCCGTGCTGGCCGCGGTCGGGCCGCTGCAGTTCGAGGTCGCCGTGGCCCGCCTGGAGCACGAGTTCGGCGTCGTCGTCGGCCTCGACCCGACGAACTGGACGCTCGCGCGGCGCACGGACAAGGAGGGCGCGGAGGTCCTGCGGGCAAGCCGCCACGCCGACGTCCTCTATCGCTCCGACGGCACCTTCATGGCCCTCTTCACCAGCGACTTCATGCTCAACCGCTTCGAGGGCCTGCACCCGGACGTGCTGCTGGAGCGGATGCTGACGCGGTAGCTGGCCGCGCCGGGCGTGGCGCAGAGCGCGAAGCCGTCGGAAGGCGAGCCCCGTGGAGCTCAGCCGCAGAGCCGCGCGCCGAGCACGCGGCGCAGCACGGCGATCTCCGTCACGGCGGCCCCGACGTAGGCGTCACGACAGCCGCTGATCTCGTCCTCGAGATCCTCCATGTAGCTCGCGTTGCCGGCGAGGCCCTCGATCTCGGCCAGCGCCCGCTCGACGTAGAGCAGCCGCAGCCGCTCTGCGATCTCCGGGGCGTGGGTGACGGTCGACGGGTCCATGCTCGTCACTGTGCACGAACCCCGCGCGCGCGGGTGTGATTCGGCGCACGCTCGGCGAGATCGCACAACCGGCGAAGTCCCAGTCGCCTCCCACGCGGGGCTCAGGTTCGTGCCCGATCTTGCTCTCACCGCGAGCGACAGCGCTCGACCACGATGCCGAGGAGAGCCCCATGTTCAGAGTTCGCAGGATCACCGCAGCCGTATCGGCCGCCGCGCTCGTCGCAGGCGGCGGGATCGGGGTCGCGCAGGCCGCATCGCAGACCGGCGGTACGACCAGGACCTCGCACCCCGCCGGTCCGGGTGACCGCCACGGCGGCGGCCCGATGATGTCGACCGCGAACCTCGCGGCGATCGCGAAGACGCTGGGCGTGACCACGGCACAGCTGAAGGCGGCGGTGGACGCGGCGAAGCCGGCGCAGGGGGCGGGCGGCAAGCCGGCGTCGATGGCGTCGACGCTCGCGACCGCGCTCGGCGTCGACGTCGCGAAGGTCCAGGCGATCCTCGACGCGAACCGACCCGCGAGGCCCGCCGCCGGCACCAAGCCCGCCGCCGGCACCAAGCCCGCCGCCGGTACGAAGCCCGCCGCCGGCGCCAAGCCCGCCGCCGGCACCAAGCCGGCCGGCAGCCGCCCGGCCAAGCCGGACGACGCGAAGCTGATCAGCGCGCTCGCGACCGGCCTGAACCTCGACGAGGCGACCGTCAAGGCCGCCTTCGACAAGATCGACGCGGCCCGCACGACCGCCGACGCCGCCCGTCAGACCGCGATGTACGCCGCGATCGCGACGAGCCTCGGGATCAGCAGCGACGCCGTCCAGGCCGCCTTCGCGGCCAACCGCCCGGCGAGGCACGGGCCCCCGCCCGCCGCCGCCTGAGCGCGCGGCGTTCGCCGACCAGACCCCCGGCCACACCAGCGGCCGGCCCTTCCCCCGGGGCCGGCCGCCGCGCCGTTCGTGCACCGGCCCTGCTCGCGTTCGAGCACGTCTCATCCCCCTGCGGGGTCTGGCGAGCTGCTCGCCTCCCCCTTGCGCCGGCCGCCTCACGACGCGACAACCTCCCCGCAACCAGGGTGCGCTAGCGTCACGGCTCGATGGACGAGCGACCGCTGGTATACGACGCGTTCGATCGCTCAGACGAGGGGTTGCGCGAGGCGCTGACCTCGACCGGAAACGGCTACTTCTGCACACGTGGAGCCGCCGAGTGGGAGGACGCCGACGACGTCCACTACCCCGGCACGTACGCCCACGGCCTCTACAACCGCGAGACGACGATCATGGGCGGGCGGCCGGTCCTCAACGAGGACCTCGTCAACCTGCCCAACTGGCTCGTCCTGATGCTGAAGATCGAGGACGAGGACGCGATCCGCTTCGACAACGTCGAGCTGCTCGACTACCGCCACGTCTACGACATCGGCACGGCGATGGTCGTCCGCGAGCTGCGCTTCCGCGACCGCGCGGGGCGCGAGACGTCGCTGCGCAGCCGGCGCTTCGCGAGCATGGCGCACTCCCACCAGGCCGCGATCGAGTGGACGCTGACGGCGGAGAACTGGTCCGGCGCGGTCGAGGTCGTCGCGGCGCTCGACGGCCGCGTCACCAACGGCGGCGTCGCGCGCTACCGCCAGCTCGAGGGCCGCCATCTCGACCCCGTCTCGCCGCGCACGTTCGGGCCGGAGCTGATCGCGCTGCACGTCGAGACGCGCCAGTCGAACATCTACGTCGCGCAGGCGGCGCGCACGCGCGTGTTCCGAGACTGCGAGGTCGTCGACGTGCGCCGCACGCTGTACCAGATGGAGGACTACATCCAGCAGGTGCTCGGCTTCGAGCTGCGCCAGGGCGAGACGGTGCGCGTCGAGAAGCTCGTCGCGTTCTACACCTCGCGCGACCGCGCGATCAACGAGCCGCTCGGCAACGCCGGCAAGTCCTGCGCGCGCTACCCGAACTTCGAGGAGGCGCTGCAGCGCCACACCCGCGCGTGGGACGAGCTGTGGCGCTCGAGCGACGTCTACCTGCCGCAAAACCAGCGCGTGCAGCAGCTGCTGCGCCTGCACATCTCGCACATCCTGCAGGTCTGCTCGATGCACACGACCAACCACGACGCGGGCGTCCCCGCGCGCGGCCTCAACGGCGAGGCGTACCGCGGCCACGTGTTCTGGGACGAGCTGTACGTCTTTCGCTACCTCACGACGCGCCTGCCGGACATCACGCGCGAGCTTCTGATGTACCGCTACCGGCGCCTGGGCGAGGCGCGCGCGGCGGCACGCGCCGCCGGCTACAAGGGCGCGATGTTCCCGTGGCAGAGCGGCAGCGACGGCTCGGAGGAGACGCAGATCGTTCACCTCAATCCGCTCTCGGGACAGTGGGACCCCGACCTCAGCCACCGTCAGCGCCATGTGAACGCGGCGATCTTCTACAACATCTGGCACTACCACCAGGCGACGGACGACCTCGACTTCCTGCGCGACCACGGCGGCGAGATGATGCTCGAGATCGCGCGCTTCTGGGGCTCGATCGCGCACTACGACCCCGATCGCGACCGCTACGAGATCCACGGCGTCATGGGCCCCGACGAGTTTCACGAGAAGTACCCGGACGCCGAGGAGAACGGACTGCGCAACAACGCCTACACCAACGTGATGGTCGCGTGGATCTGCGAGCAGGCCGGCACGGTGCTCGGGCTGCTGACCCAGCGCCGCCGCGACACGCTGCGCGCGAAGCTCGGTCTCGGCGACGACGAGATCTCCAAGTGGGACGAGATGAGCCGCAAGATGTACGTCCCGTTTCACGACGACGGCATCATCAGCCAGTTCGAGGGCTACGACGAGCTCGAGGAACTCGACTGGGACGCCTACCGCGCCAAGCACGGCAACATCCAGCGCCTCGACCGGATCCTGCGCGCCGAGGGCGACGATCCCGACCGCTACAAGCTCGCCAAGCAGGCCGACACGGTGCTGCTGTTCTTCCTCTTCTCGCCCGACGAGATCGGGCGGCTGTTCGAGCGCCTGGGCTACGAGTGGGGTCCCGACAGCGCGCGGGCGACGATCGACTACTACGACAAGCGCACGTCGCACGGCTCGACGCTGAGCTACATCGCGCACGCGGGCGTGCTCGCCCCGATCGACCCCGAGCACTCCTGGGAGCGCTTCCTCGTCGCGCTGGAGTCCGACGTCGGCGACGTGCAGGGCGGCACGACGAAGGAGGGCATCCACCTCGGGGTCATGGCGGGGACGGTCGACCTCGTCCAGCGCGCCTACACCGGCGCCGAGATCCGCGACGGCGTCCTGTACTTCGCGCCGACGCTGACCGACAAGCTCGACGGACTGTCGTTTCCGATGCAGGTGCGCGGCACGCCGATCCGCGTGACGGTCGGCCGCGACGAGCTGACGGTCGTCATCACGGGTGGCTTCAGCCGGCCGATCAAGGTCGGCATCGGCGACGACGTGCGCGAGCTCGGCGCCGGCGAGCGCTGCACGTTCGCGTTGGCGACGCCTGCAGCCGTCGGACAGGGGAGCTGACCGCGGATGGGATTTGCAGGAGCGATCTTCGACGTCGACGGCGTGCTCGTCGACTCGCCGCACGAGGCCGCGTGGCGCGACACGTTCAACGCCTTGATGGAGGGCGACTGGGCGGACGTGCGCGAGCAGACGACGTGGACGCCCGGCGCCTTCACGCCGCAGGTCTACCAGCAGGTGCTGTCGGGCAAGCCGCGGATGGAGGGCGCGACGGCCGCGCTGGAGCACTTCGGCGTGCCGGATCCCGACGGCGCGCGCGTGAACGCGTATGCCGAGCGCAAGCAGGAGGTGGTCGTCGAGCTGATCGAGGCGGGGAGGTTCTCGGCGTACGACGACGCGCTGCGCTTCCTGCTGGCGATCAAGGACGCGGGAGTGAAGGTCGCGGCGGCGTCGTCGTCGCGCAACGCCGGGCTGTTCCTGCGCCAGATCCGCTTGGACGAGTTCGCCGAGGCTCAGGGTCTCTCGTACCCCTGGCTGTCGCCGGGGCTGACGCTGCTGGCCGCGTTCGACGTCGACATCTCGGGCCGCCACTTCGAGCGCGGCAAGCCGCACCCGCAGATCTTCCTGACGGCCGCGGCCGAGCTCGGCATCCAGCCGTCGGCGGCATTCGTCGTCGAGGACGCCGTGTCCGGCGTGCAGGCCGCGAAGGCGGGCGCGTTCGCCGCCCTCGGCCTCGCGCGCCACGACGACGAGGCGCTGCTCGAGGGCGCGGACGCGGACATCGTCGTGTCGTCGCTCGACGACGTCGACCTCGGCGCGATCGCCGACGGTCGCCTCGCGCGGCGCGCGGGCTGACGACCCACGATCGCTCTAGAAGAGCTCCTTCGTCCACTTCAGCACGAGGCTGCTGAAGCCGATCATCAGCACGGCGCCGAACGAGCCGACGACCAGGCCGGCGCCGACGAGGACCACGTCCGTCAGCAGCACCCCGAGCGCCAGCACGACGACGCCGATCGAGGGCAGCGTGTCGAGGCCGGAGAACGGCGGCGCGAGGAACGCCGGCAGCGTCAGCACCAGCACCGCGAGGCCGAACAGGATCCCGCTGAGGCGGTAGTGAAACAACCGCCGGCCGCGCGGGCGCGACAAGCGCTCCAGCCGGCGAATCAGGCCGAGCAGCTTGGCGACGAACTTCTCGCGCGAGCCGCCGCCGAGCTCGAGGCGCTTCCAGCGCTCGGGCAGCCAGATGTCGCGCCGCCCCGCGATCAGCTCGAGCGCGAGCAGCATCGTGATGACCTCGAGCACGTGCGTCGCTCCCGCGGTCGGCAGCGGCAGCGCCGGCAGCGCCATCAGCAGCGCGAAGACGATCGCGAAGCTGCGCTCGCCGAAGACCTCGATCAGGCTGCCGAGCGTCTTGCGCCCGTCTCCCCGCAGCCAGCGCTCGAGCTGATCGCTGACGGTCTCGTCCTCCTCGGTTGCGGCGGCGTCGGCGGCGATCTCCTCGATGCCCGCACCGTAGCGTGCGGCGGGTCTCGCCCGGTGAGGACTTCGGCAACGCCCGTAGTGTGGTCGCCACGATGCGCGAGGCGCCACGCACGCGATGACCCGCATCCAGCGCCTCAGCCTGCTGGCGGCGATCATGGGCACGTTCGTCGTCGGCCTCGACTCGACGGTCGTCAACGTCGCGCTGCCGGCGATCGAGAAGGACCTCGGCGGCGGCCTCGCCGGGCAGCAGTGGATCTCCAACGGCTACCTGCTCGCGCTCGCCGCGCTGATCCTCGTCGGCGGATCGCTCGGCGACCTGCTCGGCGAGCGGCGCGTGTTCACGGTCGGCGTCGTCGGCTTCGGCGCGATGTCGCTCGTCTGCGCGCTCGCGCCGAGCATCGAGGTCGTCGTGGCAGGGCGCATCGCGCAGGGCGTGTTCGGCGCGCTGCTGACGCCGAGCGCGCTGGCCGTCATCGTGGCGGCGTTCCCGCCGGCGCAGCGCGGCGGCGCCGTCGGGTCGTGGACGGCGTGGTCGGGGATCGCGGCCGTCGTCGGGCCGCTCGTCGGCGGCCAGCTCATCGACGGCGCGTCGTGGCGCTGGATCTTCGCGATCAACATCCCGTTCGTGATCG